>JAZABS010000031.1:0-22251 GCA_036136835.1 Bacteroidota bacterium
AGTATTAGTGTAGAAGAAATAGTTAAAAAAGCAGAAGAAATTTGCTAAACATCATCGAAGTCAATATAAACTATGTCTGTTGTGGGAACAGCCTGACAGGCTAATACTAAACCTTCTTCTATTTCCGAGTCTGTAAGTATGTGGTTTTGTAGCATATTTGCTTTACCAGAAACCAATTTGCCAATACATGTCGCGCATGCCCCGCCCTGACATGAATAAGGCGCATCTACATCATTTTCAAGGGCAGCATCTAGAATGGTTTCGTTTTTTGAGCCCTTTATAACAGATTCAACATCATCAACCTTAATCGTTATTTCAATCGATTCTTTCATAAGCTTATTTTTATTTAACTACAAAAGGTTTTAAAGTGTAGTTAATAACAGGTATTAATAGTATGTAGTCTATTTCCCAAAAAATAATATCAAATTCATCTCCTTTTCCTGTAGATGCATATGCGAATAAAAGATAATTAGAAGGAAGAAAAAGAATAATGGATAAAACTCGTGCAAGTCGTTTCCATTTTAAAGGTAGATAGCCAAAAAAGAAAGTATTTAACATTTGACAAATGTATAAAAACTTAACTATTTTTGGCTAGAAGGACAATATCTGAAGGTTATTTCTGTTAATATTTAGCCTATGTTAATCAAAACAAGTTATAAATATATTTTTTCAGGGCTTATAATAGCCCTTGTTTTTGTTGGGTGTTCGAGAAAAAAAGACAAGTTTTTAAACAAAAACTTTCATTCTATGACAACCAAGTATAACTACTTGTTTAATGGCCAGAATTTATTTGATCAAGCTTTGGAGGAATTAGATTTACAAGAAAAAGATAATTTTTGGAAGCTGCTACAGGTTGAGAAGTATAATTCAAAAGAACCTTCAGGTGATTCAAAAAATGACACAGAAACTCTTTTTTCTCAAGCTGAAGAAAAAGCCACTCTAGCTATTCAAAAACATTCTATGAATATAGACGGAAGAGAAGCAAATCCAATTATGGATGAAGCATATTTATTGCTAGGGAAATCTAGATATTATGACCAACGATTTATACCTTCTTTAGAAGCGTTTAACTATATTTTATTTAAATACCCAACAAGTAAATATATTAATCATGTAAAAATATGGAAGGAAAAAATAAATATTAGACTTGGACAGAGCTCTAGAGCATTAGTTAATTTAAAAGAACTTATAGAAAACAACAATCTTAGTCCTGAAGATTTAGCAGACGCGAATCTGTTTTTAGCACAAGCATATATTAATGTTAGACACCAGGATAGTGCAATTGCGTGTCTAAAGACAGCTAACAATATGATTAAAGACAGAACAACTAAAGCGAGATACAATTATATTTTAGGACAGTTATATGATAGCGCTGATTACAAGGACAGCGCAACAACATTATATGATGAAAATATAAGTTACAAAAGAAAAATACCTAGAAAATACATTATTCACTCACATATAAGAAAAGCCGAAAACTCCGACTCTATTAATAATTCAATTGTAGAGATTCAAGATCTGATTGAAAACATTGAAAACAAGGAATTTCTAGGTGATCTGTATCACCAAGTAGCATTATTATATTTAAAAAAACAAATAGACACTACAGCAATCAATTTTTTTAATAAATCTCTAGAATCAATTCTTAACGACAATTATTTAGAAACAGAGAATTATCAGCAATTAGCAGAAATATACTTCAACAATAATGAATATTTAAACGCAGGCCTTTATTATGATAGCACTCTAAACAAATTATCCTTGAAAACTAAAAGATATAGGCAGATAAAAAAGAAAAGGGATAATTTACAAGATTTGATATTATATGAGGCTATTGTGAAAAAAAATGACAGCATCTTAGCATTAGTAAACATGAATGATTCGGAGAGAATAAATTATTTTGAACAATATATTTCTGAACTAAAAATACAAGCAGACAAATTAAAAGCGCAAGAAGAAAAAGATAATAATTTTGGATCTCAAAATATATTTGACCAACAAAACCAACAATATAACGAAGCAGTATTTTATTTTTATAATCCAACGGCTGTTGCTTACGGGAAAAATGCTTTTTCAAAGAAATGGGGAAAAAGAAAATTGGTTAAAAATTGGAGATGGTCTATTGAGTTTGAAGATTTAAAAAGCATTGAAAATTTATCTGAAAACGCTAATATTCCTGAAGACAGTATTTATAGTGAAACATATTACATTAATAAAATTCCTAAATCAAAAGAAATTATAGACAGTATTAAGTTAGTCACAAATGATGCATATTATAAGTTAGGAGCAATTTATAAAGACCAGTTTAAAGAGTATAAGATATCAAATCAAAGGTTAAGCACTTTATTGGATAATAGTCCAGAACAATTTCTAATTCCTCCTGCAAAATACTCTATGTATAAAAATTATTTAAGCTTAGGAGAAGAAGCAAATGCTGAAAATATCAAGACAGAAATTATACAAATATATGCTGACACTAAATATGCGGAATTTCTTTTAAATCCTGAGACTATTTTAACTGAAGAAAACAATCCTATAGAAGAATACAATAAGATATATGAGGAATACTCTAATAAAAACTATTTAAACGCAATTACGCTATGTGACCAAAGTATAAAAAACTTTTATGATGACCCCATTCTTCCTAAAATAGAAATGTTAAAAGCAGTTTCAATTGCTAAAGAATATGGTTATTCAAAATACAAAGAACATCTGAATTTTATTAAGCTTAATTATTCAAATACTATAGAAGGAAAAGAAGCAGAATATGTCATTCAAGATGTTTTGCCATTATTAAGCAGTAGTGTTTTTATAGAAAACGATTCTTCCGAAAACTTTAAAATCATATATACTTTTCAAAACATAAGCAATGATGAAATAGAAGAATTCTCTAAATCATTAAACAATGCAGTAAATCGAATAGAATATTTAGATCTATTAAGCTCAATTGACTATTACAATAATATTATTACATTTGTAGTTCTGCATGGACTAAAGAGCTATGACGGGGCCATGGGATTAGCTGAAATGTTAGATAAAAATTCGCAGATTAATAAAGAGAGCTTCTTTGTTGCTTCTTCTGAAAATTATCAAACAATTCAAATCCATAAAAATTTAGAGGAATATTTAAAATAATTTAATTATGAGCAGTAATAATCAACAAAACATGATCACTCAAGGGACTACTTTAGTCGGAGATGTAATTAGCGAAGGAGACTTTAGAGTTGAGGGCAATATTAAAGGAAATATAAAAACAACAGGAAGAATTGTTGTTGGAAAGACTGGTGTTGTTAATGGAAGTCTTGAAGGAGAAGATGCGGATTTTGAAGGAGGTTTTACAGGAAAATTGAAACTTACAGGAAAATTAACTTTAAGATCTTCGGCGCACATTGAAGGAGAGGTAGTAATAGGTAAACTAGCAGTAGAGCCTGGGGCAACATTTAATGCTACATGCAGTATGAAAGGCGGTGTAAAGGAATTAAACAAAACTGAAAATAAGGATTCGGCTGAAAAACAAGAAAAAACAGCATAACATAATTATATTTTCCCAGATTGGATTCCAAATGCTTATTATTATTGCATTAGGAGTTTTTATTGGATATAAACTAGATCAATCATACCCAAATCAATATCAAATTTTTAGCATACTTTTCTCTATAATAGCAATTATAGTCTCCATTTATTATGTTATTAGACAGGTTTCAAACCATTCTAATCAAAATAGTGATAAATGAGATTTTATATTTTTCTTATATCAGCAGGAATTCTTTTGTATTTTCTTCATAGCCTTTTTTTAAGCAGTGATTATTCATCTCAGACAAACATATCTTTAAAGGCGATTTATTTATTCAATTTGTTTTCAGTAATTTTTGTTTGCAGTGTTTTAAAGTTGAATTCAAGGATTAAAAATCCAGCCAATCCACTAGGGTTGTTCGTTTTGACAACAATAATAAAAATGGCCACAGCAATAATTATATTATTTCCAGTATTTAATTTAGAAAAGGAGAATTTATTTATTGACCTCATGAACTTTTTTGCAGTTTATTTTGTTTTTCAAATCGCAGAAGTAGTTGGCATAAAAGATGTGTTGAAATAATTGTCTTATTGTTAGTTTTTTTTGTTTGAAATTACATTTTATGTGTGTACATTTGCAACCATATTATTAGATAATAATTAAGCAAGAATGTCTAACAAATTTTTTCTTAACTTTTTTTATATTTTTTGCTTTTTGTTTTATGCTTTTTCCTTCTCTAATAATGATTCAAAAAAAACGGAATCTGAAGTATTTGATGTAAACGAAATGATAATGCATCACATTATGGACTCTCATGATTTTCATGTTATGGACTGGAATGGACATGCTGTTTCAGTACCTCTTCCCGTCATTTTATGGACAAACAATGGACTAGTTGCTTTTATGTCTTCAGAGTTTCATCATGATGATTCAGGGACTGTAGTTGTTAATCGCAAGGAACAGTCATTTATTAAATATCACGGGACTATTTATTATGCTAACCAGAATTCTTCAGAAAAACTTATTCAATTTGATGGATCAAACCATCCAATAAATCAAAAGCCTTTAGACTTTTCAATTACTAAACTTGTGTTCTCAATGTTTTTGTCAATCATAATTATTTTTATTTTGTTTAGATTGTCAGCTAGATCATATGCTAGATCAAATAGAGGAGAGCCTGTAGGAATTGCGAAATTTACAGAGCCTATAGTTTTGTTTATTAAGGAAGAAGTTGCACTCCCTTTTATTGGAGAGGATAAATATGAGAAATACGTTCCATTTCTTTTAACACTATTTTTCTTTATTTGGATAAATAATATTATGGGATTGATTCCTTTCTTCCCATTCAGCGGAAACTTAAGTGGCAATATTGCTTTTACTGGAGTTCTAGCTGTAATAACTTTTGTAATTACAACAATTGTAGCAAACAAGGACTATTGGAAACATATCTTTTGGATGCCAGGGGTTCCAGTGCCTATGAAACTATTTTTAGCGCCAATTGAATTTTTGGGAATTTTTATAAAGCCGGCTTCTTTAATGATAAGGCTATTCGCAAATATTTCAGGAGGACATATTATTATATTAAGTCTAATTTCTTTAATATTTATTTTTGAAAGCTTATGGTTGGCACCAGCCTCCATTTTCTTTTCAGTTTTTATTTATATTATTGAAGTATTAGTTGTAGCCATTCAGGCTTACATATTTACCATGCTTACCGCTTTATATATTGGTAGTGCAATGGAGGAACATGAACATTAATTAACTTTAAAATTTGAAACATGAATTTAGTATTATTTTTATTACAAGAAGCAGCCGTTGACTATGGTGCTTTTGCTGCTATCGGTGCAGGACTAGCTGCTGTTGGTGCAGGAATCGGAATTGGAGGAATAGGCGGATCAGCTATGGATGCTATGGCAAGACAGCCAGAGATGCAAGGGAAAATTCTAACTAATGCAATTATTCTTATTGCCTTTATTGAGGCGGTTGCGTTATTTGGTATAGTTGTATCGTTAATAAGCTAACACGACGAATATTAATATCGTCTAATTTTAATTATATAAACCAACAACTATGGATTTAGTTACACCTGATATAGGCCTATTAGTTTGGACAACAATATCTTTTGCAATCCTATATTTAATTCTCAAAAAATTTGCTTGGGGACCAATTCTTGGCGCAGTTAGTGAAAGGGAGCAGTCAATTAAAGATGCTCTTGATGCTGCAAACAAGGCAAAAGAGGAAGTAGAAAACCTAAAGGCTGATAATGAAAAAATCTTAAATGAAGCAAGAGCAGAAAAAGAAGCTATGCTTAAGGAAGCTAGAGAAATAAAATCAAAATTAATTGCTGATGCAGAAGAGGAAGCAAAAAATAAGTCTGAGAAGATGGTTGATGCAGCAAAAACGGCAATTGAGAATGAAAAAAATGCTGCAATGAGTGAGCTTAGAAAAACAGTAGTTGAGCTGTCTGTAGGAATTGCAGAAAAAGTTATTTCTGAGGAGCTTGATGACAAAAACAAGCAATTAAAAATAATTGAGGATATGCTAGAAGATTCAAAATTAAAAAGCTAAATGAGATCAAGAGCAGCAATACGTTATTCAAAGGCAGTTTTTCAAATATCAGAGGAATCAGATAATCTTTCTGGTGTTAAAAAGGATATGGATGCGATAATTTTAGCAAACAATTCATCTCCTGACTTTAAACAACTATTAAAGAACGCTCTTATTAATTATTCGGACAAAAAAAAGATTATATCAAGCTTAATGATCAATATGAATGAGGTTACTAACAAGCTAATTGGTTTATTAATCGCAAATAAAAGGCTATCAATTTTAAATGATGTTGCTCTTAGTTTTAATGAAATTTATAATGAAAAGAAAAATATAGCAATAGCCACTGTTATTACAGCATCACCTATTTCAGACGATATTAGAAAAAAGGTTTTGAGTAAAATCAAATTACTTAGTGACAAATCTGTAGAGATTAAGAACATTGTTGATGAAAATATTTTAGGAGGTTTTATCTTAAGATTTGAAAACACAGAATATAATGCAAGCTTTTCAAAAAGGCTGATGCAATTAAAAACAGAACTTATAAAATAAAAAGAAATATATAAAATGGCAGAAGTAAACCCAGCTGAGATATCAGCAATTTTAAAAAATCAACTTTCAGAACATGAATCTTCTGTCTCACTTGATGAGATAGGCAGTGTTCTAAATGTTGGAGATGGTATAGCAAGAGTTTATGGATTATTTAACGCTCAATATGGAGAGTTAGTTGAATTTTCTAATGGAACACAAGGAATAGTATTAAACTTAGAAGAGGATAATGTTGGAGTTGTTCTTCTTGGTTTTTCAACTGACATTAAAGAAGGAGATACGGTTAAGCGAACTTCTAGAATTGCCTCAGTCAAAGTTGGAGAAGGAATTGTTGGTCGTGTTGTAGACACCTTAGGAAATCCAATTGATGGTAAGGGGAAAATAAAAGGGGATTTATACGAAATGCCTTTAGAGAGAAAAGCACCGGGTGTAATATATAGGCAGCCAGTTAATGAGCCTCTTCAAACTGGAATCAAGTCTGTTGATGCAATGATCCCTATTGGAAGAGGTCAAAGAGAATTAGTAATTGGAGATAGACAGACCGGTAAAACAACAGTCTGCATAGATACAATTCTAAATCAAAAAGAATTTTATGATGCTGGAGAGCCTGTTTATTGCATATATGTGGCTGTTGGTCAAAAAGCTTCAACTGTTGCAGGCATTGCAAAAATTTTGGAAGATAAGGGCGCGCTAGCATATACTACTATTGTATCTGCCAATGCTTCAGATCCAGCAGCAATGCAGGTTTATGCTCCTTTTACTGGAGCATCTATTGGGGAGTATTTCAGAGATACGGGAAGACCAGCTCTAATTATATATGATGACTTATCTAAACAGGCCGTTGCATATAGGGAAATATCTTTATTATTAAGAAGACCGCCAGGAAGAGAGGCTTATCCAGGAGACGTGTTTTATCTTCATTCAAGACTATTAGAGCGTGCGGCTAAAGTAATCAATGATGATGCAATTGCTAAAAACATGAATGATTTGCCTGATTCACTTAAGCCTATTGTAAAAGGAGGAGGCTCTCTAACAGCCTTGCCTATCATTGAGACTCAAGCGGGAGATGTATCAGCATATATTCCTACTAATGTAATCTCAATTACAGACGGTCAAATATTTTTAGAATCAGACTTATTTAATTCTGGAGTTAGGCCCGCAATTAATGTAGGGATTTCTGTTTCAAGAGTTGGAGGATCAGCACAAATTAAGTCGATGAAGAAAGTTGCAGGAACATTAAAGCTTGACCAAGCCCAATTTAGAGAATTAGAAGCCTTTGCTAAGTTTGGTTCTGATTTAGATGCTGCCACTTTGGGCGTAATTGAAAAAGGGAAAAGAAATGTAGAAATACTAAAACAAGCTCAAAATGATCCCTTTAAAGTAGAAGATCAAGTCGCAATTATATATGCTGGATCAAAAAATTTGCTTAAAGAAGTTCCTGTAGATAAAATCAAAGAATTTGAGTCAGAATATATTCAGCTATTAAACAGCAAACATGGCAAAATACTTAAGGAAATAAAACAAGGTAAACTAACAGATGAAGTTATAAATACATTAGAAAAGGTTTGTAACGAATTGTCAGCTAAATATTAATATAAAAATTCCTAAATGGCTAACTTAAAAGAAATTAGAAATAGAATTTCATCAGTTTCTTCTACTATGCAGATTACTAGCGCTATGAAGATGGTTTCTGCAGCTAAGCTTAAAAAAGCACAGGATGCTATAATGGCTATGAGGCCATACTCTAACAAGTTAACAGAAATATTAAAAGATCTGTCTTCATCTATTGATTCTGACAATAGCTTCATTCAGAATAGAACTAGCGGTAAAACATTAATTGTGTGCATTACATCTAATAGAGGATTGTGTGGAGGGTTTAACTCAAATATAGTTAAGGAGTGTATTTCTATATTGAATAGTCAAAAAAATGATTCAATTTCTTTTTTATGTATTGGAAAAAAAGGCAGCGATTTATTATCTAAAAATCATGATGTAATTTTAACAAACAATGAGATTTATGATGATTTATCTTTTGAAAATGTAAAAGAAATTGCAGATATATTAATTCAAAAATTTATTGAACAAGAATTTGATAAAATTAGAATTGTATATAATAGATTTAAAAATGCAGCAACTCAGATCATTACTAATGAGCAGTTTCTCCCAATAGTTACCAACAATGATGAAGAATCAAATAATCAAGACTATATATTTGAGCCTGCTCAGTCAGAGATTGTAAATGAATTAATTCCAAAATCTTTAAGAACACAATTATTTAAAGCATTACGAGACTCATATGCAAGTGAGCATGGCGCGAGAATGACAGCAATGCATAAGGCAACGGATAATGCTACAGAACTAAGAGACCAGTTAAAATTAACTTACAATAAGGCAAGACAAGCCGCTATTACAAACGAGATATTAGAGATTGTTGGAGGAGCAGAAGCTCTTAATAATTAGACAACTACTTCAAGGTTTTGCATTCCTATAATTATTAGTTTAATTTTAGATTATAAAGAAGTTTACATTGAACAAATTAATTAAAGTTTTTAGACAAACTTTCATTTATGGAATAGCAACAGTATTCCCTAGAATAATAAGCGTTTTGCTTGTTAGGCTGCATACCGATAAAGACATACTTGAGAATGTGTCTGATTACGGCAGTCTGTCAATTATTTTTTCATACATCATATTGTTTAATGTGATTTTGTCATATGGTTTAGAAACATCTTTTTTTAGGTTTTTTAATAAGGAATCAAATAAACAAGACGTCATAAGTACAGCATCAATATCGATTATTTTTACAACAGCTATCTTTTTTGCAATTGCATCAATTTTTCAAGTAGAAATATCTTTATTTACTGGCATTGAAATACAATATCTAGAGTTAGTATTGTGGATACTTGCTTTAGATGCGCTGGTTGTTATTCCTTTTGCATATCTAAGGGCAAAAGGGCAGGCAATTAAATATTCTCTTATCAAGATCATAAATGTAGTAGTATATTTTTCCTTAAACATTATTCTATTAATTCTTGTTAAGAAATTTGCATCAGTTAGTGATATAGCCTCATATATATATATACCTAACTATGAAATAAATTACATTTTCATATCTAATCTAATAGCCAGTTTGGTTAGTTTGATACTACTAATCCCTTTTTATTTTAAAATTAATTATAGAATAAACATTGATTTACTAAAAAAAATGTTAATGTATGCTTTCCCTATTCTTATTTCCGGACTGGCATATTCAATTAATGAAACTTTTGACAAAATTTTATTAGATTTTATGCTGCCAGATTCTATTGCCAAAAGTGAAATAGGGATGTATGCAGCTTGTTACAAGCTTGCGTTGTTTATGACTTTATTTTCAACTGCCTATAAATTAGGAATTGAACCGTTTTTCTTTAAAGAAGCTAATGAAAAATCCCCCCAAAAAACATATGCATTAATCTTAGAGGTCTTTGTTATTCTTGGTAGTTCATTGTTATTATCAGTAGTAGTTTTTGCAGACTTACTTAAGCTAATTTTTATTGGCGATCAAGAATATTGGCAGGCCATGAAAATAGTCCCAATTATTTTACTTGCTAATTTTTGTTTAGGGATATATCAAAACCTTTCAGTATGGTACAAGATTACAGATAAAACAAAATTTGGAGCGTATATTTCTGTTTTTGGAGCAATGATTACTTTGATCTTAAATATTATATTGATACCTATATATAGCTACGTTGGTTCTGCAATTGCAACACTTGCTGCATATGCTCTTATGGCTTATAGTTCATATTTATTAGGCAGCAAATATTATCCAATTCCATATAATATTCCTAAAATCAGTTTTTATATAGTTTTTTCAGTTGCCTTGTCAGCTATTTCGTTTTATTTCTTTAGAGGAAATTTCATTATTGGTATAGGTTGTCTAATTTTGTTTAACCTATCAATTCTATTGTATGAAAAATCTAATCTCCGTTTATTAATAAAAGGATTAAATGAAAATTAAAATTATCAACAAATCATCAAATGATCTTCCGAAATATGAAACTGAATCTTCAGCGGGGATGGATATAAGAGCATATTTGGAAAATGAAATTATTATTAAGCCTTTAGAAAGAACATTAATTCCCACAGGGTTGTACATTTCTTTACCTAAAGGACATGAGGCACAGATAAGGCCTAGAAGTGGTTTGGCAATAAAAAGAGGAATAACAGTTTTAAACTCACCTGGAACGATAGATGCGGATTATAGAGGAGAAATATGCGTAATTTTAATCAATCTTTCAAATGAAGAATATACAGTAAAAAATGGCGATAGAATTGCCCAAGTAATTATTGCTAAGCATTCAAATGTAGTTTGGGAAGAAGTCATAGAATTAGACCTCTCTAGCAGAGGGAATAAAGGTTTTGGAAGCACAGGGATATAAGACAATAAACATGAGAAAATCAAATTATATTATTTTAATTCTAGTCTTACTAATTCACTCATGTGCATTAAAAAAAGAATATGTCATTGGGGATAATAAAGGAGTTACTTCAAAAAAAATTGTAAAAACAATAAACCAAAACAAAAACACATTTACAACAATACAGGCTAGAGCTAGAATCGATTACTCTTCAAAAAATAAGATTAAAACTAATACTGCAACAATTAGAATTTTAGCTGGAGAAAAAATATGGATAAGCGCACCAATAGGGGCAATACGCATGCTTATAACTAAAGACTCAATCCAATATTACAATAAGCTCGAAAGAAATTATATAAAAGCTGGTTTTTCGTATATAGAAAACATATTGGGGATAGGCGTTTCATATGATATGCTTGAAAACCTTCTTTTCGGTTTTCCAGTTATAGAATTGAGCTCCAAGGATTTTGATAAAAAACTAAATAAAGATGACAATCAGACAGACAATTTGTTAAGATCATATATATTTAAAAAAGAAATAGAGTTTGATTCTGATCAATTAACAGGGATTTTTTATATTAACCCATACAATTTTAGACTAAATAGCCAAAAGTTTTACAAGGAAATAAATAATGCTTCTCCAATATCACAGTCTCAGCAAACATTTAGTATAAACTATAAAAACTATAACAAAATAAATACATCTGCATACGCTAAAAACATTTTATTTCTGGACTGGAAAAATAAAACTATAAATATTGAAATGAGGTCAGTTGTTATAGACAAAAAACTAAATATCCCTTTTAAAATACCTAAAGGCTACAAGAAAATCAAGATTGATTAATGAAATGAAACATATTTTTAAGTTTATTTTTTTATTTTTTTTTCTGTTTAGCCAATCTATACTCTCTCAATCTAAAGAGGATTTAGAAACTAAGAAGCAGGTATTAAAAACAGAGATTCAAAATATTGAAACATTAATTAAAAAATCAACAAATAAAAAACGAGACCTCCTAACTAATGTAGAAAATCTAAAATTTAAAATTAATCTTCAAAAAGATTTAATCAGCAATATCAATAGTCAATTAAATATAATTGTTGATCAAATAGAATCAAATAATTTAGAATTAAAAGGCTTATCTGAAAAACAAGAAAAAACCAAAAAAGAATATGCAGAAATGGTTCTTAAATCATATAAGCATAAGTCTAGCCTAAATAAAATTATGTTTGTATTCTCATCAAATAATTTTGCTCAAGCCTATAAGAGATTACAATATTATAAGCAGTATGTAAAATATAAGGACAAGCAAATTAATGAAATTAAGCTCACAACAAAATTAATTGACAGCGTCTTAAAAGGACTAAAAACTCAAAGGGCTGAAAAGCAAGTACTTATTGATGAAAATCAGAACATAAAAGACAATTTAGATAATGAAAATTTGCAACAAGAAAAAATGATATTGGAAATTAGGAAAGATGAAAAAAGATATGCTAATCAAATTAAAACTAAGCAGAAACAATCCTTAGAGATAGACAAACAAATTCAAAAAATAATTGCAGAGGCAATAGCTAGAACAAAAAACAACAATCAGCCACAATTTAAATTAACTGCTGAAGCAAAATTAATTTCAAAAAAGTTTGTAGAAAATAAAGGGAAATTGCCATGGCCAGTTGAAAAAGGATTAGTTGTTTTAAGATATGGGAAGCAGCCTCATCCAATAGTAAAAACAACAACAATTCAAAGTAATGGTGTAAGAATTTTAACTAATGACAACCAAGAAGTTAGAGCAATATTTGATGGGATTGTTTATTCAATAATTGTTTCTAAAAATGGTAGTCATGCGGTATTAATTCAGCATGGAAACTTTTTTAGTGTATATAAAAATTTATCAGAAATATATATAAAAAAAGGAGATCCAATTAATACCAAGCAGAGTATAGGGAAATTGTCCAGAAACAAATCTTCAGGACAAACAATTTTAAATTTTAGCATTTTCAAAGATGGGTCTACAGAAAATCCATCTACATGGATATATAAGCTATAGATTTTAGTTGAATATAGATTTTAATTCAGTTGCTTCTTGCGCCTTCATTTTACCGGCTAAGACTAGACTTAACTGCCGCCTTCTTAGCGCACCTTCATATCTTTTTATTTCTTCTTCGGATTCAGGTTTTATTTTGTCAATTTGAACAGGTTTCCCTTTTTCATCAACAGCAACAAAAGTATAAATAGCTTCATTGGCTTTAGTTTTTTCTCCCTTTAGATTATCAATCCAAACATCAAGATAAACTTCCATCGAAGAATTAAAAGCTCTAGATACTTTAGCCTCAATAGTTATTGTACTGCCTAGTGGAATTGCTTTATTAAATGATACATGATTTACGGAACTAGTAACAACAATCCGTTTAGAATGACGGCTTGCTGATATACTTGCTGCTCTATCCATTCTGGCAAGGAGTTCTCCTCCAAACATATTATTCAGTTGATTTGTATCTCCAGGCAAAACGGAGTTTGTCATTATTGTTAATGAGTCTTTTGGAGATTTTTCTCTCATTATAAAGAATTAAGAATTTATGTTTAATCAAAAATTTTATATAGAAGCCAGGCATTAATATTATGATCTTCTCGAATTTGATTTAATGCAACTTTAGCTTCTTGTCTTGTATTATAGCTAGCGTAAGCTACCTGATGAAGCCCATAATTGTTTTTACCAATTTTTCTAGCATCTAAATATCCCAATGACTTTAGTTGATTAAGTTTGGTATAGCTGTTTTCATTGAATCTAAAAGAACCAGCAACAATATGAAAATCACCATATTGTTTTTCTAGCTTTAATTTTATTACTGGCAGAGGATTGTCTATAATAAATGTTGCTTTTTGTATTTTATTTCCAATTTCTTTTTCAGCTAGATTATATGAAATTTGATTATGCGCATCAATTTCATTAAAATAATTTGTAGCAATGCCTGACCCTATAAACAATGCAATAATTAAAACAGCAGCATATTGTAAATATGAATTGCTAGCTTGGGATTTTTTTCTGCTTATTTGACTTGTTGAAAATTCTGTAAGCCCAAACGAACTACTTAGAAAATTAATTTTATTTGATGGGCTAAATAAATACTTACCATCATTTAAAGATAATTCTCCAACATCTTTTATCTTTAAAAATTTCTTGTTATTTAGAATTTTTTTGTAGGAAAGAATCTTCTTTTCAACTTTTTTAGCAGCTTGTTTATGTGAAATATTTTCAACTACTGAAATATGATTTGCAAGAAGTCCATCATTTTCATTAATACTAGAATTAAATGAAATTATTTTTTGAGGAGGCTTTATTAAACTGTTTGTTTCATCAATATTTGATGAGACATTTCTTGTTACAAATGCTCCAAGATTAGGCAATATAATACAATCATATCTATATAGTAAATCTCTAATATGCTTGTCAAATTTCATTGAAATAAATTATATTTCAATATATAAATAATTAAATATTATATCAAGCAAATAGCTAATTATATCCAAGTTTTTTACGAACTCTATTTAGAACATCATCTGCAGTCTGTAGCGCTTTTTTTGCCCCTACTTTTAATATGGCATCAATTTCATCTTGATTATTCATATAGTAATCAAATTCTTTTCTTTCTTTAGAGTATTTTGTAAGAATTAATTCTAATAAATCTTGCTTTGCATGCCCATACCCATAGCCCCCTTTTTCATAATTTAATTGTAACTTTTTTATTTGATCTTTTGAGCCTACAAGTTTATATATTTTAAATAGATTACAGGTTTTCCATTCTTTCGGCTTTTCAATTGGTGTGCTATCAGTTTTTATGCTTTGAATTTGTTTTTTCAATTTTTGCTCATCGAGAAAGATGTCAATTATATTGTTTTTGCTTTTGCTCATTTTTTGACCATCTGTTCCAGGAATGGACATATTTTCGGAGTTAAGTTCAGCTTCAGGAATAATGAATGTTTCACCATTATTATTATGAAATCTGTTAGCTACACTTCTGGTAATCTCAAGGTGCTGTAGCTGATCTTTGCCAACGGGAACGACATTAGCATCATATAAAAGTATATCAGCAGCCATTAGCATAGGATAATTAAACAACCCCGAGTTGATGTCTTGTAGTCTATCCTGTTTGTCTTTGAAACTATGGGCTAGAGTTAATCTAGAATATGGGTAATAGCAGCTTAGATACCATGCTAATTCTGTAACTTGAGGAATATCACTTTGTCTATAGAAAATAGTTTTTTTATAATCTAACCCAAAAGCAAGCCATGCTGCTGCTGTAGAATATGTATTATTTGTTAATGTTTTTGAATCTTTAATTTGTGTAATTGAATGTAGGTCTGCAATAAATAAATAGGATTCTACATTTTCTTCTTCTGACATTTGAATTGCTGGAATAATTGCCCCTAAAATATTTCCTAGGTGTGGAGTCCCGGTACTTTGAATCCCAGTTAAAATTCTTTTACTGTTTTTATTCATTAATACAAAGGTAATCCTTTTATTAAAATAATTTAATTAGTTTTGAATGTAGTGAAATTTTTAAAATATATTTTCTGGACATTATACAATATATGGTTTTATATATTGGTAACAATATTTACTATTATTATTTTATGCCCTGCCTTTATTTTTATAATAATAAATAAAAACTTGTATAAGTATTTTTATTTTTTTGGTGTTGTTTGGTGCAAGGCAATACTATTTTTTATGGGTTTTTACCCAGTATATGAAAATAAATTAGAGCTTGATAAGAAAGGGACTTATGTTTTTGTTGGGAATCATGTTTCTATGATTGATGTAATGTTAATGGTCTCATTTGCAAAAAATTATCCTATGGTTTTTGTAGGAAAGAAAGAGCTTGATCAAATTCCAATTTTTGGATATTTATATAGACGCACAATGATTCTAGTTGACAGGAGTAGTCCAGAAAGCAGAAGGGCTGTTTTTAACACTACAAAAGAGAAAATCAGTAAAGGATTAAATGTTTGTTTATTCCCTGAAGGGACAGTGCCTCCTACAAATGTTGAATTAGGAGAATTTAAACAAGGGGCATTTAGTATAGCTATAGAACATCAAATCCCAATAGTTATATGTACCTTTTTAGATAATAAAAAAAGATTTCCATGGAGTTTCGGAAATCTTTTAGCAGCATCCAAAGGAATCCCAGGTCCTTTAAGAATTATAACTCATAAGCCAATTCCTACTTCTGGATTAACAAGAGACAATATGAAGGATCTTAGTAATAAGGTTAGAAATATTATGCTGGAAGATTTAAAAAGTTCTAGCTAATAGTTTCAACAATTTGCTTTTCTAGCTTTTCCATCAAATCAGGATTGTCAATTAGAAGAGATTTCACGGCATCTCTTCCTTGACCTAATTTTGTGCCTTCATAACTAAACCATGATCCACTTTTATTTATAATTTCTGCATTCACAGCTAAATCTATAATTTCACCAGATTTTGAAATCCCTTTACCATACATTATATCAAATTCAGCTAATTTAAATGGAGGAGCAACTTTATTTTTAACAATTTTTACTCTGGTTCTATTCCCCATTACAGCTCCGTCGCTGTTTTTAATTTGTGTTGAACGTCTTATGTCAATTCTAATGGAAGCATAAAATTTAAGTGCATTACCCCCAGTTGTTGTTTCAGGATTTCCAAACATAACGCCTATTTTTTCACGTAGCTGATTAATGAAAAAGACTGTACAATTTGTTTTGCTAATAGAACTAGTTAATTTTCTAAGTGCTTGAGACATTAATCTAGCATGAAGACCCATTTTTGAATCTCCCATTTCTCCTTCAATTTCACTTTTTGGTGTAAGAGCTGCAACGGAATCAATGATGACCATATCAATAGCACCAGACCTAATAAGATTGTCAGCAATTTCCAATGCTTGTTCACCATGATCTGGCTGAGATATTATGAGATTTTCAATATCTACACCTAACTTTTCTGCATAAAATCTATCAAACGCATGTTCAGCATCAATAAATGCAGCAATACCTCCATTTTTTTGACACTCTGCAATTGCATGAAGAGTAAGAGTAGTTTTGCCTGAAGATTCAGGGCCATAAATTTCTACAACCCTTCCTTTAGGATATCCACCAACACCTAATGCTAAATCTAGGCTAAGTGATCCGGATGAAGTTGCCTCTACTGTAGTATCAGCAGAGTCACCCATTTTCATCACAGTCCCTTTCCCATATGCCTTGTCTAGTTTCTCTAGAGTTAGTTTTAATGCTTTTAACTTATTATCTTTTTCTGAGCCCATTTTTTCTTACTTAATTATGCTAATTTAGAACAACTTTTTTCAGAATACAATTTATATTTAGTTGTTTTTGATCTTTTTTCGATAAGATAATAAATATTACTTTTGTATATAAGTAATTTTATAAATAAGTATAGCATGCAACTGTACAACAAGCTAAGTTCTGAGGAACGTTCAAAACTTATAGACGCTTCAAAAAACAAGAGAATAACTCTTTCTTTTTACAAATACGCAAAAATTAATGACCCTGTTAAATTTCGAAATAGATTATTTTTAGAATGGGACCAGCTTGATGTATTAGGAAGAATATATGTGGCTAATGAAGGAATAAATGCACAACTTTCAATTCCTTCTGAAAATTTTTTGAGATTCGAGAAATTTTTAGATTCTGTTAAAATATTAAAAAACATTAGATTAAACATTGCTGTTGAACAAGACAATAAGTCTTTTTTAAAATTAACAATTAAAGTAAGAGATAAAATTGTCGCAGATGGCCTAAGAGACAGCTCGTTTGATGTTACAAATAAAGGGATTCATTTAAATGCAAAGCAATTTAATGAATTAATGAAAAAGGAAGACTCTGTTGTAATTGATATGAGAAACCATTATGAAAGTGAGATAGGACATTTTAAAGACGCTGTTTTGCCAGATGTAGATACCTTTAGAGACTCTTTAGATATAATAGAAAAACAGATGACCAAACATAAGGATGATAAAAATTTATTAATGTATTGTACTGGAGGCATAAGATGTGAGAAAGCAAGTGCATATTTTAAACATAAAGGATTTAGAAATGTATACCAATTAGAAGGGGGAATTATTGAATATATAAGACAAGTAAAAGAAGAAAATTTAGAAAATAATTTTCTAGGAAAAAATTTTGTCTTTGACAATAGAAGAGCTGAAAAAATTAGTAATGATATAATAGCAGCTTGTCATCAATGCGGATCCCCTTATGATATTCATACAAATTGCGCAAATGATGCTTGCCATTTATTATTTATTCAATGTGATAATTGTCGGGATAAAATGGAAAATTGTTGTTCATATAAATGTTTAGAAATAAAAAATATGCCTTACAGGCTTCAAAAACAGTTAAGAAGTGGTCAAAAAAATAGTAATGATATATTTAAAAAAGGGAGAACGAAAAACATAACAACATTTAAAAAATAATTATGTCTTGTCAAAATTGTTCTTCTAAAAATAATGGAATTCCAAAGGGATGTAATAATAATGGAGCCTGTGCTAGTAATTCATGTAACACTTTTACAGTATTTAATTGGCTAAACGACATTGCTGTTCCAGACGGACAAGAGCTATTCCCTTATTCAGAGGTGAGATTTAAAAATGGAAGAAAGGCCTATTACAAAAATAATTCTGTTTCAATATCTCTTGGTGATATTGTGGCTATTGAGTCTAATAAAGGCCATGACATTGGAGTCATTACTTTACTAGGAGAACTTGTAAGAATTCAAATGAAAAAGAAAAATATTAATCTTGATTCTGAGGATATATTTAAAATATATAGAATTGCTTCTCAAAAAGATATTGATGTTTGGCAAGATTCTAGAAATAAAGAGGATCAAGTAATGGTTAAGGCTAGACAATTGGCATCTAATCTTAATCTTAAAATGAAAATATCAGATGTAGAGTATCAGGGTGATGGAAATAAGATTACTTTTTATTATACAGCAGATGAAAGAGTTGATTTTAGGGAATTAATTAAGGTATTTGCTAAGGAATTTAAAGTACGAATAGAGATGAAACAAGTTGGATTAAGAGAAGAGGCCTCAAGGTTAGGAGGGATAGGTTCTTGTGGAAGAGAATTATGTTGTTCAACATGGCTACATGATTTTAGGGCAGTCAATACATCAGCAGCTAGATATCAGCAATTATCAATTAACCCAGCAAAATTGTCTGGTCAATGTGGAAAATTAAAATGCTGTTTAAATTATGAGCTAGGGACATATTTAGAGGCTTTAAAAGATATACCAAAAAAAGAAATTAAGTTAAAAACAAAAAAGGGCGTTGCAATATGTCAAAAGATAGATATTTTTAGGAAACGTCTTTGGTATACATATATTGATAATCCTATTGATTGGTATGAGCTTCAAGCAAGTGTTGCTAATAGTATAATTAACATGAATAAAAAAGGGAATTTAGCTAATTCTATTGAAGAATTTTCAGTATCAGCTAATGATAAAGAACCCAAAAAACTACAAAGTGTATGACATATAGAATATTCCTTTTCTTAAGTTTTATTTGCTTTTCTTCATGTAATAATGAGATGGTATTTAGCAAATATACCTCTCTTCCAATGGTTTGGCATAAGGACAGTTTAGTGAAATTTAACTTTCAAATAAATAATAATTCTAATCGTTATAATACATATATAAATCTTAGGGTTAATGATGAATACATGTTCAATAATATTTTCTTGATAGTTAATTTTCAAAATTCAAATAATATATTAAGCATAGATACATTAGAGTATCCTATGGCTACAAATTCAGGCGAGCTAATAGGAAGAAAATTAATAGGTATAACTGAGAATAAATTAATTCATAAAGAAAATATTGATTTATTTAAGGATGAGGAATATCAAATAAGCATTAGTCACTCAATGAGATTAATTAATAAAACTGAAGGAATTGAACTTTTAGAAGGTATATTAGATGTGGGATATAGTATTGAAGAAAGAAATAAAAAATAATAAATGTATTAATGTCATTTAGAAATTTAAATAAAGCAAAAAATAAATATAAGGCCTATGTTTTATTAATATGGACATTTTTTATAGCTATTACATTAGGCCTGTCAGGGACTTTCTATTATGCATCAACTGGAGGTCTTGGAGAAATGCCAGATCTTAAGGTTTTAGAAAATCCGAAAACTAATCTTGCTAGTGAGGTTATATCTTCTGATAATAAAACATTGGGGAAGTATTATTTTAATGATAACAGAACTCCGGTAACATTTGAAGAACTCCCCGGTCATCTTATAGATGCTTTACTATCTATAGAAGACATTCGTTTTTATAATCATTCTGGGATCGATTTTATATCAACTTTTAGGGCAATAATAAAATTTGGTAGAGATGGAGGCGGAAGTACAATAACCCAACAATTAGCCAAGCTATTGTTTCATGGTGAAGGATCAAGAAATACATTAGCGAGAATTACACAAAAAATAAAAGAATATATTATTGCTATTCGTCTGGAAAAGCAGTATACAAAAAATGAAATTATTGCTCAATACTTAAATATTTATGATTTTGGTAATAATGCTGATGGGATAAGAAGTGCTGCAAGAATATATTTTGCCAAGGAGCCTATTGATTTAAACATTAATGAATCAGCAATATTAGTTGGGATGTTAAAGAATTCATCATTATATAATCCAAGGCCACATAGAAATCCTGTTGGAGTAAAAAACAGAAGAAATGTAGTTTTAAATCAGATGTTCAAATATGGATATATCGATGAACAAGTTAAAGATTCAATTCAACTACAACCACTATCATTAAAGTATACTCCAGAATCTCATAGAGAAGGATTAGCAACATATTTTAGGGAGTATTTAAGAGCTTATATGAAAGAATGGCTAAATCAAGAAGAAAATAGAAAGCCTGATGGATCAAAATATAATTTGAATACAGATGGATTAAAAATATATACTACAATTAATTATAGCATGCAGGAATATGCTGAACAAGCTATTGCTGAACATATGCCTAGATTGCAAAATGAATTTTTTACTCAAAACGAAATGGTTGATGATTCAATTGCTCCATTTAGAGAATTGACAACGGGTGCTGTAGATACATTATTGAGAATATCGATGAGAAGATCTGAAAGATGGAGAAAAATGCGATATGATTTAAAAAAACCTATTGAGGAGATAGAAGCATCTTTTTTTGAGCCAACAAAGATGACAGTTTTTTCATGGGATGGTGATATTGATACTATCATGCAGCCAATTGATTCGATGAAATATTACAAATCTTTTTTGAGACCAGGCATGATGTCGATGGATCCTTCAAATGGTTTTATAAAGGCATGGGCAGGGGGAATGAATTATAAACATTTTCAGTATGATATGGTCAAGAAAGGGAAAAGACAAACAGGTTCTACATTTAAGCCATTTGTATATGCTGCAGCTATTGATCAACTTCATCTTTCCCCATGTGATACTTTCCCAGACAGTCAATTTTGTATTGACAAAAATAAATTTGGAAATGTAGAAGAATGGTGCCCAAAAAATTCAGGAGATAAATATGGAAGAACTCGAACGTTAAAAAATGCTTTAGCAAATTCTGTTAATACAATTACAGCAAGATTAATGGATAAAATTGGGCCTAGGCCAGTAGTCAAATTAGCTAAGAATATGGGAATAGAGCAGCGTATTTTACCAGTACCATCAATTGCTTTAGGAACACCTGATTTAAGTGTTTATGAAATGGTTGCAGCCTATTCTACTTTTGCAAATAAAGGAGTTTACACCAAGCCTGTTTTTATTGAAAGAATTGAAGATAAAAATGGAACATTGTTATATGAATATCAACCTGAAACGAGAGATGTATTAAGCGAGGAGGCTGCCTATGTAACTGTAAATTTACTTGAGGGTGTTACCCGTGCTGGATCTGGAACAAGGCTTAGAACTGTTGGATCTGATGAACATAATTTAGTCTATAGAAATGTAGTAACGGGATATCCATATGAGTTTAAAAATCCCATTGCAGGAAAAACTGGAACAACACAAAACCAAAGTGATGGTTGGTTTATAGGTATGGTTCCTAATTTAGTTACAGGAGTTTGGGTTGGAGCAGAAGATAGGGCTATACACTTTGAAGATATAGCCTATGGTCAAGGAGCTACAATGGCTCTGCCTATATGGGGATTATATATGAAAAGTTGTTATCAGGACTCTATATTAAATGTGTCTGAAGAT
>JAZABS010000032.1:0-4745 GCA_036136835.1 Bacteroidota bacterium
CCAATAATAACAATCATTTTCATCTATCTAATTTTTAGTGTTATTATTGATAATATTGCTAGGAAAATACCTAGAATCCAAAATCTAGTTACAATCTTGCTCTCATGATATCCTGACATTTGATAATGGTGATGCAAAGGAGACATTTTAAAAATGCGTTTCCCTGTGCCATATTTTTTCCTTGTATACTTGAAGTAGAATACTTGAATTATTACTGAGAGATTTTCTATCAAAAATATTCCACAAATTAAAGGGATTAACCATTCTTTTCTTACAGCAACAGCAATTACTGCTATAATTCCTCCTATTGTTAAACTTCCTGTATCTCCCATAAAAATTTGGGCCGGATATGTATTATACCATAAAAATCCTACAAGAGCACCAACAAATGCCGCAATAAAAATTGTAATTTCTTCAACACGTGGGATATACATTATATTCAAATAATCAGAGAAAATTATATTTCCTGACACCCAAGTAAATACACCTAATGTTAATACAATAATAGCAGAAGAACCAGCAGCCAAACCATCAATACCATCAGTTAAATTTGCACCATTAGAAACTGCTGTAAGAATTAGAACAACAAAGAAAATAAATACTATCCATGTATACTTTTCAAAATCTGGATGTATCCAAGTAACTAAATCTGAATAGTCAAATTCATTATTTTTTAAAAATGGAATTGTAGTTCTAGTTGATTTTTCTTCAAGTCTAATTGTTGATGTGCTTTCCTCATAAACTTCATAAACTTGATTATCAACTTTCTTGTCTTTTATTGTAACATCAGGATGATAAAACAACGTAATTCCAACAATTACTCCTAAAATTACTTGTCCAATTACCTTATATTTTCCTTTTAACCCCTGCTTATTATTTTTAAATCTCTTTATATAATCATCTAAAAAACCTATAGTCCCCATCCATAGCATTGTTAGAATAAGTAAAATGATATATATGTTGTCTAGCTTAGAAAATAATAATACAGGGATGATTGTTGCTAAAATGATAATTAAACCACCCATTGTTGGTGTGCCAGACTTTTCCATCTGACCTTTTAAACCAAGATCCCTTATGTTTTCTCCAATTTGTTTAGATCTTAAATACTTAATTATAGATTTTCCAAAAATGGTAGAAATTAATAGTGAAAGTATGATACTAATTGATGCCCTAAATGAAATATAAGTAAACAAAGTTGCACCAGGGAACTGAAATTCTTTTTCTAAATATTCAAATAGATAGTATAGCATAAATTAATTCATTTTAGTTAAACACTCTTTTACTACTTTATAATCATCAAAAAGATATTTCTTGTCATTTATCTCTTGATATGTTTCATGACCTTTCCCTGCAATCAAAATAATGTCATTAGACTGTGCCAATTGACAAGCAGTTTTTATGGCTTCTTTTCTGTTAGAAATTGATATAGTTTTTACAGAATTTACAGGCTTAACTCCCGAGATCATATCTTTAATTATTGATTCTGGAGATTCATTTCTAGGATTATCACTAGTGAAAATTACTTTTGAACTTAATGATGATGCTATATCTCCCATCAAAGCTCTTTTTGACTTATCTCTATCTCCTCCACATCCTATAATTGTTATTAATGACTCCTTATTCTTCTTTATATCATTTATGGAGTTAATAATATTTTTAAGTGCATCTGGAGTATGAGCATAATCAATAATTGCTGTAATATCATTTAATTTTAAATATTCGAATCTTCCTTTTATACTTTTAAGCATACTAATCATCTTCAATGTTTCATTATATGGCATTCCAAGAATAGAAGCTGTTGAAAAAACAGCCAGTATATTGTATGCATTAAATTTTCCTGATAAATTTGTCCAAAATTCATTTTCATTAATCTTTAACAACATTCCTTCTAGGGAAGATTCTAAAATCTTAGTTTTATAATCAGCATAAGTTTTTAACCCATAAGTAAATACCTTTGAACTGGTATTCTGGGTCATATACATCCCGTTTTTATCATCTTTATTTATAAGACAAAAAGCATTCGCAGACAGACTATCAAAGAAATCTTTTTTGACATCTCTATATTGTTCAAAACTTGTATGATAGTCTAAATGATCATGAGTTAAATTAGAAAAAACACCTCCAGCAAATTCTAAACCACTAATTCTTTTTTGTTCAATTCCATGAGAGCTAACTTCCATAAAACAATATTTTACACCCTCATCAACCATTTCATTAAGTAAATTGTTTATTGTTAAAGAGTCTGGAGTAGTTTGACTTGATTCTATCTCTTTTTCATTTATATAGTTTACTACAGTAGAAATTAATCCTGTACTTAATCCTGAATTTTTATATAAATTATAGAGTAAAGTTGCAATGGTTGTTTTTCCATTGGTTCCAGTTATTCCAATCAATTTTAATTTACTTGATGGTACTGAAAAATAATTTGATGAAATAATTCCAAGTGCAGATCGTGATGATTCAACCTCAACATACAAAACTCCATCTTGTGTTTTATTTGGAATCGATTCACACACAATGCAAATTGCACCTTTTTTAATTGCAGAATCAATGTAATTATGTCCATCAACTTTTACTCCATTGATTGCTACATATAAATCTTTAGTTTTAACCTTTCTTGAATCAAAGACTATGTTTTTTATTAAAGTAGAAGTATCACCTATCACCTTATTTATATTTACTTTATATAATATTTCTCTTACTGGTTTCAACTTAGTCTTAGTATTATTTTTTGATTCCTCTTGATTTTTTTTCCTTTTTTAACCGATTGATTAATTTTTCTCCCTTTTCCCTGAACCACAACCTTAAATCCAAAATTTTCAAGTAATGCTATTGCATCCATCAATTCCATCTTAGATAAATCTGGCATTATTGAATTATTTAGGCTATCATAATAATCAATAGTATTAGCTATATTTTCTTCAATTAGTTCTTTATCCTTTAGAAGGTTTTGCTGTTCAATAACTGGAGTTTCTGAATAAATTTTCTGTGCTATTTTCTTAAATACAGGAGCTGCAACTACATTTCCATAATATCCTTTTAATTTATTTGGTTTATGTATAACAACTATGCATGAGTATTTAGGTTTATCTGCAGGAAAATAACCGGCAAAAGATGATATATATAGATCAGGACTTTTCCAGTATTCAGTCTGACATGTTCCTGTTTTACCTGCCATAGAAAAATTCTTATCATAAATATTATGAGCAGTACCATGCTTTTTCTCAACAACATTTAACATCATTTGTTTTACCTTATCTATTGTTTCTTGACTACATATTGATGGATTTATTACTTCTGTATCAAAAGACTCAATTACATTGTCAAAAGAGGTTACTTTTTTTAAGAATCTAGGTTTAACTAGTTTGCCATTATTTGCAATTGCGTTATAGAAGGCCAATGTTTGTAATGGAGTTAGCTGTATACCATATCCAAAAGCCATCCATGGCAAATCCAAACCATCCCAATTTTTCTTATCGGAAGGATGAGTAAATAGAGGTTTACCTTCCCCAATAAGTTCTAAATCTAACTTATTGTTTAAACCCATATTAAAAATTCTATCTACAAATTTTTCTGGATCATTTTGATAGCCATCGTTGACTATTTGAACAAGACCTGTATTTGATGAAACCTCAAATGCTTTAGCTGCTGATATTTTTCCATAACCTCCTTTTTTTGAATCTCTTACTTTTCTTCCATAAAAACTAAGAGTGCCATTTCTGGTATCAATTACATCACTTGTATCTATCACTTTATCTTCTAAAGCTGCTACCATTGCCATTAGCTTAAATGTTGAGCCTGGCTCATGTGATTCTCCGATTGCATAATTTAATTTTTCATAATACTTACCCTCAGAAGTTCTTCCTAAATTTGAAATTGCTCTAATCTCTCCCGTACTAGTTTCCATTACAATTACGCTGCCATGATCTGCCTCATAATATTCCAGCTGTTCAAGTAAAGCAAAATGTGCTGTATCCTGAATATCAATATCAATTGTAGTATATATATCATATCCATCTCTAGGTTCTTTTTGATTAAAATCCTCTACAGGCTTCCATTGACCTTTACCAATCCTTTGAGAGAGTCTACTTCCATTTTCTCCTTTTAAATATTTTGGACCAAATGCACCATCTATTCCAGGTCTAGTTACATTTCCAAAATCATCATATCTTTCATATCCTACTGTCCTTTGTGCTATTCCTCCAATAGGATAGTCTCTTTTTGTATATTGCTCAGTTATAATTCCTCCCTTAAAACTGCCAAGCTTAAATAGTGGGAAATTTTTTATTTTCATATATTCAGAATAGCCAAGATTCCGAGCAATTAATAGGTATCTGTTTTTATTTAGTCTAGCATTTGTAAGCGATTTAATATAATATTCAGTAGGCTTATTAAATTGCTTACCTAACTCATAACTTAAGTCTTCAATGTATTTGTTAAAATTTTTATTAGATGCAGCTAAAGCATCAAATCTTATATCATATTTGGGAACTGAAGTTGCTAGCAGTCTTCCATTTTGAGAATATATATTTCCTCTATTTGCAGGTATATCCAATTTTTTGAACTCTCTATTTTCAGAAATTTCTCTATAAAAATCACCGTCAGTAAATTGTATATTAATTAATTTAAATATTATTAAAGACGCAAAAAGCAGCATAAAAAAGCTAACTATATAGAGTCTTGTAATAATATTTGTATTAATTTTTGACATTTACTATGATCTTGGTTGGTGGGTTTTTAGAAGA
>JAZABS010000033.1:0-10758 GCA_036136835.1 Bacteroidota bacterium
CAAAAAACAACTTAGAATTTCTGAGACTGAGAAATACCCCCATGTTACTTTTTTCTTTTCTGGCGGAAGAGAGAAACCATTTATTGGCGAAAAAAGAATTTTAAAAGATTCTCCTAAAGTTCCTACATACGATCTAAAACCAGAAATGAGTGCATTCTTAGTAACTAAATCATTAATTGAAGAAATCAAATCACAAATTCATGATTTTATATGCTTAAATTTTGCTAATGGTGATATGGTTGGCCATACAGGAATAATGAGTGCTGCAATAAAAGCATGTGAAGCAGTTGATGAATGTGTAAAAGAAGTCGTGAATGAAGCATTAAGCAATAATTACACTATTCTATTAATTTCAGATCATGGAAATTGTGAAAAAATGAAAAATCCTGATGGTTCTAAAAATACAGCACACACAAAAAATTTAGTTCCAATAATTTTGATAGACAAAAATTTAAAAAGTATTAGTGATGGAATTCTTGGTAATATTGCCCCTACAATTTTAGATTTAATGGGAATTAATATTCCAAATGAAATGACAGAAGAATCTCTTATAAAATAAATACATGGGACTAGTAAAAAATATTGATGAAATAAAAAAAATAAGAGAAAGTGCTCTTTTAGTATCAAAAACCCTTGGACTAATTGCTAAAGAAATAAAGGAAGGAATAACAACATTAGAATTAGATAAAATTGCAGAAGAATATATTAGATCAAATAATGCTAGCCCAGGATTTTTAGGTTTATATGGATTCCCAAACACTTTATGTGTTAGTCCAAACTCACAAGTAGTTCATGGGATTCCCAATGACAAACCATTGAAAAATGGAGATATAGTTTCAATAGATTGCGGAGTGCTAAAAGATGGTTATTATGGTGATCATGCCTATACATTTATGGTTGGAGAAATAGATAAGAAAACGGAAAAACTACTAAATATCACAAAAGAATCATTATATATTGGAATAAAAGAATTTAAAAAAGGGAATAGAGTTGGTGATGTGGGATTCGCTATTCAAAATCATTGTGAAAAAAATGGATATGGTGTTGTTAGAGAATTAGTTGGCCATGGGATAGGCAAAGAAATGCATGAAAAGCCAGAGATGCCAAATTATGGCAGAAAAGGTACTGGAAAAAAGTTTGATGAAGGTATGGTCGTTGCTATTGAACCAATGATTAATCAAGGTACTTCTAAAATATTTCAACATAGTGATGGTTGGACAATTACCACACAGGATAATATGCCTAGTGCTCATTTCGAGCATAACATTGCTATTATAGATGGACAGCCCGAAATACTTTCCACTTTTAAATTTATTTATGAAGCTCTAGGTATTGAATCTGACGAAGAGATAGAATTTCATAATTTCTTTAAATAATGAAATCGATAATAAGACTTATATTAAATTATATTCCTAGGACTATTCTAACTAGAGCTAGTACATTCATCAAACCTATTATTAGGCTATATTTATCTGGCAATAGGTATACTGACCCTATTGATGGAAGAAGTTTCAGAAGTTTTATTCCATATGGATATAATAATGTTAGAAAAAATGCTCTATCCCCTTCAACATATTCTTTAGAAAGACATAGAATGCTATGGCTTTATTTAAAGAATGAGACTGATATTTTTACTAAAAAAATTAGATTATTGCACTTTGCTCCAGAACCAGCATTTCATAAAATTTTTAAAAATTGTAATAATATTTCATATGATACAATCGATTTAAATTCACCTCTGGCTGAAATTAAAGCAGACATATGTGATCTTCCAATCGAAAATGACACCTATGACTATATTCTATGTAATCATGTATTGGAGCACATAGATGATGATATTAAAGCAATGAGGGAATTATATAGAGTTCTAAAAAAAGGAGGTATTGGAATATTTCAAATTCCTATTGATGTTGAAAGAAAAAACACTTTTGAAGATCCTTCAATAACTAGTCCAAAACAAAGGAATAAAATATTTGGACAATATGACCATGTTAGAATATATGGAGTGGACTATTTTGATAGATTAAAATCTGTTGGTTTTTCTGTTAATCAAATATATTATGGGGAAAAACTTAGTGAGGAAGAAATTTTTAAATATTGTTTAAGTAAAAATGAAATCATTCCTGTGTGTAAAAAATAAAATTATCTTATAACAAAATTATTATAAGATTTATCTACAATATTCCCATTTTTATCTTCATAAATTATATAAGCTAATATATCTTTGTTTTCTTCTAAAAATGAATCTATCTCTTTAATATTCATTACATGTAATGCTGTCGCCAATGCATCAGCCACTACACATGTTTTAGAAATAACAGAAACACTCAAGATATTTGTTTTACTAGGCATACCTTTTTTAGGATCTAAAATATGGGAATACCTTTTTCCGTTAGAATCAATTTTATATTTTCGATATACACCAGATGTTGCCATTGAATTATCTATTAATTCAGTAGTAGCGTATATCTCTTGGGATAATTCATAATTAGGTGAATCAATTCCTATAATCCAAGGAGAATTCTTAGAAATGTTAATTCCCTTTACTCTAATCTCACCACCAATCTCAACTAAATAATTGTTTACATTATTTTCTTCTAGAAACATTGATATTAGATCTACTGCATAACCTTTTGCTATTGCATTAAAATCTAAAAATGAGTTATAAGGCCTTTTAAGTTTATTTAAACTATCAATTGCAAACTTTTCAAACCCAACAAGCTTATTTAATCTATCTAATTCTAAGGAATTAATTGGTTTATTAACATAAGTTGGGCCAAAACCCCAATAATTTACTAGCAGACCCACTGATGGATCAAATTTTCCATTAGTATAATTAAATATTTCTTTTGAAGTGTTGAATACACTAATAAAATGTTTGTCGAGTATAACATTCTCATTATTATTGATTCTCGAAATAATTGAAGTATCAATATAAGTTGACATTGAGTTATTAACAACAACAAATAAGCTATCTAATTGATTAGTATAATCTAATTGCTCATTATCAAAATATTGTACAGAATATGTAGTACCAAATTGTATTCCCTTTAAGGTAATTTTAGTATTAGTATTACATGAAGTAAGTAATAAGATAAATATAAATACTCTACTCATTTATTTTTAGTTTTTCTGTACCAACTTGGTTTCATAGCTATTTTTTCATTTATTCTTTTTCTAATAATTTTAATATCACTTTGATTAGGCTCCCAATCATTGAATAAATTATTCATAATAAAAATATCTTTAGGGAAAACTCTATTCTCATCTGGATTAAAACCTCTAGATTTCATTTCCTTAATTATCAAATTATATCTTTTATACAAATATTTACCTTTATTATAAAAAAAATAAACATGACCATTATTTAAAGTAAAATTCTTAGGAACTTTTGATTCAACAAAACCACTTTTACTAATTAAGGTGCGCTTAAGAGAACCAGCAACCATAAAAATTTCTCTATATTCAGCTATTAAATGTTGGTCTGTTAATTCAGAAGGAGATATAATATTAATTCTAGTCATAAAGTATATGTAGACTATCCTCCAAAATCATCAAATCTTATATTATCCTCAGGAATACCAAAATCTAACCCCATTTTCATTACAGCATCATTCATTAGTGGAGGACCACAGAAATACAATTCTATATCTTCAGGGGATTCATGGTGATTCAAATAATGTTCAATAACACAATTATGAATAAAGCCTATAAACCCATCTCCTTCAGAATTAATATCCTTTTTAACCTTCCAATTGTCTTCTTCAAGTGGTTCAGAAAGTGCTAAATAGAATTTAAAATTTGGGAATGTTTTCTCAAGATTATAAAAATGATCTAAATAAAATAATTCACGTCTTGATCTACCTCCATACCAGTAAGTTACTTTTCTTCCAGTTTTTAATGTCTTAAACAAATGATATAAATGTGATCTCATAGGAGCCATACCTGCTCCTCCTCCAACATAAAGCATTTCTGCAGGAGAATCATTAATAAAAAACTCACCGTATGGACCCGAAATAGTAACCTTATCCCCTGGTTTTCTAGAAAATATATATGAAGATGCTATCCCAGGGTTTACTTCCATCCAAGAGTTTTTGTCTCTATCCCATGGAGGTGTAGCAATTCTAACATTTAACATAATATCACGTCCTTCAGCGGGATAGGAAGCCATTGAATATGCTCTTTCCACCGTTTCAGAATTTTTCATCACTAGTGGCCATAAATTAAATTTATCCCATTCAGTTTTAAACATATCTGGAGAATCATGTTCTTCTGGATGGGCAGTTATATCCATATTAGAAAATTTAACTTCAGTGTCCGGTATTTCAATTTGTATATATCCTCCCGCTTTATATCCCATATCATCAGGAATTCTGATAATAAATTCTTTTATAAATGATGCAACATTGTAATTACTCACTACAGTTGCTTCCCATTTTTTAATACCAAAAACCTCTTCAGGTATACTAATATCCATATCTTGTTTAACCTTTACTTGACATGCAAGTCTAGCGCCAGATTGAAGTTCCTTTCTTGTAAAATGAGGGGTTTCAGTTGGTAATGCTTCACCTCCACCAGAGTTAATGTGACATTCACATTGAATACATGTACCTCCTCCCCCACATGCAGATGGTAAAAATATTTTGTTATTACTAAGAGTAGTTAATAAATTCTCTCCAGAAGCTACCTCAATTTCTTTCTCTCCATTAATTTTAATTTTAACCGGTCCAGAAGGAGATAGTTTTTCCTTAACAAATAGTAAAACAAGAATTAACATTAATGTTACTACTAATAATATACTTACTACTAGTATAATTGATTTGGAAATTGATACTTCTAACAACATATTATTCAGTTTCTTTATTTATATCTGAAATTAATAGTTCATCTTCTTCAGTATTATCATTTTCAGACTCTATAACTATTTCTTTTATATCATTTGCTGGGGCTTCATCCCCTCCAGTTAACATTCCTCCAAAACTCATAAAACCTATAGCCATCAATCCGGTTATAATAAATGTAATTCCAAGACCTCTTAATGGTGGTGGAACATTTGAATATCTTATTTTTTCTCTTATGGCAGCAATAGTTAAGATTGCTAACCAAAAACCTATTCCAGATCCAATTCCATAAGTAAATGCCAACTCGATAGAAGGAATTTCTCTTGACTGCATAAATAATGAACCACCAAGTATCGCACAATTAACTGCAATCAGCGGCAAAAATATTCCAAGTGAATTATATAATGCTGGTGAAAATTTTTCAACAATAACTTCTACTAATTGAACCATTGTTGCTATGGTAGCAATAAATAATATAAATGATAAAAAACTAAGATTATATTCTTCAAAACTCGGGTGTAGCCATTTCATTGCTCCATCTTGAAGAACATATGTGTCTAAAAGCCAATTCAAAGGAACTGTAATTGTCAGTACAAATATTACAGCTGCTCCTAAACCATTAGCTGTAGTAACTTTTTTTGATACTGCCAAATATGAGCACATTCCTAAGAATGTGGCAAATACCATATTGTCAATAAAAATAGATTTAAAAAATAATTCTATATGCTCCATATCTAATCTTCAATTAAATGAGTACTTTTTGATCTTTGAATCCAAATAATAATTCCAACTACAATTAATGCCATAGGAGACAATAGCATAAATCCATTATTCTCATATCCAAATGCATATAAACCTGTTTTGTCTATAGCATCTCCAAACACTGGATAACCCCACAGAGTTCCTGCTCCTAATAATTCTCTAAAAAACCCTACAATTACCAGTATTATAGCATACCCAAATGCATTACCTATTCCATCAAGAAATGATCTCCATAATCCATTAGCCAATGCAAAAGCTTCAAACCTACCCATAATAATACAGTTAGTTATTATAAGTCCAACAAATACAGAAAGCGTTTTACTTAACTCATAAGCATAGGCCTTTAAGACTAGATCTACAATAATTACTAATGTTGCAATGACAATTAATTGAACAATGATTTTTATTCTTGATGGCACAATATTTCTTATTAAAGAGATTACTACATTACCAACACCCATAACAAATAAAACTGCTATTGACATTACTACAGATGCTTCAAGTTCAGCTGTAATAGCTAAAGCGGAGCAAATACCTAAAACCTGAATAGTTATCGGATTATTATCAGATAATGGATCTAATATTAGTTTAGTATCTTTTTTTGACAGCAGTCCCATTTAATTTTGTTTTAATGTTTTAAAGTAAGGCATATATAATCTCAAATCACTTTTAATCATTGCTGACACACCATCTCCTGTAATGGTAGATCCAGCAATTGCATCTACTTCATGATCATCCTTCACCTCATTTCTAGGATCTAAATTAGTTTTCGATACTTTTATGCCTTTAAAATTACCATTGGAATCAAGTAACTTTTCACCAATAAAGTCATCCATAAAAAATCTTTGATTAATATTAGCACCTAATCCAGGTGTTTCAGCTTTATGATCAAAATAGGCACCTATAATAGTCATATTCTCATCCATAGCAATATATGCCCAAATAGCATCCCATAACCCCTTACCTCTAATTGGTGCAACATAATACCTTTTATCATCTTTCTCAGCAATAAATAAAGGAAGTCTCCTCTCATATGCTGGATCCTTAGCTAAAGTTTTTTCCTTTTTTACTTCAATAAGGTAAGATTCATTATCCTCAACTACTTTACTGCCTTGAATGTAAATTTGACTAATTATATATTTGTCAAACAAAGAAGGTGCTTGATCTGTAGAGACAAAACTAACACTATTGCCTTCGTTATTATTTATACCTATTGCGTATAAAATATTTTGTTGTTTTTCAAGAATTTTATTTGTCTTAATCTTATCTTTCAATGACGCATCAATAGCAGCAAGTAAACTACCAACAACAATTACCATACCTATGGCAAACATTATTGTATATGAGTTTTTATCTGTATTAATTGCCATTCTAAGTGGTTTTTACTTTTAATCTATTAAGCCTGTTTTTAATATTTGCTTCAATTACATAATGATCAATAGTTGGAGCAAAAACATTCATCAGTAGTATTGCTAAAAATACACCTTCAGGATACGCTGGATTAAATACTCTAATCATAATTGAAATAAATCCAATAAAAAATCCATATATCCATTTCCCTTTCAATGTTTGAGCGGCTGTTACTGGATCCGTTGCCATAAATACTGCTCCAAACAATATACTTCCTATTAATAAATGTTCCCAATATGGAACGCTCATCAATCCATAGAATTTGCTAGTTTCTGTAATCCATCCAAAATCAACAACCTGGTTAAAAATTAAGCCCATAAACAAAGCTCCAATAATTGTGCTAAGCATTATTCTCCATGAGCCAATCTTTGTAAAAATTAAAAATAGCGCTCCAAAAATGATTAAGATTTTTGATGTTTCACCAATAGATCCTGGAATAAAACCAATAATCATATCTGAAAGGGAATATATGATTTCTTGATTTTGTGCGTAACTACCCAATATTGTTTCTCCAGATATTGCTTCAGGTGTACCCATTCTTTCAACAGCACCGTGAACCCATACCTTATCCCCACTCATCCATGTTGGATAAGCAAAAAACAAGAATGCTCTAATGGTAAGTGCAGGATTTAAAATATTCATTCCTGTACCTCCAAATACTTCTTTTCCAATAACTACTCCAAAAACTACTGCAACGGCAAGCATCCATAATGGCAAATCAACTGGTACTATTAATGGAACTAGCATTCCTGTTACTAAGTATCCTTCTTCTACTTCGTGACCTTTGATAACAGCAAAAATAAATTCAACTATAAGGCCTACAGCATAAGAGACTATAACAAGTGGAATCACTTTAGTTGCTCCCAATATAAAATTATCCCAGTTTATAAAATTTCCAAACAATGAGGCTTCTCTAATTATCCCATTAGCTGCATCTATAGCTGCATAATGCTGGTATCCTGTATTGAATATTCCAAATAAAAGACATGGAACAAGAGACATAATAACCATATTCATTGTTCTTTTTAAATCGTCGGCAGCTTTTATGTGAGTTCCACCTTTAGTTACATCATTTGGAGTATACAGAAAAGTATGAAAAGCATTAAATGCAGGTGCAAATTTTTTGCCCTTAAATTTTTCCTTTAATTTATGTAGACTTGATTTGATATCCATTATCCTAATTCTTTTTTCATTAAGTCTAATCCTTTTCTAATTATTTGTTGATGAGGCTGCTTAGAAACACAAATAAATTCTGTTAAAGCAAAATCCTCTGGTGCAACTTCATACATTCCTAAAGCCTCCATTTCTCCAAGGTCATTATACATGCAAGCCTTTAGTATTCGCATTGGAAATATATCTAACGGAAAAACTTTTTCATAAGAACCTGTCACAACAAATGCTCTATGCTCACCATTTGTATTTGTGTTTAAATCAAATTTTTTATTTGGAAATAGCCAAGAAAAAGTTAATGCCCTTGAAGGCGAAATTTTGTCAAATATTGGTCTAGTCCATCCAAATAGGTCATAGTCATCACCTTCAGGAATTGCTGTAATAGTATTACTATAATAATCTAAATGCCCATCCATAGAAGTCTGTTTTCCAGTTAGAATATTCCCTGAAATTATTCTGCTATTATTCTTAACTCCTTTTCCTAAAATTGTTGACATCTGCGAACCTATATATGTCTTTATGTATCTAGGATTATCAATTGATGATCCCACTAATGCAACTATTCTTTCAGAAGAAAATCTACCAGATTCAATTGTAGAGCCAATTAAAATAAGGTCATGTAAAGCTATTGTCCATGCAACCTCCCCTTTATTTATAGGGGATACTTTGTTAATTAATGTTCCTACATTTCCAGCAGGATGCGGTCCTGAAACATTATGGACCGTAATATTTTTTAAGTCAGATATAAATGAATCTGAATTTTTTCTAACTGACATATGAACTTCACCATCAGTTAATTTTGATAAAACATTTATGGCGTTCTGAATTTTATCTTGGTAGTCTTGGGATATAAAATCTAAATCTGCAGAAAGAGGAGCAGATGAAAACCCAGAAATAAAAATAGCCTTTGGCTGAATTTTATGATCAGCTATTATATCGTACGGCCTTTGTTTTATAAATGGCCAAAGACCAGAATTTAATAAATATTCAATGATTTTTGATTTATCAGATTTAGCATCTAACTTTCCTAAATCTTTATAATCATTATTTTTGTCTGATTGGATATCAATAGAAACAACCTTTCTTCTCTCACCTCTTTGAATTTCAGAAATTTTACCAGAAATAGGTGAAACAAATTTTACCTCTTCATTATTTTTATCATAAAACAGCACATCTCCTACCTTTACTTTATCATCAACTTTAACAGTTAGTCTTGGATATACACCATGAAAATCATCTGGATATACTGAAAATAATTTACTGTCTTTTGAAATATCAAGAGTCTTTGAAGCATCACCAACTAAATTGATGTCTAAACCCTTTTTAACAATGATGTCTTTTGACATAGTAGGAGAATAAAATTAATGCAGTTGTTTTATTCGGTGCAAAAGTAAATCAATATTAAAGATTTTACAATATTTTTTTGATTATTTTAGTGAAAATTTGCTAACAATATATAATGCGATTATATGATTAAATCTCCAAAGTTTATAATTCTATTACTGTGTCTTTATTATTTATTTGTTAGCCAGGCATTTGGACAAGCTGAAAAAGAGTTAAATCCGCCAGAATATATTAAAACTATTAGCTTTAAAACTTCACAGGAAAATTACTTAACAAATCTTCCAATTGTAAAACTAGGAGAAACATTTACACTTGATTTTGATGTATTACTTAATTCAGAAGCAGATTATTACTATACAATTGATCAACTAAATTTTGATTGGTCAAAATCTCAATTAATTAAGTCTGAATATTTAAGAGGATTTGATAATGTAAAGATTCAAGATTATAAAACATCTTTTAATACTTATCAAATATACTCTCATTACAAGCTTGAAATTCCAAATCAAGATGTGAGAATTACAAAATCTGGTAATTATATTTTAAGAATTTATGATGAATATCAGAACTTAGTATTTAGCAGAAAATTTATTGTTTATGAGGGATTAGCAACTGTTCCAACAAGGATCAAAAGACTTAGAGACCTAACGTACATCAACACGAGGCAATCTGTAGAATTTGAAGTTAATCCAATATCAATACAATTAAATAATCCGAAAAACACGGTAAAAACATTAATTATTCAAAACAATAATTTAAATACTTCAATAAGTGATTTAAAGCCTCAATATACTATTGGGTCCAAACTTATTTTCAAGTATGATCAGGAATCAAGTTTCTGGGGTGGCAATGAATATCTGTTTTTTGAAAACAAAGAAATAAGAGCTGCAAATGTTAATGTAAGATCATTTAATCTTTATGAAATTTATCACAATTATCTTTATAAAGACTACCCTAGAATAGATAGATCATACACATATAATCCCGATATTAATGGCGGTTTTTTAACTACAGCACTAAATGCAGATGATGTTGAAATAGAAGCAGATTATGTAAACATTCATTTTTCATTAAAAAACGGTGCTCCTCAGCCTGGTGAATCAATATATGTTGTAGGGGGTTTTAATAATTATAGCTTGGGTGTTGAATATAGAATGTCTTATAATCGCTCTTCAGACTCACATGAATTGGAATTAAAACTAAAACAAGGGTTTTATAATTATAAGTATGT
>JAZABS010000034.1:0-5218 GCA_036136835.1 Bacteroidota bacterium
ACAGATACTGGTGAAGTAAAAGAATTTTGTGATCCAAGAATTCAATCAATTAAAAAAAATCTAGAAGAAATATTTAATGTTGATATAAATGAACATTCATTGGTATTATATGCCACAAGTAAAAAAAATAAATAGATATGTCTTTAGATGTTCTTCTAGGTCTTCAATGGGGGGACGAAGGAAAAGGTAAAATTGTAGATGCAATTACTAGCTCATATGATATAATTGCAAGGTTTCAAGGTGGACCAAATGCAGGGCACACAATTGAGTTTGATGGAAATAAACATGTTCTTCATACAATTCCTTCTGGGATTTTTAATAATAAGGCAATTAATTTAATAGGAAACGGAGTTGTCATTGACCCCATAATTTTTAAAAATGAAATTGATGGGTTAAAAAAATTTAATATTGATATTAATAGTAAGCTTTTTATATCAAATAGGGCTCATATTATTCTTCCTACACATAAAGTGATTGATGCAACTTCAGAAGCATCAAAAGGGAAAAAGAAGATTGGCTCAACATTAAAGGGAATTGGTCCTACGTATATGGATAAAACAGGAAGAAATGGAATAAGAATTGGCGACTTAAAAAGTGATGATTGGACTGATAAATACAATACGCTTAAGGATAAACATTTGACCATTTTATCAAATTTTAAAACAGAGGTTGATATAGATTTAAATAAACTAGAAGAAGATTTTATGAGCAGTATTAAAATTTTAAAAAATTTCAATTTCATTAATAGTGAAGATTTTTTAAATAGCTCACTAATTGCAGGAAAAAAAATTCTTGCTGAAGGAGCACAAGGATCACTTCTGGATATAGATTTTGGAACTTATCCATTTGTCACATCATCTAATACAACAGTATCAGGAGCATGTTCAGGTCTTGGTATAGCTCCTAACAAAATAAAAAATGTTATTGGGATATTTAAGGCCTATACAACTAGAGTAGGATCTGGACCATTTCCAACTGAATTAGACAATGAAATAGGAGAGAATATAAGAAAAATAGGAAATGAATATGGTGCAACTACAGGGAGAGATAGAAGATGTGGTTGGTTAGATTTGGTAGCATTAAAATATTCTATAATTATTAATGGTGTAACTGAATTGAATATGATGAAGTCAGATGTCCTAAGTGGTTTTAATACTATTAAAGTCTGTACAGCTTATAATATTGATGGCATTGAGACAAGAGCCTTACCATTTGACCTAAATTCAGAAAATATAAAACCAATTTATAAATCCTTTAAGGGTTGGACTGAAGATATTTCTAAAATCAGTAAAGATTCAGACCTACCAATTGAACTCCAAGATTATGTCTCGTTTATTGAGGAATTTGTTGAGGTCCCAATAAAATTAATTTCTGTTGGTCCTGATAGATCTGAAACTATCTATAGAATTTAAGATGAATTATAAAATACATTTTATTGCACTTATCATATTTACAAGCTATAGTTTCTCTCAAGAGACAAAAGTTATTGAAATTATCCAAGCAGGAACTTCAATTAGGAACTCAATTGAATATCCTGGTGCTACTATATTAATAAAAGATGATAATAAAAGGGTTGTTCTTTTTCATGATGGAGCTCAAATTGAATCTGATATTTCATATTATTATCCAGAAAAAAATTCATTTAAGGCAAACGGACAAGTTAAGTTCACCCAAGGAGATAGCTTAACAATGACATCTAATAGTTTTGATTATGATGGAATAAAAAGAAGGGCAATAGCAACTGGTAATGTTGAATTGGTTAGACCTGACATGGTTTTGAATACTAATACCCTTTACCTTGATAGAGAATTAAATACTGCTTACTATAATACTGATGGGACAATAATAGATAATGAAAATATATTAAAAAGCAAAGTTGGTGTTTACTTTATAAATGAAAAGAAATATAGTTTTAAGTCTAATGTTAAAATTAACCACCCTGAATATAATGTTATTTCTGATGAACTTGAATATTATACTGAATCTGATCTAGCATATTTCAATGGTCCTTCAAATATAATTGGTGCAGACTATGAAATTAATAGCGAGTTAGGGTTTTATGATACAAAAATTCAACAAGGATATTTCAAGGAGAATGCAATAATAAATTATGATGGAAAGATAATACATGGTGATAGCATTTACTTTGAAAACGAAAAATCATATGCAGCTGCTACAAATAATATTATAATCAATGACACAATAAACAACTCTATTATTACCGGGCATTATGGAGAGATATTCAAATCAATAGATTCTGCAATTGTCACTAAGAATGCACTTGCAGTTAGTATATCTAAAGGAGATTCACTCTACATTCATTCAGACACACTAACAATTACTGGACCAGATGAAAGTAAAATTCTAAAAGGATATTATGATGTTAGGATTTTTAAGTCAGATGTTAGAGGAAAATCTGATTCCATACACTACAACCAAACAAATGGGCTAATAAAATTACTTAAGATACCTTTAAGCCAAACAATAGTTAGGAATCTTACAGATGAAGAGAGAAACAAGAAAAATCCTGTTGTTTGGTTTGGAGAAAATCAATTAACTGGAGACGAGATTTATTTGAAATCCAATGCTCAAACCCAGGAACTAGATTCTCTTCTTATCTCTGGTAATGTTTTTATGATTCAAAAAGACTCTATTAGTAAAGACGGCTACAATCAAATCAAAGGTGAAAAATTAGAAGGTTCATTCTATGATGGGAGATTGGATAATATTAATGTTATTAAGAATAGTGTTATATTATACTATATGCATTCTGATGATGGAGAAGATTTTCTTGGTTTAAACAAAACTCTTGCCAGTTCTATTCTTATTAAGTTTGAAAACAATGAAATTTCTGAGGTATCTTTCTATAAGACACCAGATGGGAATATCTTCTCGGAAAATAATATAATTCCTAATGAGAAAACATTACCTGGATTTTTATGGAGAGATAAAGAAAGACCTAGAAGTGTTGAAGATCTATTTAGTAATGCTGATAAATTATTGGATATAGTTGAAATAGACTAAATTAAACTGTTAATTACTTTGTTGACAATAAACATTAGTTCATAGACTTTTGAGTTTTTGAGATTAGTAATTTTATGAAAAACAAAGTAATGTTAAGTGAAGATAGGAAAAGTGTATTGAAATTTGAGGATATGCTTAAGACTAATACAAATTATTATTTTGACTCTACTGAATTCATAAATATTACTCACCATTATATTGATAACGCAAACTTCTCTTTAGCTGAGAAAGCAATTTCAATGGGGCTTGAACAACATCCTAGTAATATTGACCTTATGCTGTTGAATTCAGAGCTTTTGATCTTTAATTCAAATTATGACGATGCCTATAAAATTTTAGATGTTGTTGAAGAAATTGATCCTATAAATAGAGAAGTTTACCTTCAAAAAGCAACAATATATTCAAAAAACAATCTTGGCAAGAAGGCAATTGAAATATTAAAAAAAGCTCTTGATTTCAGTGATGAGAAATATGATATTTGGAATATGATTGGTATGGAATTTCTTCTATTAGAGGATCATAGTTCGGCTATTCCTTTTTTTGAGAAATGTATTATGAATGATTATGATGACTATCAATCATTATATAACCTTATTTTTTGTTATGAAAATGTTAATAGAGATAAGGACTCAATTATAACATTAAATAATATCCTAGAAAAAAATCCTTATTCAAAAATTGCCTGGCATCAATTAGGAAAAGTATATTCAAAATTAAATATGAATTCTGAAGCTATATCCGCATTTGACTTCGCAATAATTTCCGATGATGAATTTACAAGTGCCTATATAGAAAAAGCAAAAGTACTTGAAAAGGAAAAAAAATTAAAGAAGGCAATAGATAATTATAAAATAAGCATTAGGTTGAATGAGCCAAATTCTTTTATAATCTTAAGAATAGGTTTATGCTATATAAAATTAGGTAACCACAAAATTGGAACTAAATTTTTAAAAAAATCAATTAGAATTGACCCTAAAAATGAATCTGCTTGGATTGAATTAATAAACATATATCTTAATAAAAACAACTTAAGACAGGCTAAATATTTAATAAAGAAAGCAATAGACTCAAATCAAGAAAGTATTAAGATTATAAAAAAAAGCTTTGAGATAAACTATAAAATGAGGTTGCTTGATGAAGCAATAAACGATATTGAAAGCGTAATTGAATTAGGTGATCTGAAATGGAATAATTGGAAAAATTTACTAGATTGTTCAATTAAAATAAATAATTGGGACAAGGCATTAAAAGTTGCTTTTAAAGCAAAGAAAATTTTTCCAAAAAAAACTTACATTGATTATCTAATATCTGGATGTTTAATAAAGCTTGGGAAAAAAAATGAAGCTGTTTACTTTTTTCAAAATGCAAAAAAAATTAAAGAAGTGCCAAATAAACTTGCTAGAAACTTTCCTGAGCTTGTAAACGAAGATATTTTCCTTTTATAATTTTTAGTATCTTAATAATATGTACAAGTATTATGTTCTTCTTTTCCTGAAAGGATTAGCTATGGGAGCTGTAAATAAAATTCCAGGTGTTTCAGGAGGAACTGTTGCTTTTGTTACTGGGATCTATGAAGAGCTAATTGATTCGATTAGTAGTATTAACTTTAGTTCTATTAAAATATTAATTTCAAATGGCTTTTATAGTTTTTATAATCAAATAAATGGTAGATTTCTATTTACTGTTTTTGGAGGACTAGTTGCTAGTTTTTTCAGTGTTTCCCTTATACTTGATTTACTAATTGAAAAATATGAGTTATATGTTTATGGTCTCTTTTTTGGAATGATTGTTGGTTCATTTTATGTTATATACAGACAATTAGAAAAAATAACATATACTACATTTATTGGAATAGTTATTGGTTTTATATGCGGAATGATAATTAGCTATGCAGATGAATTTAATTTAGGAAGTTCTGATATTATTATTTTTATTTCAGGAGTAATAGCAATATCTGGTATGATTCTTCCAGGTCTTTCAGGCTCATATTTATTATTATTAATGGGAAACTATACATTAATTATGGTTGATTCAGTTAACTCATTATATTTTTCAATAATAGATTTATTTAAATTTGATACTACTTTTATATATGATGATGAGAGAATATATTTACTAAAAGTACTTTTGCTATTTACAACAGGTTCTGTTCTGGGATTAATTTTTTTATCAAATCTTTTAGGCTCACTACTTA
>JAZABS010000035.1:0-10004 GCA_036136835.1 Bacteroidota bacterium
CATGAAATTAATAATGCAAAAGATGAAACAATTAATTGATTCTTTAAGCTAATTATGGGTTTAACCATTTCTATTTTGAAGAATAGAATTAAAATAAATATTAACAGGAATACATCCTTAGTAAAGGATTCCCAGGGGGTTAATGGAATGGCATCTCCAAAACATCCGCAATCCGTTACTTTATTATAATACGCAGAATACCAAGTTAAAAATGTAAAGAAAATAATCATTAAAAGCATAATCCATATGGTATGCTTAGGTTTGAAACCTATCAATAAAAAAAGACCTAGTAAAACCTCAGTAATAACAATTATTATAGCCAAAACTAGGGTATATGGCATTAAAAAATCAATATCAAAAACGGTAGGTCCAAAATACTCTTCTAGCTTAAATGAAAATCCAACCGGATCATTTATTTTAACCAGACCAGAAAATACAAATAATGAACCAACAAAAATTCTTAAAATATTGACTAAAAATTTCATGTTATTTTTCTAAGTGGATTAAGGCAAAAACCGCATAGTTAATTATATCACTATAATTAGCATCAATTCCTTCACTAACAAGAGTTTTACCAGAGTTATCTTCTATTTGTTTTATTCTTAATAATTTCTGCAGTATTAAATCAGTTAAAGAGCTTACTCGCATTTCTCTCCAGGCCTCCCCATAATCATGATTCTTATCTAACATTAAGTTTTTAGTATTTTCAGAAATTTTATTGTATAAAATTAAAGATTCTTCTAAATCTATATCAGGCTCTTCTGAAACACCTTTTTCTATCTGAATCAAAGCCATAATTGAATAGTTAATTATTCCTATAAACTCATCTGATTGGCCTTCATCAATTTTTCTTACACTATTCCTTTGCAATTCTCTAATTCGTTGAGCTTTAATGAAAATTTGATCAGTTAATGAGGCTAACCTTAGAATCCTCCAAGCGCTACCGTAGTCCTTCATTTTTTTATGAAATAGCTCTCTGCATACATCAATTACGCTATCATATTGTTTTATTGTATTTTGCACTATAATCTCAAAATTTACGTAAATTTCGATTAAATATTTTTAATGTTCAAAGAATAAAGATTAAAATTTTTAGAGCTATAAATAATGACAATCAACTGCGCAGGAAAACTAATTGATTTATCGATTCCAAAAATTATGGGAATACTTAATATTACCCCAGACTCATTTTATGATGGTGGTAGGTATAACTCAGATAAAAAAATCTTGGATCATGTTGAAAAAATGATAATTGATGGAGCAATATTTATCGATATAGGAGCTTACAGCTCTAGACCAGGCGGAGTAGATATTGATGAAAATGAGGAATTAAAAAGGATTATTCCTGCAATAGAATTAGTCAATAAGAAATTTCCTGAAATAATTATATCAATAGATACATTCAGAAGTAAAGTTGCAGAAGCATGCCTAAATTCAGGTGCATCAATAATTAATGATATATCAGCAAGTCAATTAGATGAAAAGATGATGGAAACTATAGCTAAATACAATGTCCCCTATATAATAATGCATATGAAAGGAAATCCTCAAAATATGATGGATAAGACTAATTATGATGATATGCTTCAAGAAATGATAAAATACTTCTCAAAAAAAATAAATCAAGCAATATCTTATAAAATAAATGATATAATTATAGATCCTGGATTTGGGTTTGCTAAAAATATTAAACAAAATTATGATCTACTTAATCATCTAGATCTATTAAAAATTCTTGATAAACCAATAATGGTTGGTGTTTCAAGAAAATCAATGATATATAAATCATTAGATTCTACACCTGAAGAAGCTCTAAATGGCACTACCGTTCTAAATACTGTGGCATTAATTAAAGGTGCTTCAATTTTAAGAGTTCATGATGTCAAAGAAGCAAATGAATGTATTAAACTCATTGGATCCCTAAACAAGCAGCTATAATTCAAAGCGATTAGTTTTATTTATTATATGTATCTTTAACAGCGTATTATGGAGTTTTTTGAGGAAATACTTGATTTCGGAATTGTCGATTTTATTGACATCATTTTATTTGCCATTTTATTATACTATGCGTATAAACTTCTTAAGGGAACTGTAGCTATTAATATTTTCCTAGGAATTATTCTTATTACTATAGTTTGGCGCATAACAGCATTTTTAGAAATGGACCTATTATCAACTATAATTGGTGCATTTATGAGTGTAGGAATTATTGCTCTAATTGTTGTATTCCAACCTGAAATTAGAAAGTTTTTATTAATGATTGGATCTACAAATTTTGCAAAAAAAGGTTCTGTATTAGATAGATTAAATTTTCTTAAGGGTGGGCAAGATCTTAATAAAAACAAAACTGATGTAGATGCAATTATTTCAGCTTGTTCAAATATGAGTATTTCAAAAACTGGTGCTATTATTGTAATAGAAAGAAGTAATAGCCTAAGCTTCTTAGAAAATACTGGTGATGAAATGAATATAAAAGTTAATCAACCGATTATAGAGAGTATCTTCTTTAAAAATAGTCCACTTCATGATGGAGCTATAATTATTTCTAATAATTATATAAAAGCTACTAGAGTTGTTCTTCCAATAAATAATGATAAAATACTTCCTAACAAATATGGTCTTCGCCATAGGGCTGCAGTTAGTATTTCTGAAAAAACAGATGCTTTAGTAGTTGTAGTCTCAGAAGAGTCAGGTCAAATGTCATATATTAAAAATGGGGAATTTAAATCATTTAAAGACTCTGAAGATTTAGTTAGTCTAATTAAGAAGGATTTAGATTAGACTAATTCCATATTTTTCTGACTTTTTAATTGCGTATCATATAGTTTCTTATAAAAACCGTTAAGCTTCAATAATTCTTTATGTGTACCCTGCTCAACAATTTCTCCTAAATTCATTACAATTATATTATCCGCATTTCTAATTGTACTTAATCTGTGAGCAATAACTAAAGAGGTTCTTTCATCAGTCATTTTTTCAATAGCTTTTTGGATTAAAATTTCTGAATCTGTATCTATGGAAGAAGTAGCTTCATCAAGAATTAAAATTTTTGGATTGGTTACATATGCTCTTAAAAATGAGATTAACTGTCTTTGACCAGTGGATAGCATTATACCTCTTTCACGAACATTATAATTATAGCCATCAGGCAGATCTTTTATAAAATTATTAATTCCTATATCAATAGCAGCTTTTTTTACCTGATCAAATGAGATATTTTGATTATTTAAAGTAATATTATGCAAAATTGTATCTGAAAATAAATGGACATCTTGTGAGACATATCCAATTTGATCCCTTAATGATAATAATGTGAATTCTTTAATATTAATTCCATCAATTAAAATATCTCCTGAATCTATTTCATAAAATCTATTAATTAAGTTGATAATAGTTGATTTACCTGCACCGGTGGCTCCAACAATAGCAGTAGTTGAACCTGCTCTTACATTAAAGGAAATATTCTTTAAAACCTCCTCTGATTTATTATATGAGAAACAGATATTTTTAAATTGAATTTCCCCTTTTAAATTATCAGCTATATTAACACCGGATTCATCAATGTTTGAATGAGTGTCAAGTACTTTAAATACTCTCTCAGCAGCAACCATACCCATTAATAATGTGTTAAATTTATTTGCAATTTGATTTAAGGGTCTAAACATCATTGGTATCATCATAATAAAAGCAGTTAGTTCACCAAGTGAAGTAGTCTGATCAAGAATATTATTCATTCCTCCATACCAAACAACAACCCCAAGCGTAAGAGATGATAAAATTTCTGCAACTGGGAAAAAAATAGAATTATACCATACTGTTTTTAACCATGCTTTTTTATGACGTTCATTTATTTCTTTAAATTTTAGATATTCCACTTCTTCCCTAGCAAAAAGTTGTAATACTTTCATACCTGTTACCCTTTCTTGCACAAAAGAATTCAGATTAGCAACTTCAGTCCTAACTTCATCAAAAGCCATTTTCATATATTTTTGAAAGATCATTGTTGCAAACAAGATTAAAGGCAGTGTCAGAAAAACTATTATACTCAATTTCCAATTCATTAATATCATTACAATTCCAACTATTAGCATTTTTAATAAATCACTAAGAATCATAAATAATCCCTGTCCAAAAATATCTGCTATCCTCTCCATATCAGTAACAGTTCTTGTAATTAGAATACCTACAGATGATTTATCATAATATTTCATCTTAAAATCTAGAATATGGTCAAACAATTTAACTCTAATATCCTTTACTACGGATTGTCCCAACCAACTTGCATAATAGATAAATAGATAGTTTGAAATAACTTCACATATGAGCAATACTCCAATTATAATGATATAGAATAAAAACCCTTCACTGATTTGGGCTGTTAGATTCTCATCAACTACTTTTTCCAAAACAACAGGTCTTAGAGCGCCAAATATTGAAAGTCCTAAAACTGAAATTATACATATTGAAAAAAACAGTTTATAGGGATAAACATATTTCAATATTCTTTTAAAAAGAACAATATTATATACTTGAGTTTTTTCTTTCATTAAAGTTTAATATTGTTAGGATATTCAATATTGGTTAAAAATAAAGCATGTGCAGGCATTGATGGTCCCGCTTGTGATCTATCTTTTGATTGAATAATATTATGAACTTCTCCCGGAGTAATTTTTCCCAAACCTACTTCCAAGACTGTACCTACAATTGCTCTTACCATATTCCTTAAGAATCTATTTGCCTTAATTTTAAATATTAGTAAGTTATTATCTTCAGTCAATGAAAAGCTCATAATATTACATAGAAATGTTTTTACATCAGTATTTGACTTAGAAAATGCTTCAAAATCTTCATATTCCTTAATTATTGATATGGCTTCATTCATTTTTTTAATATTAAGATCTTGATAAACAAAATGAGATGTTTTATAAGAAAAAACATTCTTAGTTAAAGCAATATAATATTTATATTCTCTACTTATTGCACTAAATCTAGCATGAGCATCATCTTTAACTTTATACAAATCCTTAATACAAATTTCCTGATTTAAAAAAGAATTTAAATTATTTTTTAAATCATCTAAATCAAATTTATTTTTATAATCAAAATGAGCACACATGTGTTTTGCATGAACTCCTGTATCTGTTCTACCAGCTCCTACTATTTTAATTTCTTCCTTTAAAAGATTTCCTAAGGCATTTTCAATTGTTTCCTGAACAGTAATAGCATTAGGTTGAATTTGCCAGCCATGAAAAGTTGATCCATTATATGAAATTTCAAGAAAATATCTCAAGGTATTTGTTAATTTTGTTTAAGTGACAAATATAGACTTAATCTTTCTAGATTAAAAAATGAAAAAAATTCTTTTAATTTCTGATACTCACGGATATATTGATGAAAAAATTATCAAATATGCTAATCAAGTAGATGAAATTTGGCATGCAGGTGATATTGGGGATATTTCTGTAACAGATACACTTAAAACAATTAAACCGTTAAAAGCTGTTTATGGAAATATTGATGATCAAAAAATTAGATCTGAATTCCCTTTACATAATAGGTTTTTATGTGAAAAAGTTGACGTATGGATTACACATATTGGAGGTTATCCAAAAAAATATAACCCAAAAATTATTGATGAATTAAGATCAAATCCTCCAGATTTATTTATTTGTGGTCACTCTCATATACTTAAGGTAATAAATGACAAAGAATTAAATCTTTTACATATAAATCCTGGTGCTATTGGTAAACATGGACTTCATAATGTCAGGACAATGATTCAATTTGAAATAAGCGGAGACAAAATTGAAAATTTGTCGATAGTGGAATTTAAAAGATAATTATCTTATTCTATCAATAGATCTAATTAAATCTTCATCTTTTTTTATAGCCTTATTAGCCATAACAAGCAAAATTATACATGCAATGTTTATTATGTTTTCAGTAGTTAATAGACCATTCAAAAAATAAAATGATAAAAGAATAGAAAAGTTGACTATTATATTAATTCTACAAAGAACAAATTGTCTTTGCCTATTATTATAATCAAAAATTGTTATAAAACTTATTACAGATGATAAAATGGCTAATGTTATAACTAAATCAAAACTTCCTTGGAATATAATCCATGTAAAAATGATTGTTAAAATAACAGTTATTATCAGGTATAAAGATTGAATTCTTTGAATCATAATGTATTATTTTATACTAAATTAAGAGTTTTAAAAAAAAAGTTGTAATATTGTACCAGAATTATTCAAAATCACGCACAATAATTCTAAATTAATCTCAAATTTTACTTCTATAAAATTATAAAAATCACAAGCTGATTTATTACAATTAAATCTCAAATCACAATAAATAAAAATTTAATACAATATTAAAATGTTTGAAATTTCTAAACTAAAGGAAAAAAAACTATCTGAATTACAAGAAATCGCTGAAGAATTAAAGATTTCTAAATTCAAAACGTTAAAAAAACTTGATTTAGTGTATAAGATACTAGATCATCAAGCTTCTAATCCTGAAACAAAAAAAGAAGCTCCTAAACCAAAAAAAGAAGCTCCTAAGAAGAGTTCTAAGGACAATGATTCTACAAAAAAGGAATCAGAAAGACATCCAAGACAAAACAATAAAAGAAACTATTCTAGAAACGACAGATCTGAATCTAGAGAAAGTAATGGAAATAGAGATACTAGAAATCGATATAGAGAACCTGATTATGAATTTGATGCAATCATTGAAAGTGAAGGTGTGTTAGACATTATGCAAGATGGATATGGTTTTTTAAGATCTTCGGATTACCATTATCTATCATCTCCAGATGATATATATGTGTCACAGTCTCAAATTAGATTATTTGGTCTTAAAAAGGGAGACACTATTCTTGGGAATATAAGGCCGCCGAAAGAAGGCGAAAAATATTTTCCATTAATTCAAGTAAATAAGATAAATGGTCTTGATCCAAAAATAGTAAGGGATAGGGTTTCTTTTGAACACTTAACACCATTATTCCCTGATGAAAAATTTAATCTAGCTGATAAAAATAATACAATATCTACAAGAGTAATTGATTTATTTTCACCTATTGGTAAAGGACAAAGAGGAATGTTAGTTTCACAACCTAAAACAGGTAAAACAATGTTATTAAAAGACATTGCTAATGCAATTGCAGCAAATCATCCAGAAGTATATCAAATTATTTTACTAATTGATGAAAGACCTGAAGAAGTTACTGATATGCAAAGGAATGTGAAAGGAGAAGTAATAGCATCAACTTTTGATAAAGAAGCTAACGAACATGTAAGGATAGCTAATATAGTTCTTGAAAAAGCTAAAAGACTAGTAGAATGCGGTTATGATGTAGTAATTCTTCTAGATTCTATTACTAGACTTGCTAGAGCCTATAATACTGTTCAACCGGCTTCAGGAAAAATTTTGAGTGGTGGTGTAGATGCTAATGCATTACATAAACCAAAAAGATTCTTTGGTGCAGCAAGAAATATTGAAAATGGAGGTTCACTTTCAATAATTGCCACTGCCTTAACTGAAACAGGATCTAAAATGGATGAAGTTATTTTTGAAGAGTTTAAAGGAACAGGAAATATGGAATTACAACTGGATAGAAATATTTCTAACAGAAGAATATTCCCTGCAATAGATTTAACTTCATCTAGTACTAGAAGAGATGATCTGCTGTTGGATGAACAAACCATTCAAAGAATGTGGGTTATGAGAAAATACTTAGCAGATATGAATCCTGTGGAAGCTATGGAATTTATAAATGATCGATTTAAGAAAACTCTCAACAATGAAGAATTTCTTATTTCAATGAATGGATAGGCGGATAGACAATAGATTATTTTAATCCAGCTAGATGCTTGGTCAAATTAGACTTTAAATTTGACGCCTTATTATCATGAATAATATTATTCTTAGCCAACTTATCAATCATAGATATGATAGTTGGAAATTCCTTTTGAGCTTCTTTCTTTTTTGTTAGCTCAAAAAACTTTTTCATAGCAGTTCTGGCACTTTTATGTTGATACCTATTTCTTAAACGCTTTAATTCGTTACCTCTAATTCTTTTTAAAGCAGATTTATGATTTGCCATATTCTATTTTCAATTTAATTTAGTAGCCCGTAGGGGAATCGAACCCCTCTTACCAGGATGAAAACCTGGCGTCCTAGCCGATAGACGAACGGGCCCACACAGTCAACTAATTGTTGCGCGTGCAAAAATACAACTATTTTTATACGATACAACTTCTTCGAGAATTTTTTCAGTAAATTATTTAGTATGCTTTTGCAAATAAAACACGTTGATTTGAGGATTTTCCACTATAAACACATTTTCCTTTAGTTGAAGATTTATCATTTGGTATACATCTTATTGTTGCTTTTGTAAGTTCCTTAATCTTATCCTCTGTTTCATTTGTTCCATCCCAATGTGCAGAGATAAAACCTCCTTTTTCTTCTAAAACTTTTTTAAATTCATCAAAAGAATCAACTTCAGTAGTATGGTCTTCCCTAAATTTCAAAGCTTTTTTATAGAGGTTTTCTTGAATCTCTATTAACAATTTATCTATATATTCAACAAGATCATCCATTGCTATATTCTGTTTAGATAAAAGGTCTCTTCTTGATACTTCAGCTGAATTATTTTCTATATCCTTAGGGCCTATTGCAATTCTAATAGGAACTCCTTGTAATTCATGCTGGGCAAATTTTGCTCCTGGTCTTAAAGTATCTCTATTATCATACTTAACACTTATACCCAATTTGGTTAAATCATTTTTTATTTTGTCAACAATTTCTGAAATTGATTTTAAATCATCTTCATTGTTATAAATTGGAACAATTACAACTTGATTTGGAGCTAGTTTAGGAGGTAAAACGAGCCCTTTGTCATCACTATGTGTCATAATTAATGCTCCCATTAATCTAGATGATACTCCCCATGAAGTCGCCCAGACATAATTTAATTTTCCTTCTTTATCAGAAAATTTTACATCAAATGCTTTTGCAAAATTTTGTCCTAAAAAATGTGATGTGCCTGCCTGCAATGCCTTTCCATCCTGCATAAGAGCTTCAATACAAAATGTTTCTTCTGCTCCAGCAAATCTCTCATTTTCAGATTTTAGACCTTGTATTACTGGCATAGACATAAATTTTTCAGCAAATTCAGCATAAAGTGAGTTAATCATCAGTGCTTCCTCCATTGCTTCATCTTTGGTCTGGTGAGCAGTATGTCCTTCTTGCCATAGGAATTCAGCCGTTCTTAAAAATAATCTAGTTCTCATCTCCCATCTAACAACATTTGCCCATTGATTAATTAAAATAGGTAAATCTCTATATGATTGAATCCAATTCTTATAAGTATTCCATATAATAGCTTCACTGGTAGGTCTAATTATCAATTCCTCTTCTAGCTTTGCTTTTGGATCAACTCTTAACTTTTTTGGATTATCAGGATCTGTCTCAAGTCTATAATGTGTAACAATTGCACATTCTTTTGCAAATCCTTCAGCATTTTTCTCTTCTGCCTCAAATAAACTTTTAGGCACAAATAATGGAAAATATGCGTTTTCATGTCCAGTTTCTTTAAACATTTTATCTAATTGGGCTTGCATTTTTTCCCAAATTGCATAACCATATGGTTTAATTACCATACAACCCCTTACAGATGAATTCTCAGCCAAACCTGATTTAACCACTAAATCATTATACCATTTTGAATAATCTTCTTCTTTACTTATAAGATTCTTTGCCATTTTTTGTAAATTGGCACAACTATTGCAGTTGTGTTAATAGATAACTTTTGTTGATTTACAAATCTAACTATTTTTGTTTTGTTCAACAATTAAATTATAGAGATATGCAATTATTGAATTTTCTTCTAGTAAAAAGATCAATTTTGATGATCATTTTTTCAATTATTATGTTTTCTTGTGGATCATACCAGTATTCAGGAAATATATCTGATGGGATCTATGGTGAAAATA
>JAZABS010000036.1:0-2500 GCA_036136835.1 Bacteroidota bacterium
TCCAGAATATGCTTGTATAACTTCAATTGATCCAGACCATTTGGATATTTATACTGACTTTCAGGGAGTTGAGAATGGGTTTATATCATTTATAAATAATCTAGAAAAAAATGGATTCTTAATAGTTCAGGAAGATTTACAATTTAATCATCCGAAATATGGATTTAATCCTAATTCAGACTATTATATAAAAAATATTAGAGTTAAGAATTCAAGTTATCTTTTTGATATAATAACACCAGATTTAAATTATAATGATATTACATTTCCTATACCCGGAAAACATAATCTATTGAATGCTTTGGCTGCATTTATCATTTCAATAAAATTAGGTTGTGAAATCAATTTGTTAAAACCAGCTTTAGCAAGCTTTAAAGGAGTTAAACGTAGGTTTACTTATCATGTTCGTAATGAAAATAAGATTTATATCGATGATTATGCTCATCATCCAGAAGAGATTAACTCCGTTTTTCAGGCAATAAAAGAAATTTACCCAGCTCAAGATATACTAGTTGCTTTTCAACCTCATTTGTTTAGTAGAACTAGAGATTTTGCAGATGAATTTGCTGAAAGTTTATCACAATTTGATGCAGTACTATTATTAGATATTTATCCAGCTAGAGAAACTCCTATTGATGGAATAAATTCATTGTGGTTATTAGATAAGATAGATAGTCCGATAAAAAAGCTTGTTTGTAAATCAGAATTGTCTGCTGAGATACTAAGTCAAGACATGAAAATAAATATAACAATGGGAGCAGGAGATATAGGTGAAGAATGTATAAAAATTAAAAATAGTTTAAAACATGCGAGTTAATTGGAATAAAATTATCTTAATACTAACTCTAATACTGATTGGAGGCCTCTTTTATAGTGCAAATACAATAAATTCTAAAAGGACTATAAACAATATTATTATTGAATTTGAGTCATCTGATAAATTATTTATAACTAAAGATTCAATTTTAAAATTAATTCCAAAAGAATATCCAAATAAAAATTCTGTTGATATGAATCATATTGAATCAGTAATTAATTCTAATGGTTTTATTAAAAAATCTGAAGCTTATGTTTCTATAGATGGTACTTTGATTATAGAACTTATGCAAAGAAATCCAATAGGAAGAATAATGGATGATAATTCAACATTTTATATTGATGATCAATCTGAAATCATGAGAACATCTAAGCTTTATTCATCAAATGTTCCAGTTATTTTCAATTTTTCGGAATCTTTTAATTATGACATGATTTATAAAGTATGTGATTTAGTATATAATGATAAATTTTTAAAGAAAAATGTAACTCAAATAAATTTTTTAAAAAACGACAATATCATTTTAAATTTTAGAAAATATGATTTTGATTTAATTATAGGTGAATACAAAAATATAGGCAGGAAGATTAAAAATTTTAAAGCTTTCTATAATAGATCAGTTAAGAATGAAACTTTAAAGAAATACAGTAAAATTAATTTACAATTTGAAAATCAAGTTGTGTGTTCAAATAAATAAAATATGGAAGAGAACAAAATATCGATAGGTTTAGATATAGGAACTACAAAAATAGTTGCAATGATCGGAAAAAGAAATGAATTTAGGAAAGTGCAAATATTAGGAGTGGGTAAATCTAAAAGCTTAGGAGTTCACAGAGGTGTAGTTAACAATATAACCCAAACTATTCAATCAATTCAAGCAGCAGTTAATGAAGCTGAATTATCCTCAGAGTGCAAGATTGAATCCGTTACAGTTGGAATAGCAGGTCAGCATATTAGAAGCTTACAGCATAGTGATTATATAACTCGAACAAATTCTGAATTAGTAATTAATGAAGAAGACATAGATCGACTGATTAATCAGGTTCATAAGCTTGTAATGTTACCAGGGGAGGAGATTATTCATGTGTTACCTCAAGAATTTAAGGTTGATGGTCAAGCTGAAATAAAGGAGCCAGTTGGAATGTATGGCGGTAGATTAGAAGCAAATTTTCATGTAGTTGTTGGACAGGTTTCTTCAATTAGAAATATAGGCAGGTGTGTTAAAAGTGCAGGGTTAGATTTAGAAGGGATTACATTAGAACCATTGGCATCTGCTAATGCCGTTTTAAGTTTTGAAGAAAAGGAAGCAGGTGTCGCCTTAATTGATATAGGGGGTGGAACAACAGATTTAGCTGTCTTTAAGGATGGAATAATTAGACACACTGCTGTAATACCTTTTGGTGGAAATGTAATTACCGATGATATTAAAGAAGGATGTTCAATAATTGAAAAACAAGCAGAACTTTTAAAAATAAAATTTGGTTCTGCATGGCCAGGAGAAAACAAAGAGAATGAAATAGTTTCAATACCAGGATTAAGAGGAAGAGATCCTAAAGAAATTACTTTAAAGAATTTATCTAAAATAATTCATGCTAGGACTGTTGAAATAATTGAACAGGTATACTTGGAAATAAAAAATTATGGACATGAAGAACAGAAAAAGAAATTAATAGCGGGAATTGT
>JAZABS010000037.1:0-12661 GCA_036136835.1 Bacteroidota bacterium
GAAAAGATAGCTGCAGTAGCATCAGTTACAGGATCAATGACACCGCAAACTTTTTATAGCTGTCAGCCTCAAAGAGCAATTTCTGTATTACAAATGCATGGTACAAGTGATGGAGTTGTCCCTTATGGAGGAAATCAAGCATGGACTATGGGAATAAATACTGTTGTGAATTATTGGAAAACTCATAATAATTGTAGCGCAAGCCCAACGGTAATAGATTTACCTGATATCTATACATTTGATAACTCTACCGTTCAAGAAATAACTTATTCTAATGGAGATAATAATACGATGGTTAAACATTATAAAGTTAATGGAGGAGGTCACGATTGGTTTGGTGTTTGGGGAAATAGGGATATTAATGCAACAGAATTAATTTGGGAGTTTTTTTCAATGTATGATATAAATGGACTAATTAATTAGATATATTATATAGAAAATTAATAATTTTAACAACTAGTAATTAAGTATATGGTTTTAGAAATGAAAGTTCCCTCACCGGGAGAATCAATAACCGAAGTAGAAATTGCTACATGGTTAGTAAAAGATGGCGATTATGTTGAAAAGGATGAAATAATTGCTGAGCTTGATAGTGATAAAGCTACTTTAGAATTGCCTGCTGAGGAAGGTGGAGTTATTACACTCAAAGCTAATGAAGGAGATTCAGTTGATGTTGGACAAGTAGTATGTTTAATTGATACATCAAAAGGAGGAAAATCTACAAAAATAGTTGAGGAAAAAACAGAAGAAGCGGCACCTTCATTTGACAATACAGAGACTTCTAATTCTTTAAAATCAGACATATTAAGTCCAGCAGCAAAAAAAATAATTTCTGAGAATGATATAAATATTCAAGATCTAAAGGGAACGGGTAAAGATGGTAGAATTACAAAACAAGATGTAATGATGGCTGCTAAGCCATCTATGGGTTCTTCTGGAACTCAGAAGAGAGGTGAAACTCGAACAAAGCTATCTCTTTTAAGAAGAAAGGTTGCTGAAAGATTAGTTAGTGTAAAAAATGAAACAGCTATGCTGACTACTTTTAATGAAGTAGACATGTCCGCTATATTTGATATAAGAAAAAAATATAAAGAAAAATTTAAAGAAAAACACGGAGTTAATTTGGGCTTTATGTCTTTCTTTACACTTGCATCTGTTAAAGCCCTTAAAGAATTTCCTGCAGTAAATTCAATGATTGATGGCGATCAAATGATTACATATGATTATTGTGATATTAGTATTGCAGTATCTGGCCCAAAAGGGCTGATGGTCCCAGTAATTCGACATGCAGACAAATTATCATTTAAAGAGATTGAGCTTCAAGTAAAAACTTTAGCAGAACGTGCTAGAGATGCAAAGATAACTGTTGATGAAATGACTGGAGGAACATTTACTATATCTAATGGAGGTGTTTTTGGTAGTATGTTATCAACCCCAATAATTAATCCTCCTCAAAGTGCTATTTTAGGAATGCATAATATTGTTGAGCGCCCCATTGCTGTTAATGGAAAGGTAGAAATTAGGCCAGTAATGTATTTAGCTCTTTCATATGATCATCGAATTATTGATGGCAGGGAGAGTGTAGGGTTTTTAGTTACTATAAAAGAGGCATTAGAAAATCCTGCTGAAATTTTAATGCATAACAAGATTTTGCAATCCCTTAATTTAAAGTAATTCATGGCTATTACTGATACGCATACTCATTTGTATCTCAAAGAGTTTGATTCAGATAGAGAACAAGTAATTAATCATGCAATAAACTCTAATGTTTCTAGGCTCTTTTTGCCTGCTATAGATTCATCTTATACTAAATCCATGTTAGATCTTAGAAACAAGTTCCCAAACAATATTTTTATTATGACAGGTCTTCATCCGTGTTATATTAAAGAAAACTATTTAGAAGAAATAAAGCATGTTGAAGAAAATATAAATAATAATTGTTGTGTTGCAGTTGGGGAAATAGGAATTGATATGTATTGGAGAAAAGATAATTTATTACTTCAAAAAGAAGTTTTTAGTTTACAGATCAGATTAGCCAAAAAATATAATCTTCCAATAGTCATTCATTCTAGAGATTCTTATAATGAAATATTTGAGGTATTAGATGCAGAAGGAACTGAAAATTTATCAGGAATTTTTCATTGTTTTACCGGAAATTTATCTGATGCAAGAAAGATAATTTCTATGGGAATGAAATTAGGAATTGGAGGAGTTGTAACCTTTAAAAATGGGGGTATTGATAAATTTTTAAATAAAATAGAATTAACCAATATAGTATTGGAAACAGATTCCCCTTATTTAGCTCCGCATCCAAATAGGGGCAAGAGAAATGAAAGTGCTTTTATAATTAACGTTGCACAAAAATTGTCAGAAATATATAAAACTAGTGTTGATGATATTATTAATATAACTACAAATAATTCAATTGATGTTTTTAAGATATAATTTCATCAATTTTCTCGTATAAAATTTCATTAAAAAAAGCATTATATAAAGTTTTATAATTAATTTTTTTTCTTTTTATTTGTTTCGATATAATAATCATATTATAGAGAGGTGGCCGAGTGGTCGAAGGCGCACGCCTGGAAAGTGTGTATACATCACAAGTGTATCGAGGGTTCGAATCCCTTCCTCTCTGCACGGAATTATCGTGTTAATTATAATTTTTTATATCTTTAACGCTCTATTAAATTAATTAAACAAAACAAAATGAAAAGATTACTAAGTATTTTTGCAATTATTTCAGTTGTATTTATTCAAGATTTAAACTCAAACGTGAACTTCTTTCAGGATGATATGGATTCCATGGAGGTTCAAGAAACTCTAGAAGATACTGCAATGGCAGTTGAAGAGGTTGTTGAGGAAGTAGATGAACCGGAACAATTAAATTTTCATCAAGAATTAAAAAAGAGATTTATAGAAGGAGGCCCTGGATTTATGGGAATAGTCCTTTTATGTCTAATACTAGGATTAGCTATAGCTATAGAAAGAATTATATATCTAAATTTATCTGAATCCGATTCAGATAAATTGACTCAGGATGTAGAAGCAGCTATGAAATCAGGAGGAATTAAGGCAGCTAAAGAAGTTTGCGCAAATACTCCTGGCCCTGTAGCATCTATCTTTTGGCAAGGATTAGATAGAGCTAGTGAAGGTGTAGAATCAGCAGAAAAAGCTGTTATTGCTTATGGTGGGGTTCAAATGGGACAACTTGAAAAAAATGTTTCATGGATATCACTATTTATTGCACTTGCACCTATGTTAGGTTTCATGGGAACGGTTATTGGTATGATTCAAGCTTTTGATAAAATTGAAGCAGCAGGAGATATGCAACCATCATTAGTTGCAGGAGGTATAAAAGTTGCACTACTTACTACAGTATTTGGTCTTATCGTTGCAATTATACTTCAAATATTCTATAACTATATTATTGCAAAAATTGATGGTATAGTAAATGATATGGAAAATGCATCTATATCACTTATGGATATATTAGTAAATAATAAGAAATAGTAATTATGAACTCATATAAAGTTATAAAGTATACAGCATTAACTCTATCATTATTAGGAGTTTTATTTGTATTGATGATTCAGATGTTGGATATGCTTCAAGGCATTGATTATATTCTCTTTGTTGCTTATGTAATTATGGCATTGATAGTTTCATCTGTTTTGTTTTATTCTGTAAAGAATATAGTCTCTGACAAAGAATCATTAAGAAGTACATTAAAAACTGTTGGAATTTTTCTCGTATTATTTCTTATATGCTATTTTGTTTTAGCTAGAGGAGAAGAAACTCCATTAAGAGATGGTAAAATGTTATCGGCTGCAGGATCTAAATTAATAAGTGCAGCATTATTTATGTTTTATTCTCTTATAGCAATTGCAAGTGGAGCAATGTTATGGTTTAGTTTTAAAAATAGAAAATAATTTATGGCCAGAAGATCATCTCCAGAAGTTAATGCAGGCTCAATGGCTGATATAGCTTTTTTGCTTTTAATATTCTTCCTAGTTACTACTACTATTGAAACAGACTCTGGTATTAGTAGAAAGCTTCCGCCTATGGAGGAAATAGAGGAAGATGTAATAATTAAGCAAAGAAATATTTTTACCGTTTTATTAAATGGAAAAGATCAAATTCTTGTTGAAGATGAATTAATGGAATTAGAAGATATTAGAGCTGCAGCAATTGAATTCCTAGATAATGGAGGAGGTACTGGAGAAGAAGCTTGTGACTATTGTAAAGGTAAAAGAGACCCAAAATCTTCTGACAATCCAGATAAAGCAATTATATCATTAAAAAATGAGAGAGAAACTTCATATGCGGCATATATTTCTGTTCAAAATGAATTAGTTGCTGCATATACCCATTTAAGAAATGTTAGAGCAGAAGACCTTTATGGAGAATCATATTCTGAGATGATGAAAAACTACAGGGATGTGAATTGGCCAGGGAATAAACAAAAATTAAAGGAAAAAATTAATAATCTTAGGAAAGAATATCCACAGAAATTATCTGAAGTTCAATAGTAAAATTTAATTATGTCAAAATTTAATAAGAAGAATAAAGGAGAAATTCCAGCAGTAAATACAGCATCTTTGCCAGATATTGTATTTATGTTATTGTTCTTTTTTATGGTAGCAACTGTAATGAGAGATAATGAATTAAAGATAAAAAATGAATTGCCTGCTGCCAATCAAGTTGAAAAATTAGATAAGAAGGAATTAGTAATGTATATATATGCTGGCAAACCAAATTTTGGTTATCAAGCTCAATATGGCACCGAGGCTAGAGTGCAGCTAAATGATAAGTTTGCTGAAATATCTGATGTGCCAGCATTTATTTATGCAGAGAGAGAGTCAAAGAGAGAGGAATTAAGACCATTTTTAACTACAGCTTTAAAGGTAGATAAAGAAACTAATATGGGTATAGTGGGAGACATTAAACAAGAATTAAGAAAAGTTAATGCCCTTAAAATAAATTATACCACTAGGATTGGAGATGTTTCATTAAACAAAGATTAAATTTCTTTTCTTAATCTTGCCACAGGGATATTGAGTTGTTCCCTATATTTTGCTACAGTTCTTCTAGCTATTTTATAACCTTTATCTTGTAATAATTTTACTAGTTTTTCATCAGTCTCAGGAGTTTTTTTATTTTCATTAGCTACAATATTTTCTAATATTTTTTTAATTTCTATTGTTGAAATTTCTTCTCCTGATTGTGTAGTCATAGATTCGCTAAAAAATTCTTTTAACAATTTAGTTCCATAAGGGGTATCTACATATTTGCTATTAGCAACACGAGATATTGTTGAAATATCCATTTCAATTTTTTCTGCTATATCTTTTAAAATCATAGGTCTGATTTTCTTTTCATCACCCGTTAAAAAATATTCATTTTGATATTCCATTATAGCATGCATTGTATGATATAAAGTTTCTTGTCTTTGCTTAACCGCATCAATAAACCATTTAGCAGAGTCTAATTTTTGTTTTATGAATTGGACAGCATCTTTTTGAGATTGAGTTTTGTTTTTATCTAATTTATATCCTTGAAGCATGTCATTATATTCTTTAGAAACTTTTAAGGTTGGGTTATTTCTATTGTTTAGAGTTAGTACAAGCTCATTATTTGAAATTTCTATTTTAAAATCTGGAGTTATATGTTCCACAGGCTTAACTGATGAAGAATAACTGTTACCAGGTTTTGGATTTAGTTTTTCAATTTCTTTAATAATAGACTTTAATTTATCTTCACTAAGACTGTGTTTTAACATTAGCTTATTATAATGTTTATTAGAAAATTGTTCGAATGAACTTTCTAAAATATTAATGGCGCCATTAATATTTTCAGTTGATTCCTTTCTTTTTAATTGAAGCAATAAACATTCTTTTAATGATTGAGCTCCTACACCTGGCGGATCAAGGCTTTGCACAGTTAACAATATTTTTTTTATTCTTTCAATACTTACATCTATATTTTGAGTAAATGCTAGGTCATCTACTATTTCGTTAAGATCTTGCCTTATATAACCACTATTGTCAATGCTTCCTACTAAGAATTGTGCAATCTTCATATCTTTATCATTTAGACTTAGTATATTAAGCTGAGATGATAAATATTCAGTAAATGAAGTCCCAGAACCAATTGGGATTTCTGTATTCTCATTATCATTATTTGAATTGTAGTTTAGCTTATATGCAGGAATATCATCATAGTTTAAATATTCTTCAATATTTATATCATCATTATCTATTTCATCGTTGAATTCATTTTCATTAGATTCTGAAAAATCTTCAGTTAAGATTTCATTATTATCTCCCATTTCTAAAGCAGGATTTTCTTCTAATTCTCTTTGAATTTTCTGTTCAAAATCAATTGTAGGAAGTTGAATTAACTTCATTAATTGAATTTGTTGAGGGGATAACTTTTGGCTTAGTTTTAATTTTAAATATTGCTTCATATCGAACTAGATATTTAAAATTCTGCATTCTGTGGAGTTCTAGGGAATGGTATAACATCTCTTATGTTAGACATGCCAGTTACAAACATTACTAATCTTTCAAATCCTAAGCCAAACCCAGAATGTATTGCAGTACCATATTTTCTTAATTCTTGATACCACCATAATTCTTTCTCTTCGATACCAATTGCATTCATTCTCTTTTTAAGAATATCTTCTCTTTCTTCTCTTTGAGACCCTCCTACTATTTCGCCTATTCCAGGGAATAATATATCCATTGCTCTAACAGTCTTTTCATCATCATTGAGTCTCATATAAAATGATTTAATACTTGCCGGATAGTTGTAAATTATAACTGGGCATTTAAACTCTGTTTCAACTAAATATCTTTCATGTTCACTTTGTAAATCTGACCCCCAATCATTTATGATATACTTAAATTTCTTTTTCTTATTTGGCTGGGAATTGATTAATATATTAATTGCCTCGGTATAAGTAATTCGTTTAAATTTATTATTAATAACAAAATCAATCTTTTCAGTAAGGGTCATTTCACTTCTGTCCTTTTCTGGTTTTCTTTTTTCTTCATCAATAAGTCTATCTTCTAAAAGTTTCAGCTCGTCTATGTTATTCTTTCTTATATGTTTTAACAAGTATTGAAGAAATTTTTCTGCTAGATCCATATTGCCATTTATATCAATAAATGCAACTTCAGGTTCTATCATCCAAAATTCGGAAAGGTGTCTTGATGTGTTAGAGTTTTCAGCTCTAAATGTTGGACCAAATGTATAGACTTTGCCAAGAGACATTGCGTAAGCTTCAGCTTCAAGTTGACCAGAAACAGTTAAAAAAGTTTCTTTACCAAAAAAATCTTTTTTATAATCAACTTTTTTATCTGGAGTAAGCTCAGGGTTTTTTGGGTTTAAAGTTGTCACTCTAAATTGTTCTCCAGCTCCTTCAGCATCACTAGCTGTTATAATTGGGGTATGTACATAATAAAATCCTTCTTCATTAAAAAATTTGTGAATTGCATATGATAATGATGATCTTAGTCTCATTATTGCATTAAATGTAGTAGTCCTTGGTCTTAGGTGTGCATTTTCTCTTAAAAATTCAAAAGAGTGTTTTTTTGGTTGCATAGGATAATCATCTGGATTGGACTCTCCAAGAATACTAATATCATTCACTTGAATTTCAATAGCCTGTTTTGATCCTGTGCTTTCAACAATTTTGCCACTTATATTAACAGCACTACCTGTGGCTATTTTTTTAAGAACCTTTTCATCAGTATTTTCAAAATCAATAACACATTGTATATTTTCAAGACAAGATCCATCATTTAATGAAATAAAACGATTTGCTCTGAATGTCTTTACCCATCCACATACCTCAACTATTTCATTTGTTTTTAATTCACTCAATATTTTAGCGACAGTTGTATTACTCATGAATAAAAAATTTACTTCAAAGATATGCTTTTGCTAGAAATTAATTTAATAATTCCTCTTCATCTGTAAGAATTTGAATTTTAGGCTCCTTTAATACTTTTTCATTTGCAATACTTCTTTCAAGTGAAAGTAATAGCGATGGCAATAGAAGTAGATTAGAAAGCATTGCTAATAGAAGTGTAGCTGATACTAACGCTCCGAGAGCTACTGTCCCTCCAAAATTTGATACTATAAATACTGAAAAACCAAAGAAAAGTACTACTGACGTATAAAACATGCTAATTCCAGTTTCTTTAATTGAATTGTATACAGATGTTTTGATTTCCCATTTATTATCATGAAGCTCTTGTCTGTATTTTGCAAGAAAATGGATTGTATCATCAACTGAAATTCCGAAAGCAATACTAAAAATTAATATAGTTGATGGCTTAATTGGGATTCCTATAAATCCCATTAAACCAGCTGTTATTAGTAAAGGCAACAAATTGGGAATTAATGAAATAATAATCATTCTAAAATTTCTAAACATATAAGCCATGAATATTGAAATTAGTAGAATTGCTAGCGATAGAGATAATATAAGATTAGTAACTAAAAAATATGTCCCTTTTTGAAATAAATATGCTTTACCAGTCAAATACACTTCAAATCTGTCTTTAGGCATAATTTTTGAAATTTCATAATCTAATTTTTCTTCTATTCTTTCCATTCTTTCAATTTTTATGTCTTTCATAAAAGTAGTTATCCTTGTATATTGTCCTGTACTATCTACAAAATTTTTAATTAGATCAATTCCGTCTGTACCAGAAGTTGAATTTTTAGCATAGGAAAGAATAAAACTATTTTCTTGAGTTGTAGGTACTTGATAATATTTTGGATTTCCATTATAATAAGCTTGTTTGGAATACTTAACAAGACTTACTACAGATAGAGGACGTGACAACTCAGGGATTTCAGCTATAATATCCTCTAGAAGTTTCATTTTTTTGATAGTTGATAGTTTGGTAACTGCTTTTTTTCTTTTAGTATCAATATAAATTTCAAGCGGGAGTATCCCATTAAACTCTTCTTCATAAAACATTATATCATCAAAGAATTCAGTATTTCTTGGCATATCATCTATTAAACTACCAGAAATTTCTATCTTATATATTCCAATAATGCTAACTGCTAATGCTATTACTGCTAAGGTATAGATTTCAATTTTTTTAGTTTTTACTGTAATAACCATCCAGTCAAATAGTGCATTAATCCATTTTTTATTTAGGTGTTCTAAATGTTTAGGATCAGGTATAGGTAAAAAACTATATATAATTGGAATAACTAAAATACAGATTATAAATATGGACAAAATACTAAGTGATGCTACTGTCCCAAATTCTTTAAGCAATTGACTGTTGGTAATTATAAATGTTGCAAATCCAGAAGCAGTAGTGACATTAGTCATTAATGTGGCATTACCAATTTTAGTAATTACTTTCTGAAGTGATAGAGACTTATTACCATGGGTATTCACCTCATGTTGATATTTTTTTATTAAATAAATACAATTAGGCATTCCTATAACAATAATTAGAGGAGGAATGACAGCTGTTAAAACAGTAAGTTCATATTCTAGGATTCCAATAATTCCTAGAGTCCACATTACTCCAACACAAACAGTACATATTGAAATAATAGTTGCTCGAATAGATCTAAAAAAGAAATAAAAAATAAAAGATGTAACTAAAATTGCAAGAATTACAAAGATTCCGAGCTCTTCTTTTATTGTCTCAGAATACTTTGTTCTTACATAAGGCATCCCAGAAATTCTAACATCTAGATTATGTAGTTCTTCAAAAGCATTTACTCTTGGCAACAGGACTTCATTGATAAACTTTTCTCTTTGAATTGTATTTACAATTGATGTTTTTAAATTAATGGCACTTCTAACAGTTTGAGTTTCTGAATTAATTAAGAATTTGTCGTAGAAAGGGGATTTAAAAAATAGCTCATCCTTTAAATTTTTTAATTCTTTATTAGAATTAATAGAATCTTCAATAAATGGCTCAATATAAAATTGTCTAGCATTTTTATCTTTAAGTAATTTTTGTAAATCTCCAAATGCAATTACTGTTTCAACTTCAGGCATTTCTTTGAAACTGTTGGATAGTTTATTCCATGCATTTAAATTTTCAAGAGTAAATAATAAACTATCCTTTATTCCAATAACAATTAGATTTCCTTCTTCTCCAAATTTGTTGGTAAAGGCATCATATTTTAAATTTTCTTGGTGAGTGTCAGGTAAAAGATTTGCTTCAGTATAGGTAAAACGAATTTTATGCCAATGAGTACTAAAAAAATAGGTAGCACAAATCAGAGAAATTATGATTATTATTCTATTATTGAGAATAATTCTAGCAATTGATTCCCATAGTCCGCCCGCATTTTTGTCTGTCATCTTTTACAATTATTAATAGTTATAAAATGCACTATAGTGTCATTATTTCATTTTGCTTAAGATCATAAATTTTATCAACCTTAGCTATAAAGCTATCCGTAATTTCTTGTATGTCTAGTTCTGAGTTTTTCTTTAAATCTTCTGAAAAATCTTCAGATTTTTTTACTTCATTATTAGCATCTTTTCTAGCATTTCTAATTGCAATTTTTGCCTCTTCTGTTTCAGCCTTAGCCTGTTTTGCTAACTCTGTCCTTCTCTCTTCAGTAAGCGCTGGTACATTAATTATTATATTATCTCCATTATTCATTGGATTAAATCCAAGATTTGCTATTTCTATACCTTTTTCTATTTCTGGTAATATTGATTTTTCCCAAGGCTGAATAATTATAGTTCTTCCGTCAGGGGTGTTTATATTAGCAACTTGTGATATAGGAGTATTAGTGCCATAATACTCAACTGTTACATTAGAAAGCATATTAGGATTTGCTTTTCCAGCCCTAATATTCATCAATTTTTTTTCTAGGTGAGCTATAGCATTTGACATAGACTCTTTTGCTAAGTCCAATATTAAATTTAATTCTTCATTCATTTTGATTAATATTAAATATTTACCGTTGTCCCTATATTTTCACCAGAGACTACTTTAACTAAATTATCCTTTAAATTAATATCAAATACTATTATAGGCAAATTATTTTCTTGACTTAAAGTAAATGCTGTAGTATCCATTATTTTTAATCCTTTACTGATAGCATCATCAAATGTAATATTTTCAAACTTTATTGCATCTGTATTAGTCTCTGGATCTGAATCATAAATACCATCAACTTTAGTCCCTTTTAAAATTACATCTGCTTCAATTTCTATTGCCCTTAATACAGCAGCAGAATCTGTAGTAAAATAGGGGTTTCCTGTACCAGCAGCAAAAATTACTATTCTATTTTTTTCTAGATGTCTTATAGCCTTCCTTTTAATATATGGCTCAGCAACTTGATTTACATTTATTGCACTTTGAATTCGAGTAGGAATGCCAATATTTTCCAATGTGTTTTGAAGAGCTAATCCATTGATTAGTGTTGCTAACATTCCCATATAATCTCCTTGTACTCTATCTATTTTATGTTCAGTATTATTAAATCCTCTATATATATTCCCCCCTCCAATTACAATTGAAACTTGAATACCTGCATCATGAACTTTTTTGATTTCATTTGCATAGTGTAATAATTTATCAGAATCAATCCCTGCTTTTTTATTTCCCATTAGGGCTTCTCCAGAAAGTTTAAGGAGAATTCTTTTGTAGCTCATAATCAATGAATGTATACAAATATAATATACATTTTTTAATTGATGGAGTTAAATCGGTGGGATATTTATTGCTACAAATTATCCAATAGAAACTCTCTTAAAAGAGCTTATAGTTAGTGATTCATCAAATGATGAAAGGTATTGAGCAACACTTATTTTAGAGTCTTTAATAAATGCTTGATTAATTAATGTATTGTCTTTGAAGAATCTTTTTAGTTTCCCTTTTGCGATATTATCTAGCATCTCTTCAGGTTTGCCTTCAGCTCTTAATTGATCTTTAGCGATCTCAATTTCTTTTTCAATTGTAGCGGAATCTACACTATCTTCATTAAGAGCAATTGGGTTCATGGCTGCTACTTGCATTGCTATATCTTTTGAAATAACATCCATGTTTTCACCAGCATTTGAAAGACCAACTATTGTAGCAATTTTATTTCCAGCATGAATATATGATCCTACATAAGGTGCATTAATTTTAACAAATTGGTTAATTTGAATTTTTTCTCCAATAACTCCAGTTTGTTCTAAAAGTTTTTCTTCAACACTCATTCCATCAATTGATGCTTTTAATAAATCGTCTTTTGAATTACAAGCAAGAGCTAAATCGGCTAATTTATTTGCTAGTTCAATAAAATCAGTATTTTTCCCCACAAAATCTGTTTCACATGCTAACACTATTGCAGCCCCAACAGTTTTTTCATCATTTGTAATTGCTATTGCAGCCCCTTCATGAGAATCTCTATCCGCTCTTTTAGCTGCTACTTTTTGACCTTTTTTTCTTAATATTTCTATTGCTTTATCTAAATCTCCTTTGGCTTCAACCAATGCATTCTTGCAATCCATCATTCCAGCTCCAGTAGATTTCCTTAAATTATTAACTTCAGATGCAGTGATTTTCATAGTATTCTTATTTTTTTTCTTCTTTAGCTTCTTCTGCTTTTTCTTCTTTAGCTTCTTCTGCTTTTTCTTCTTTAGCTTCTTCTGCTTTTTCTTCTT
>JAZABS010000038.1:0-24859 GCA_036136835.1 Bacteroidota bacterium
ATAAAATTTCTTGAACCAAATGTAAACCTGTTTAGCTTCAATAATCCATATGGAGCATGTGAAAATTGTGAAGGATATGGTGATATTATTGGTATTGATACTGAATTAGTTTTTCAAAACAAACAACTTTCAATCTATGAAGATGCAATTTTCCCTTGGAGAGGGAAAAAACTAAGACGATATAAAAATATGTTGATTAGAAACGCAGAAAAATTTAATTTTCCAATACATAAACCTTATTACAAACTATCTGACTCTCACAAAGAATTATTATGGGATGGTAATGAACATTTTGTAGGATTAAATCAATTTTTTTCCAAACTAGAGAACAAAATGTATAAAATTCAGAATAGAGTAATGCTCTCAAGATATAGAGGAAAAACACAATGCAAAGAATGTAATGGCAATAAGCTTAGAGTAGAAGCAAATTATGTTAAAATATCGAATAAATCTATATCAGATTTAATCAATATGCCAATATCAGAATTAATAGAATTCTTTAATAAATTAAAACTTAAAAAAAATGACAAATTAATTGCTTCTAGACTTCTAAACGAAATTAAGAATAGACTTATTTTTTTAAATGAATTAGGATTAGGCTATTTAACTTTAAATAGAAAATCAAAATCTCTATCAGGAGGAGAAAGTCAAAGAATTAATCTAGCTACTTCATTAGGAAGTAATTTAGTTGGATCCTTATATATTTTAGATGAGCCAAGTATTGGACTTCATCCTAACGACACAGAAAAACTTGTTAATATCTTAAAAAAATTAAGAAATTTAGGAAATACAGTTGTTGTCGTAGAACATGATGAAGAAATTATTAGAGAAGCTGACTACATAATTGATATTGGCCCTAAAGCTGGAATTAATGGAGGTAATATTGTTGCCCAGGGGAATTTTAAAGATTTTATAAATCAAAATTCCTTAACTGCACATTATATTGGTAAGAAAGCTAAAATTGAATTGCCAAAAAATAGACGAAAGTGGAGTAAGAAAATTACAATTACGGGTGCTAGAGAAAATAATTTAAAAAATATTAAAATTGATTTTCCTTTAAATACTTTGACTGTAGTTACAGGAGTATCAGGAAGTGGTAAAAGCACATTAGTTAATAATATTCTATTTCCCGCATTATCAAATATTTTAGGAAATTATAGTGAAAAGCCTGGTGAATTCAATGAATTAACGGGGAACACTGAATCAATTGAATTTGTTGAGTTAGTTGATCAAAATCCTATTGGACGATCTTCAAGATCAAACCCTGTTACATATATAAAAGCCTATGATGATATAAGGAAATTATTCTCATCTCAAAGATACAGTATAATAAGAGGATTCAAGCCAAAACACTTTTCATTTAATATAGATGGAGGTAGATGTGAAAATTGTAAAGGTGAAGGCCAGGTAACTATCGAAATGCAATTTATGGCTGATGTAAATATCAAGTGTGAAGTTTGTAAAGGCAAGAGATTTAAGAAAGATGTTTTAGAAGTTAAATTTAAAAATAAAAATATAGACGACATTTTAAACCTTACAATAGATGAGGCAATTGAATTTTTTGGTGCAAATGAAGAAATTACAATTCAAAACAAACTTCAAGTACTTAAGGATGTAGGATTAGGCTATATTAAATTAGGACAAAGTTCCTCTACTCTTTCGGGGGGTGAAGCTCAGAGAATAAAACTAGCTTCATTTCTAGGTTTAAAAAACAATAAAAAAAATGGTTTATTCATTTTTGACGAACCTACTACTGGACTTCATTACGATGATATAAACAAATTATTAGGGTCAATAAATTCATTAATTGAAAAGGGTAACAGTGTAATTATTATAGAGCACAATATAGAACTAATTAAATGTGCTGACCATATAATTGATCTTGGGCCTAAAGGAGGAAATAAAGGAGGGCACATTATTGCAGCAGGGGATCCGAAAAAAATAATCTCAATAAATCAATCAATAACTGGAAAATATTTAAAAAAAGTTCTGCAAAAATAACTTTGGCACGAGATTTGTTTATTTATAAATAGTTAGTTTAATTTATTGAATAGTTAGTTGAATAAAGCCTTGTGATCTTTCCTTTAAAACTTACAAGGCTTTAACTATTTTATAGTCGTTAATCTAAAATAATTTGACTTAATTTTTTAGCTAAATTTTTTCTGTGATATTTATCTATATTAATTGAAGTTGAATGTAAGTTTTTTGATTCATATTTATAATAGCTATTTGACAAGTAGCTTAATAGCTCATCATATTCACTATATAGAAAATATTTTCCAGACTTAGTTTCATCGATTATTTGTTTAATTTCTGAATCTTTGGGTCCAATTGCAATGATAGGTCTTCCAGAATTAATATATTCAAATATTTTTGCAGGAATAGCATAGCTAGACTCATTATCATCTGATTCTATTAACAACAAAATTTGAGATTTTATTAAATAAGGTATTGTATCGTTGTATTTAATATAATTGTGATATACTACACTGTTTTCTAAATCGTTAGTTTTCATCTCATTTCTAAGATTTTCACTTACATTTCCAATAAAATTTATTTTTAAGTTATTTTTAAAATTTTTATTAATTATACAAAGCTCCTTTAGTGCATTCCAAAGAATTTTTGGATTTCTTTCTGGCAATAGCCTTCCTATATGAGTTATTGAAAATTCTTCATCAAGCTCTAATTGTAGTTTCTGATAATCAAACCCGTTAGTTATTAACGATATTGGAGTTTTTGTAATCTTATTGTATTCTTTTAAAAGCTTATTAGAAGTAACTATAATTCTATCGCATGAATTAAGAACTTTACTCTCCAACTCTAAATGTTTTTTCTTTGATCTTAAACTTAGCTTTAGCTCTTTATGATAATTTATTTTTGTCCAAGGATCTCTAAAATCAGCATACCAGGTTATATTTAATATGCTTTTAAGTTTTAATCCTATTAAATGTAAACTATGTGGAGGGCCAGTTGTAATTATACTTTCTATATTATTTTCTAAAATATACTTTGATAAAAAATTTACTGAAGAATTTACCCAAAAAATTCTAGAATCAGGAATAAATAAATTACCCCTTAAATAAATTAAAAATTTATCAAAAATTGATTGATCTTTTTTCTTAGGTATACCTTTTTTTCTAATTTTTGAAAACAAATTACCAAATGGCTCAAAAATAGGTTGTTTAATTACTTCTATTTCAGAATTAACATCTTTTAATAAACTTTCATCAATAGATGGATATTTAGGGTTAGATGGAGTATAAATTATTGGTTTAACACTATTTTCCAATAGATAATTTGACAATTTTAACCATCTCTGAACACCAGGCCCACCTGCTGGTGGCCAGTAGTAAGTAATAATAAGGACCTTTTTGCTCAAATTCTGTTATTTAAGAAAAATTTGTATGACATTCCTATAAATATTATAAGAAATATTAAAGAGGCTGACAATGACACCATTCCTCCATTTTTTACAACATCGGGTTCAAAAATAAATTCTATTATATTGTTTCCAGGCTTAACACTCATTCCTCTCAAAATATAATTTACATTAAAATGCTTGGTTTTAACCCCATTTATATATGCATTCCATCCATAAGGATAAAAAATTTCAGAGAAAACAATAAAACCGTTATTCTTATTATTGTATTCATACTTTATTTTATTAGGGCTGAATTCTATAAGCTTAATATAAGAACTGTCAGTAATTACATATTTTTTTGACTCCAATTCTGTTGAGACTGCTTTATATTTATTATCTAAGGTGTCTAATGAAATTATTTCCTGATCTTTTGATTTTACATTTATAATTGAATCTACAAACCAAGCTGAACCATTTGCAGAATCATTTGTAAACAATTTTGATGTTCCTTCTTCATCACTAAAAATAATATACTTTGTATTTAGCATGTTTAGAGTATTCATATGGACATCATTTATATAAAACTCTATAATCTCATTATAATTACTAAGTTTGGCAGCGTGATAGCCTAAAATTGAATTGTGAAAGTATGATGTTTTAGTAGAGCTTGATGTTAAGTCTAATACCCTGTAATATGATTGATCCTTTAAAATTTCATAATTTATCCTGTCAGGGCTATAAGGTTGTTCAACTAACTTTGAATCAACAAAATTATTTTCATTAACATATTCCCTATTAAATGGAACTAAATCAAAAGTCACAAGAACAACTAATAATAAAATAAAAATTGGAGTTTTTATTTTTTGTTTTAAATAACTAAAAAGAACTAAAACTATTAGTATAATAAATAGAGATGCTCTAAATAATTCATTTAAATATATATCTACCCTATCTTGTTTTATAACTTCAAGAATAGATGGGTTCAAATTAAAATCATTAACTCCAGCAAAACTTAGATTGCCTCTAATCATAAAAAGCGAACCTATAATTATTACAAAAACTCCCAAAGTCTTGTATAGGTTATTTAGATTACTCTTTTTGTTTTTATTTAAAATAATGTCAGATAAGCCTATAATAGCAAAAACCGGAATACAAAGCTCCAATATAACTTGTATAGAAGAAACAGCTCTAAACTTATTATATAACGGAAAATAGTCAATAAATAAACTTGTAATAAAATTTAAATTTTTTCCATAAGAAAGAAGTAACGATAATACTATTGCAGAAATTAACCAGTTTCTGTGTTTTCCTTTATAAATAAAAAGAGAAAAAACAAATAAAAAAAACACAACAATTCCAATATAAGCAGGTGCTTCAACAAAAGGTTGATCTCCCCAATAAGTTGGAGTGTTTTTTACAATTTGTTTAGACTCTAATGCAGAATATCCATTACTTCTTAAAAACTTATAAAAATTTGAATCTATTCCAACATCTTCTGAACTTCCTCCCCCCATAAGCCTTGGAATAAACAAATTTATACTTTCAAAAACACCGTAACTCCATTGTGTGATATATTCTCTATCTAAACCAGTAGTTAATTCCTTATTTGTATTGTCTGGATTAATTGTTAATTCAGATGAATTGCCTCTAGTGCTTTCTTTAGCATATTCACTTGTAGCGATTAGATTTGTCGCATTTAAAGCAAGAGCAATAAATAATGCTGAAAACAATATACCTAAGGATTTAAAATAATGTTTGAGATTACGTTTTTTTATAGATTCAATCAAATAAAATAATCCAATTAGTAGAACTATAAACATAAGATAATATGTCATTTGAAAATGATTTGCACAAAATTGCAAACCAAGAGCAAGAGTTGCTAATAGAAAGCCTTTTGAATATTTTCCTCTAAATACCATCAGTATTCCAGCCAAAACTAAAGGCATATAAGCTATTGCATGTGCTTTAGCATTATGCCCAGCGCCAATAATTATTATTAGATATGTAGAAAATCCAAAACATATAGCACCTAAAAAAGCTAGCCTATAGTCAATTTGAAGAGATACAATTAATAAGTAGAAACCTAATAAATATAAAAAAAGATAGTCAGCAGGTCTAGGTAAAAATCTTAAAAACAAATCTAGTTTCTTAATATAATTATGCGGGTATTTTGCTCCAAGCTGATAAGTTGGCATTCCAGAAAATGCACCATTTGTCCAATAAGTCTCTTCTCCAGTAGCAATTCTAAAATCATTTTGCTGTTTAGCCATTCCAGAATATTGAATAATATCATTTTGTAAAATTTTCTTTCCTTGTAGTACTGGAGAAAAATATAAAAGAGATATAACGCAAAATATAGACAATACAAGGAAATGCTTGAAATTCTTATTTATAAAATCCATAACAACCATAGTATAATCAAGTTTAGTCAACTTCTTCATAATCTATATAATCACCTAGATCATTTTTTTTAGATTTTTCTTTAGGTATCTTATCAATTGAAACCTCACCTTCCTTTTTATTTTCAGCATCGTTTTTCTTATATCTATGAGTATTATTTTTAAACCTATTAAGGACATAAGCTAAATATAGTCTTGATAAGAACTTAAAAATATAATAAAACGCTAGAAAGTAAAGAATAAGTTTTATAAAGCCCACTCTAAAAGATTTTTATAATCAAATGTAAAAATACAATTCTTAGAATTCAAAAGAGTTAATATATTATTAAAATATAAAAATTTTATCTTTGTATTATAGCATCATTAACATGAAAAAAACCTTACTTCTACTAACTATTTTATTGTTTGTTTATAGTAACAAAATATTCTCGCAATACACTGAAATTATTAACTCTAATAGACCTGGGAATTCACAAAGTGCTTTTTCAGTTGGATCAAATGTAATTCAATTAGAAACTGGAGGGTTTATATTAAAAGAAGAACATGAATTAATAGAAAACAAAGTAAATGGTATTGGAATAGATTTTATGATTAGATATGGATTAATTCTTGAAGAATTAGAAATTCAAATAAATGGTATTTATCAGAATGATAAATACACGGACATGAGATCAGAGATTGATAATGAATTTAATAGAAGTAATTTTAGAAAATTTAAAATTGGAGCTAAATATTTAGTATATGATCCTTATAAAAACAGGGATGAAAGTCCAAATTTATATAGTTATTGGGCAAATAATAAATTTAAATGGAATTCTCTTATTCCGGCAATTTCAGTTTATGCAGGAATAAATATTGATGGAAAAAATAATCCTTATACAGCAGCTGGGATAAAAGGAGTTAGTCCATCATTTATGATAGCTACCCAAAACAATTTTAAAAATAATTTTGTTTTAATATGTAATCTGATTCTTGATAGAATTGGAACGGATCAAAATGATTTTGAATATATCCTAACATTAACCCATGCATTTAATACCAAATGGGTAAGTTTTGTTGAAACCCATGGTATAAATAGTGATTTTTATGCAGAAAATATGGTAAAATTAGGAGTAGCATATTTAAGTAACGAAAACTTACAACTTGACACATCATTAGGTTTTAATTTTAAGAATACTCCAAAAATATTTTATATTAATTTTGGAGGCAGTTATAGATTTGACTTACACAAAGACAAAAAATGACACAAATTCACGAAGTAAAGAATAGTTCTGATTTAAAGACATTTATAAAATTCCCCTTTAAATTGTATAAAAATTCAAAATATTGGGTTCCACCAATAATAAGTGAAGAAATTAATGTTTTTAATCCTAATATCAATCCAACATTAAAAAATGCTAAAGTCCATCTATTTCTAGCTAAAAAAAATGATGAAATAGTAGGCAGAATTGCTGCCATTATAAATTGGATTGAAGTTAAAGAACAGAAAGTAAAGAAAATTAGATTTGGATGGTTTGATGTAATAGATGATGTAAATGTGACTAAATTATTAGTTGATAAAATAAATGAGATTGGAATAGCAAATAAACTTGAATATATGGAAGGTCCTATGGGGTTTTCAAATTTAGATAAAGTAGGAGTGCTTACTCATGGTTTTGATGAAATTGGAACAATGATTACTTGGTACAACCACCCCTATTATTCATCACATTTTAAACAACTAAATTTTAAAGTTGAAAAACAATATCTAGAAAAGAAATTTTCTTTTAAAAACGTTGATTCTGATTATTATTTAAAAATGAGCAATATTGTTAAAAGAAGGTATGGTTTTAGTGATACAAGTTTTACAAAAACAGATGAGGTTTTATCTAATGCAAATGAGATGTTTGATTTGTTTAATAAAAGTTACTCTAGGCTATCATCTTTTGTTGAAATAAATGATATTCAAAAAGAATATTTAAAGAAAAAGTTTTTAAAATTTATAAATCCTAAATTTATTTCATTTGCCTTAAATAAAGAAAAAGAGATAATTGGTTTTGCTATAATAATGCCATCTTATTCTAAAGCACTCCAAAAAATGAAGGGCAAATTATTTCCTTTTGGTTTTTTCCACTTAATGAAGGCAAAAAAATATTCTAAAAATTTAACATTGTATTTAATTGGAGTTCATCCAGAATATCAAAATAAGGGAGTTACAGCAATTTTGTTTAGTTCACTATTACAAAATCTAAAAGGAAAAGAAATAGAAGATTGTTTTAGAACCCCTGAATTAATTGAAAATGATGCTATTGATAAAATTTGGAAGAATTTTAATCCAGTATTAAGAAAGAAAAGATGTACTTATAAAAAAATTATTGAGTAATATTTACACTTGAAAATCTTTAGAAAGTCTTTTATATAGTCCTGAATCTAGGCTGTCTCTTATAGCAGAAAAAGCATCTAAAGTCTCTTGAATATCCTTCGAATTATGAGATGCTGTAGGAATTAGTCTTAACAAGATTAAACCTTTTGGTATAACAGGGTAAACAACTATTGAACAAAAAATCAAGTGATTTTCTCTTAAGTCTTTTACTAATGCCATAGCCTCTGCAACTGTACCTTTCATGTAGACTGGAGTAACACAGCTCTGAGTACTACCAATATCAAATCCTCTTTCTTTTAAACCAGATTGTAATTCGTTTACATTATCCCATAATTTATTTTTAAGATCAGTACTTGATCTTAACATCTCTAATCTCTTTAATATACCAACCACTAACTGCATTTGAAGGGATTTAGCAAAGACCTGTGACCTCATATTATACTTTAAGTAATCAATTACTTCTTTTTTAGATGCAATAAAAGCACCTGTACTAGCCATTGATTTAGCAAAAGTTGCAAAATACACATCTATCTTATCTTGTACGCCCTGCTCCTCACCAGCACCAGCTCCAGTCTCACCTAAAGTTCCGAAACCATGAGCATCATCAACCAACAATCTAAACATATATTTTTCTTTCAAATCAGTTATTTCTTTTAACCTACCTTGTTCTCCTCTCATACCAAAAACACCCTCAGAAATTACTAATATTCCTCCTCCTGTTTCATTTGTTATATTGGTTGCTCTTTCAAGGTTTTTTTCAAGACTAGCTATATCATTATGCTTATATGTGAATCTTTTACCTAAATGCAACCTTACACCATCCACTATACATGCATGAGCATCCATATCATAAACAACTACATCATTCTTGCTAAGCAAAGAGTCTATTGTTGATAAGATGCCTTGATAACCAAAATTAAGAACATATGCAGCTTCTTTCTTAGAAAATTCTGCAAGCTCTATCTCAAGTTTTTCATGCAATGAAGTATGACCAGACATTAATCTAGCTCCCATAGGGTAAGCAGATCCATATCTTTTTGCAGCTTCAGCATCTGTTTTTCTTATTTCTGGATGGTTTCCAAGTCCTAAATAATCATTTACACTCCATGTTATTACTTCTTTGCCTTGAAATTTCATTCTATTAGAAATTTCTCCTTCAAGTTTTGGGAATGCAAAGTAACCTTCTGCAATGTCTGCATATTTTCCTAATGGCCCTTTATCTCCATACATTTTTTCAAATAGATCTTTCATTTGGCAAAAATTTTATTTAATGTATTGTATTTTTTTTAAAGTAGTTTCATGTTTTGAATCAAAAAACCCTTGATCTTCCATCCATTTATCACTGTATATTTTACTAAGATATCTAGATCCATGATCAGGAAAAACAACAACTATCTTGTCACTATCTTTAAATTCTCCAATGTTATTAAGCTGTTTTATTGCTTGAAAAGCTGCTCCACTAGTATAGCCAACAAAAATTCCTTCTTTTTTTACAATTTCTCTTGCAGAATGAGCACTATCTTCATCATTTACTTTTTCATACTTATCAATTACATTAAAATCAGTTACTGATGGAATTAAATTTTTTCCTAAACCTTCTACTCTGTAGGGGAATATCTCTTCTTCATCAAACTCTCCGGTTTCATGATATTTCTTCAAAACTGACCCGTAAGCATCTACTCCTATTATTTTAATATTTGGGTTTTGTTCTTTTAAGTATTTTCCTATTCCTGAAATAGTACCCCCAGTACCACTACAAGCAACTAAATGAGTTAATTTACCTCCAGTTTGTTTCCAAATTTCAGGTCCAGTTGTCTTGTAATGAGCCTCGGAGTTTAATTCATTAAAATATTGATTAATGTATAATGATCCTTTTATTTCTTCATGCATTTTTTTTGCCACCTGATAATAGGATCTATGATCATCTGCAGGCACATTAGCAGGACAGATAAAAACATTAGCTCCCATTGCCTTAAGCATGTCTATTTTATCTTGAGAAGATTTTGATGTAACAGCTAATATACAGTCATATCCTTTAATAATTGAGACCATAGCTATACTAAAACCTGTATTTCCTGATGTTGTTTCAATAATAGTACTTCCAGGCTTTAATAAGCCTTTCCTTTCAGCTTCTTCAATTATATATAATGCTATTCTATCTTTAGAGGAATGTCCTGGATTAGAACCTTCTATTTTTGCATAATACTCACCTTTAAGTGCTGAAGTTATTTTATCTAGCTTCACTAAAGGTGTTTTACCAACTAACTCTAATATATTATTTGCAATTTTTTTGCTATTTCCCATATTTTTCACATTAAAAAAGATGATTTTTAATGCATTGCAAAATTAAGTGTTTTTTTTTAAAACTGATAATTAGACTAAATCAGAAGTTATTTGCAAATTAAATTTTTAGATTTTTAATAAAATCTAAAAGATAAATATGATTTTTTTCTGTATAATTTATGTGTGTAACTAATCTTATCTTTTTTGCTCCCATAGAATACCAATCAAACAAAACACCGTACTCATTAAAAGAATTAATTATTGTCTGTTTATCTATTTTATTATCTATTTCAAATACTACTATATTTGTCTCAACTTTTTCAACTCTCTTAACAAAGGATTTATCTGTAAGTTCATCTCCTAATTCTTTAGCTCTTTTGTGATCTTCTTTAAGTCTATCTAAATTATTATCCAAAGCATAAATAGCTGCTGATGCTAGATAACCAACTTGTCTCATTGCCCCACCTAAAACTTTTCTAATTCTAAGAGATTTTTTCATTATTTCATCCTTTCCAATCAATACAGAACCTATAGGACATCCTAGCCCTTTACTTAAGCAAACTGAAACTGTGTCAAAAATTTTTCCATATTCCAGAGGATTTTGTCTTTTTTCTATTAAAGCATTCCATATTCTAGCACCATCAAGGTGTAGTCCTAGATTATTATTTTTACATACTTGCTTAATATCTTGAATATCTTTAAGATTCCAACACGCCCCTCCTCCTTTATTTGTAGTGTTTTCTATAGTTACTAATGAAGTTAATGGGCTATGATAAAATTCTACAGGATTAATTGAATCTAAAAGTTGAGAACTATTAAACATACCTCTTTTACCATTAATTAACTTGAAAGAAACTCCACTATTAAAAGCTCCTCCTCCTCCTTCATAATTAAAAACATGAGAATATTTATCACAAATTACTTGATCTCCTGGATTAGTATGTAGTTTAATTGCAGTTTGATTTGCCATTGTGCCTGATGGAAAAAACATTGCTTTTTCCATTCCAAACATAGTTGCTAACTTTTCCTCTAATTCTTTAACAGTTGGATCTTCTCCATAAACATCGTCCCCAACCTTTGCTGAAAACATTACATTTAGCATTTCTTTGGATGGAATAGTAACAGTATCACTTCTTAAATCAATATTCATAAATTTAATTTATATAAGTACAATCATTAGAACCTATAGGCGAGCCATCAGGGATTTTTAATGACTCACTCATTTCATATTTGTCAGGATATTTTTTGAAATTCTTTATTAAATTTTTATAGTGTGACAAATAAGGAAAATCTCTGTTAGCTTTTAATGAAAGATAATTGTCAATACTCTCAATAGCTTTATTAGCATGATCTTTTACTTGGAAAAGAGATTTCTCAGACAGCGACAAATTCATCAGATACTCTAAAAATTTATGGTTAATAGTTTGTTGAATCTCATTTATATATGAATTTTGATGCTTAATCATAAATGTCCTAGAAATTGTTTTATCAAATAATTCTGAAATACCAAGATTTGTATGATCTAAGGATTTTTGAAGAATTAACCTATTCATTCTTTCAGGATGAAAAAGCAAAGAAAGTGTCATATTACTAGCTGTAGAAGCTATGCTTATTGGGTCAAAACCAACACCCATCATAGATTTAAAAGATTCTCTTGTTCTAGGATAACTAAATGCTCTAGGCGGAAACAGATCTAATTTATCCTTAGGTATTGATAAAAAATTAGCATCTAGAGTTTTCAATATAGAATTTAATGTATTTGTCTGATCGGAATAACTCAGAGATTTGACTGTTGTTTGGTTATCTCCCCTTGTCGCATAATTATATTCCAATCCCCCTATAATTTTAACTGCTGCTTCAGTTTGATATCTATGTAAAAAATATAAAGGCACAAACACGTCTTCTAAAACTGAAAAAGGCTGATTTTCTCTAATATTAAATTTTGAAAAATTTGAAATGGATTTATTTCTAACTTTAATTATATTCTCTAATCCGTCTGAGGCACTTTTACCATTATCCCAAAGGTGACCAAGAGAATGTGCCCCTCCAGGTGCTCTTGCATCACTATCTGTAATAAATCTCAACCCATTAGAATATGCTGTTTCTAATATAGTATTCAAAGCTTCTTTTTCATTAATATTTTCATCAAAATCAGAGTAACTATAAGCTACTGTAACTTTATCCCACTCACCTATACCAACATCGTATGCTTTATCTAAATTAATATTGTTTTCAATAGAAATAAGTGGATGAGGATAATCCATAACCGAAGCTCTATTTTCAGTACTAGCTGCAAAATTGTGTGCAAATCCAATAGTATGACCTACTTCATGTGCACTAAGCTGTCTTATTCTAGCTAAGGCCATTTCAAGCATAGGATTATAATCATTTCCTTCTAAATAGGGTTTATTCAATAAGGCCTGGGCTATTAAGAAATCTTGTCTTATCCTTAAACTCCCAAGGCTTACGTGACCTTTAATTATCTCCCCAGTTCTTGGATCAACTACACTTGCTCCATAACTCCAACCTCTTGTTGATCTATGAACCCATTGTATTACATTATATCTACAGTCCATAGGATCAGCATCTTCCGGTAAAATCTTAACTTGAAAAGCGTTTTTAAAACCAATTGATTCGTAAGCTTGATTCCACCACGATGCACCTTCAATTAAGGCAGATTTTATGGGCTCTGGCGTACCAGGGTCTAAATAATATACAATTGGCTCCTTAGCCTCACTAAATTTAGCTGATTTATCTATTTTTTCTAATCTATGCCTAATAATATATCTTTTTACTATAGGCTCATAAACAGGTGTAGCATAATCCATAAAGGATATAGGTATAGCTCCACTTCTTACATCAAATTCTCTTGGAATATATTTATCATCAGGTAATTTAATAAAAGAATGGTGCTGAATAACTGAAACTAGATCTGGATCAGGAGCTACACTTGAAATCAATCTACCTTTAGCATCACCTGAAAAAGTTAACAAAGCTTCGAATTCAACATTTTCTGGAAATGCCTTGGTTCTTTCTAATTCTATACCACTTTTTGTTTTATCTACCTTATACGATCCTTGATTTGATCCTTTAAGTCTCTTTGAAACCCCATGTCTGTCTTCCATTAAAAAAGGAGTAAAATCAATTATATATTTATCCTTTTCCTTTTCAACAACTTTAAATCCATATATAACAGACTTTGCAAATGCTTGCTCAACACTTCTTTTCTCTAATTCATTTTCAGAAATTGCTCTGTAACGTAAATTTGGTTGTATAAGTAAAATTTTATCTCCATATTTTGAAAACTTAACTAATTTTTCACTACCTAATTGCCCTCTATCTAGCCCTATGTCATTTGAACCCACACCCGATGAGAGTGAACTAATGTATAGAAATTCATTATCCAGATCATTGATTTCTAAATAAATCTTATCAGAAGAATCATCGTAATAGAAGTTAAAAAACCCATTATAGACCTTTAAATTATCTGTAATTGATTGTGAAAAGGAGATTTTAAATGATAAAAATATCAATAAATAAAGCAGTTGTTTCATAAGACTTTTAATTTAGTTAAATTTACACAAAAATCATTATAAATGACTACTTCTGAACAATTGAAGCAACTTAAAGAACGTCTGGTTACGTTAAGGAGGTATCTTTGACGTTGATGCTAAGATTTCACTTATAAAAGTAGAAGAAGAGAAAACTCACCATCCAGAATTCTGGAATGATCCTAAATCAGCTGAAAAAGATTTAAAAAAAATCAAGTTTATAAAAAAATGGGTTACAGATTTTGACAAAGCTCAAGACAGTGTTAATGATTTGGAGGTACTATTGGAATTTTATAAGTCAGGAGAATCTTCTGAACAAGAAATAGATACATTGTTTTTTAAATCTAAGGAATTAATTGAAGAGTTAGAGCTTAAAAACATGTTGTCAGATAAGAGTGATAGTATGGATGCTATTATACAGATTACTGCAGGTGCAGGTGGTACAGAAAGCTGCGACTGGGCTCAAATGCTAATGAGAATGTACTCTATGTATTGTGAAAAAAATAACTTCTCAATTAGTCAGTTAAATATTCAAGATGGGGATTCAGCAGGCATAAAGACTGTAACTCTTAAAATACAAGGGGATTTTGCCTTTGGTTGGCTAAAAGGTGAAAATGGCGTCCACAGACTTGTTAGAATTTCACCCTTTGATTCAAATGCAAAAAGACATACAAGTTTTGCATCAGTTTATGTTTATCCATTAATTGACGATTCTATAAGTATTGAAATTAACCCTTCTGAAATACAGATTACTACATCTAGATCGAGTGGTGCTGGAGGGCAGAGTGTAAATAAAATTGAAACAAAAGTACAATTAACTCATAAGCCAACAGGAATTCAAATCTCTTGTTCAGAAACTAGATCTCAACTTGATAATAAAATTAGAGCAATGCAAATGCTGAAATCACAGCTATATGAAATAGAATTGCAAAAAAAGAATAAAAAAAGAACTGATATAGAATCTGAAAAAATGAAAATTGAATGGGGAAGTCAGATAAGAAATTATGTAATGCATCCATATAAACTTGTAAAAGATGTAAGAACTTCCCACGAAACAGGGAATATAGATAGTGTTCTCAATGGTGATATAGGCCCATTTTTAAAAGCATATTTAATGAAAAAATAAATAAATGATAACAATTTACCATAATTCAAGATGTAGAAAATCAAGGGAAACCTTGCAAATTTTAGTTGATAATAATTTAGAATTTAAGGTTATTGAATACTTAAAAGTTCAATTATCTAAAACTCAAATTGAAACTCTAATAAATAAACTAGGAATTGATCCAATAGAGCTTGTTAGAAGGAATGAAGATGTTTGGAAGCAAAACTATAAGGGAAAAGAATTAAGTGGAAGTGAAATAATTCAAATTCTATCTGAAAATCCTAAATTAATTGAAAGACCTATTGTTGAATTAAATGACAAAGCTATTATAGGAAGACCTCCTGAAAATGTGTTCAAAATAATTTAATGACAAAATAATGTCAGATTTTTTTCAGTAATTATACGTGAATTTAAGTTATATTCGCACTGAAATTTATATCAATAAACTATGAAGAAAATAACTCTTTCTCTATTTATATTCATTTGTTATTCATTTTTTAGTTTCTCTCAGAACCCATACAGCAAACCAGAATCTATAAGTCAATTCAATGTTTTTGGAAAAATCATTGATTCTGAAAGTGGAGAAGCATTAGAATATGCAACTATAACTATCTTGAATCCTGAAGAAAATAATGTGATTACAGGTGGTATAACTGATAGTAATGGTGTTTTTAATATTCCAACAGATAAAGGCAATTATAATATTTTAGTTGAATATATATCATTTAAGAATTATACTATTGAGAACCTAAATGTAAATGAAAATAAGGATTTAGGAGTAATTTCATTAATTATTGATGTTGAATCATTAGATGCTGTAGAGATTATCGCTGAAGAAACAACTGTAGAAATAAAATTAGATAAAAAAATATACACTGTTGGTCAAGACCTAACGGTGAAAGGCGGGAATGCGGGTGATGTTCTAGATAATATTCCTTCTGTTTCTGTTGATTTGGAAGGAAATATATTATTGAGAGGTAATGATGCGGCTAGAATCTTAATTAACGGCAAACCATCTAGTTTAGTAGGTATCGATTCAAAATTTCTTCAACAACTTCCATCTGATGCAATTGAAAAAGTTGAAGTAATTACATCACCATCTGCAAGATATGAAGCACAAGGAAGTGGTGGAATAATTAATATAATTCTTAGAAAATCAAAAAAATTAGGTTTAAATGGATCGTTAAGTTCAAATATTGGTTATCCTGAAAGATCAGGCGTATCATCAAATTTAAATTATAGAGACGGAAAAGTTAATTTTTTCAATTCTTCCGGATTTAGCGATAGACATAGTCCTGGTAGTGGTTTCAATTTTTCAGAGTATTATAATGATATAAATGATCCTGATGATAATACTTTTTTTGAAGAAAATAGAGAAACGGAAAGAAACAGAAATAGTTTCTTCACTAATAATGGAATAGAATGGTATATCGATGACAATACTTCTATTGTTAGTTCTTTTTTCTATAATCAATCAGAATCTGATGATTCACAAACGAACAACTTAGATGAATTAGACAGTGCTGGAAATATTTTAAATCAAACTACACAAATTGAAAATGAACAAGAAATAGATTTTAATAGAGAATATAATATGAACTTTGAAAGAAGATTTAATGACTCTGGACACAAATTAACCATTGATTTTCAATATGATAATTCTAAAGAATGGGAAGATGCAGTAATCTCACAAAATGATATTCTTAATGAACTAATAGAAAGCAATCAAGAAAGTGAATCTTATTTGATCCAAGGAGATTATGTAAATCCTATTGGTGAAAACAAGCAATTTGAAGCAGGATTTAGAATAAGTGAAGATGATGATTTAACAGATTATAAAGTCTTTGACAATATTAATAACTCACTTATAGAGGATTTAAATCAAAGTAACTTATTCCAGTACAAAGAAAGAATAAGTGCATTATATACTCAGTATGGTGTAAAAGTTGAAGACAAATACTCATTTTTAATAGGTCTTAGATTTGAAAATACGGATAGGGATATAAATCAATTAACTATTCAAGATTTTATTAATAAAAATGATTCAGGATTTTTCCCAACATTTAATTTTGGATTAGAAATTTCTGAAGATGAAACACTTACTTTTGGATATAATAGAAGAATTAGAAGACCTTGGTCTAGATTTATCAACCCCTTCCCTACTAAAGTAAGTCCAATAAATATTTTTAGAGGAAACCCAAATTTAGATCCAACTTATTCTAACAACATTGATTTTGGATATTTAAAAAGGTATAAGTCTTCTTTTACTATAAACACTTCTGCTTATTATCAAAAAGCAACAAACACATTCAATTTTATAGTTGAAGAAACTGGTGAAACTGCCGAAATAAATGGTGTTCAAGTTCCAATAACTGAAAGATATCCTATAAATCTATCAACTAACACTAGATTTGGTTTTGAACTTAATCTATCTTATAGAAAAGGAAGAAATTGGAATATTTCTTCAAATTTTAATGTTTATAGTAACAAAGTTGAAGGAAGTTATAATGACATAGTTTATGATAATGAAAATGTTAGTTGGAGTTATAGACTAAATAATAAGCTAACTCTGCCAGGAAAAATTGAATGGCAAACTAGAATGAATGTTAGAGGTCCCTCTGAAACAGCTATAAGCAAAAGTGAAGGAGATTTCTCTATTGATTTGGCATTCAGTAAAGAACTATTTAAAGAAAAAGCTTCTCTTACTCTTAATGTAAGCGATCTTTTAGACCAAAGAGGTTGGAGAACTGAAACATTTAATGAAACCTTCTATAACAATTCTGAATGGAGATGGAGAAGAAGGTCTTTTACTTTAAATTTTACTTACAGATTTAATCAAAAAAAGAATCAAAACAGAAGGCAACAGAGACAGAATTATGATGACGGAGGGGCTTTTGACTTTTAAAAAGTAACTATTTTTTAGCTTTTCTTTCGGCTAAAAACTCATTAATTCTCTCAATTAATGCACCTATAACCCAGTAAGGAATTACTACGAGCATCATTAGGAACATTAACCAAAATCCCATAGTAACAATTGTCATAAATGCTAAAAATCCTAAATATTGGTCAAATTCAAACATATCTGAGTTATAATATATCCGCAAATATAAATAATAGCATTTTATATCACTATATAATAGAAATTAATTTTTCAACAAAATAGTATATAGAATTGTCAAAATAATAGAGCAAATCAACTAAAATGCGTAAATTTGTACATATATATAATCAACCATGGATTATAGAATAGAAAAAGATACAATTGGAGAGGTTAAAGTCCCTTCTAACAGATTATGGGGGGCTCAAACAGAAAGATCTAAAAATAACTTCAAAATTGGACCAGATGGGTCAATGCCAATAGAACTAATTCATGCCTTTGCTATACTAAAAAAAGCTGCTGCCAAAACTAATTATGAAAAAGGGATACTTGACAAGGAAAAATCAGATATTATCTCTAAAGTTTGTGATGAAATAATTGAAGGAAAACTAGATGATCAATTTCCTTTGGTTATATGGCAAACTGGCTCTGGCACTCAAACGAATATGAATGTTAATGAAGTAATCTCAAACCGATCTCATCAATTACTAGGAAATGAGCTTGGAAAAGGAGAAAAACTAGTAAGTCCAAATGATGATGTTAATAAATCACAATCTTCGAATGATACCTTTCCAACAGCTATGCATATAGCTACATATAAATTATTATCAGAAAAAACTATCCCTGCTCTTGAAGATTTAAAGTCTTCAATAAACTTAAAAGTAAAAGAATTTAAATCTATTGTTAAGATAGGAAGAACACATCTAATGGATGCAACTCCTATTACATTAGGTCAAGAATTTTCTGCTTATGAGTCTCAACTAGATCATGGAATTAATAGTCTGAAAAATTCACTAGACCACCTTTCTGAAATAGCATTAGGAGGTACAGCTGTAGGGACCGGCATGAACACACCTGAAGGATATTCAGAAAGAGTTGCGGAATTAATAAAAGATTTTACTAAACTTCCTTTTAAAACTGCTAAAAATAAGTTTGAGGCATTATCAAGTCATGATGCAATTATAGAAACACATAGTGCATTAAAAATGATTGCTGTTTCGCTAAATAAAATTGCTAATGATATAAGAATGCTTGCTTCTGGGCCAAGAAGTGGGATTGGTGAAATTAGCTTGCCAATTAATGAACCAGGAAGTTCAATTATGCCTGGAAAAGTTAATCCAACTCAATGTGAAGCTATGACAATGGTGTGTGCTCAAGTAATTGGCAACGACGCAGCGATTACTTTTGGAGGTGCTCAAGGGCATTATCAATTAAATGTATTTAAACCAATGATTGCAGCTAATATCCTTGAATCAGCAAGGCTTTTATCTGATGCTTCTAATAGTTTTAACAACAATTGTATTTCTGGAATTACAGCAAATAAGGATATTATTAAAACTAAGCTTAATAATTCTCTAATGCTTATAACAGCATTAAACACAAAGATTGGATACTATAAAGCTGCAGAAATTGCAAATGCAGCATTTAATAATGGTACATCTCTTAAAGAAGAAGCTGTTAGACTTGGATATTTAACTGCTGAAGAATATGATACTTGGGTTAAACCAGAAGATATGGTTTAATTTTCAATATGTCTTTACTAATCAAAAACATAAAAAAACTAATTCAGTGTAGAACTGAAGATGAATCTTATGTGTCTGGAAAAGACATGTCTTCATTACCATCAGTAGATAATGCATTTTTATACATTGAGAATGATAAGATTATTGATTTTGGTGAAATGGAGGACTGTTTATATTCTAATGTAGAAGAAGTTTATGATGCAAAAGGATCTATGGTGCTGCCATCATGGTGTGATTCCCATACTCATATAGTATATGCTGGTGATAGATCAAGTGAGTTTATGGATAGAATAAGGGGTCTTACTTACCAAGAGATTGCAGAAAAAGGTGGAGGAATACTTAATTCTGCAAAATTACTATCAAATACTCCAGTAGAAGAAATTTATAATCAATCAATTAAAAGGGTAAATGATGTAATTAAACAAGGGACTGGAGCAATTGAAATTAAAACTGGTTATGGTTTAAATTACGAAAGTGAATTAAAAATGCTGGAAGTTATTCAAGAAATTAGAAAAAATACAAAACTACAAGTTAAATCAACCTTTTTAGGTGCTCATGCTTATCCTAAAGATTATAAGGAAAATAAAGAAGGCTATTTAGATATAATTATAAATAAAATGCTGCCCGATTTTAAGAAAAGAAATTTAATTGATTTTATAGATGTTTTTTGTGAAGAAGGCTACTTTTCAAAAGAAGATACAGAGAGAATAATTATAGAAGGGAAAAAGTATGATATACCTGCTAAAATACATGCTAACCAATTTAATTCTATTGGAGGTATAGAAGTAGCTGTAAAGAATAAAGCCCTATCAGTTGATCATTTGGAGGTGCTAAGTGAGATTGATTTAAATATCTTAAAACAAGGCAATACGATGCCTGTAGTTTTACCAATATGCTCCTTTTTTCTAGGCATAGACTATGCTCCTGCAAGAAAAATAATAGATGCAGGGCTTCCACTAGCAATTGCTAGTGATTTTAACCCTGGGTCTTCTCCAAGTGGAAATATGAATTTGGTTATATCTACTGCATGCACTAAAATGAAAATTACTTCTGAGGAAGCTATAAATGCAGCAACAATAAATGGTGCTTATGCAATGAAATTAAGTGATAAAGTAGGTAGTATTACAAAAGGGAAATTAGCCAATTTAATCATAACCAAGCCGATAAACAGCATAGATGAAATTCCTTATAGATTAGGTAATGACAATATTCGTGATTTGATTTTAAATGGGGAAAAAATTAAATAATTATAGTTTTTTATTAACTATATCTATTACATTTTTTTCTAATACGTCTGTTTGATCAATTAATTTTTTACAAGAAGAAAGAATCTTTTTAACGTATTTTTTATCATCCAAATCTTTACAATTTATCTTAACATTTAAAAATGCTCCCATTATTGCTGCTCTAGCACAATACATAGCAACACCTGCATCACTTATTGAATTTGGGTTACCCTCTTCTGCCATCATCATTATAACTTCAATTGATTCAAAAGAAGTTTTCATAATTTCAAAAGGAACATTTATCGCATTCTTAGTTGCATTTTGAATTTCTTTATTTCTTAAAGCTATTTGATTATTATTATCTTTTGGCAATGCATATGCATTCATTATCTGATTAAATGCATGAGTATCCTTGTCAACTAATTCTAATAATTTATTTTGATACATAATTCCTTTTTCACCCCATTTTGAAAAGAACTCCCATCTTTCATCCCATCCTCTTTTGTGTGCAGACAAATTAGCTACCATTGTAGCTAAAGCAGAACCAAGCACTCCACAATAAGCTGCAATCGATCCTCCTCCAGGTGCTGGAGATTCACTAGATGTTTCATTAGCAAAATCTTCTATTGTCATTTTTGCTAAAGGATTGTTATTTGCTTCTATCAAATATTCAATTATCCTCTCATTAGGATTAAATTTAGATAGCTCATCGAGGCCTAAAGATTTGACTGCAATATGAATTATATCCTTTTCTGGAATAGCTAAAGATCTTTTTTGTTTTACCAAAAAATATTTACCCGCATCAATTAAAACTTTTTTTGGAACCAAGCCAATAAGCTCTGATCCAGTTACACGAAGACCTCTAACTTCTGCCCTTTCACAAGTTTTATCAAATACTTCATGCAATGGAGTTGTATTTATGTTAGTTAAATTATAAGAAATCTGTGCAATTCCATATTCTTGAATATACCAACCTATTCCTTTTAGATTTTTAAAATATCCTGGCTGACGAAGAGCATTTCCTTTTTTGTCTTTTAATATTTTACCATTTAATTTCCCACCTTCTCTTTTAATTCTACCGGCTTCTCTTAAATCAAATGCAATAGCATTAGCTCTTCTAGTTGATGTAGTATTAAGATTTATATTATATGCTATTAGAAAATCTCTAGCTGCAATAGCTGTAGCACCAAATTTTTTAACAGAAGTATTAAATTTATTAGGGCCATAATCAGGCTTCCAGTTTTTAGAAGAAATCTTTTTCTCTAATCCTTCATACTCTCCAGACCTACAATCTGCAAGATTGACTCTGTCTTTTTTCTTGGCAGCATTCTCATAGCAATAAACAGGAATTCCTAGCTCTAACCCTACCCTTTTTGCTAATTTATGTGCATAAACTACTGTTTCTTCCATTGAAATATTAGAAATAGGAATTAGTGGACAAACATCAACAGCCCCCATTCTTGGGTGTTCCCCTAAATGATTACTCATATCAATTAATTCTTTTGATTTTTTTATAAGCTCAAATGCTGCCTCCAAAACAGCTTCAGGCTCACCAATAAAAGTAATCACGGTTCTATTTGTTGCTTTACCTGGATCAACATTTAAGAGCCTTACATCATCAATTTTTTCAACAACATCTGAAATTGAGTTAATCACAGCCATATCTCTTCCTTCAGAAATATTTGGCACACATTCAATCAGCTTTTTCATTATATAATACTTTATTAACTTGATAAATATATTAATATTAATTTTAAAAAATATATTTACAAATATGTCAATTAAAATAACAGACTATAAAGATGAATACTCATCATATTTCTATGACTTAAATGTAGAATGGTTAAAAAAATATTTCTACGTAGAAAAACATGATGAAGAAGTCCTTTCTAACCCAAAAAAATTTATAATTGAAAATGGAGGCATTGTTTTGTTTGCTAAATATAATGACACGATTGTTGGAACTGTAGCTCTTATGTATCTTCAAGAAGAGAATTGTTTTGAATTAACTAAAATGGCTGTCTCTACAAAATATAGGGGAAGAAAAATTGGACAAAAAATTCTAGAAAATTGTATCGATAAAGCAAAAGAAATGGGCTTAAAAAAATTAATTCTATACTCTAATAGAGTTTTAGAAAATGCTATACATATTTATAAAAAATATGGCTTCGTTGAAATACCAATTGATTCAAATTCCCCATATAAAAGGGCTGATATTAAAATGGAATTAAAATTCTAGAAAAAATTATACTCTTCCCTTCAAAGCATTAAAAACCCAAGCAATAGCAAAAAAACCTACACCTACAGAAACAAAACCCCATCCAGCAATTTCATTATATTTAAATATTCCCAAACAAACTAGTAATACACCTACTAATATCATTATAAAAGTTGCCCAAGCTAATACTGTGTTTTTATTCATCATTTTTATAATTATTAATTTTTCTTTTTTCTGTTTTTTCTTCTCTTCTTTTTATTCTCCTTTTTCTTATCACTAAAATCCATATCTACGTATGTGGTAATTTCATCTGGTGTTAAAATAATTGATAATGATTTTACAAAATCAATCTCTAATTGTTTTAATTGATCTTGTCTAGATTCTTTTGAATTATCAGTATTAGAAACAATAGAATTATATGACTCAAACTTTTTAAGCAACATACCTTTTAATATTTGAGTTTCAAATTCATCTAAATTAAAAGCTGTTACACACATAGGCAGCACTGCATCTAATTCCTCATACACATTAAGAGTAGTAATATAAGCCGATGCTTCATATTTAGGAGGAGGTATATAGCCTCTTTGACCTCTTTGGATATTATAAACTTGCTGAGAAAATGATTGAAAAGAAATAAATGAAAAAATCAAGTATATAAAAAGTTTAGAAAAAGATTTCATTTTATAAAATTTGATGCAATTTATATAATATTCATAATTAATTGAAATAAATAGGTTTAATTTCAGTTTGCCTCTTATTTACATATCTAAATCCATTTTCACCATAAAATCCTGCCTCTTCAAGCATTATTCTAATATCTCTATCCCATTCCTTAATTTGTGTTGTAATATTAAGTTCTATAGCATATGCTGTGCTTTTATATAATGGATAATCGCCAGTACCTTTTACTCCTGATTGCGCATCCCACATTCCAATAGTTGGACCAGATGAATGACCATAAGAACCCAGCGGATGAGTATAAATAGAAGGTCTTAATCCAGCCTCCTTAGCTTGTTTTAAAGAATTTAGTAAAATCTTATTTCCACTATCACCTTCAACAAAATTGGATGTTAAAATATCCTGAAGTTGATTTCCTTTTTTAAATGCTTCTTGAAGAAACAAGGGAACTTCTATTTCCTCATCCCTCATTACATATGCCATTTGCTGACAATCAGAATTTAACCTTAGATATGTAATCCCAAAATCGCAATGTAATAAATCTCCTTTTTGTATTACTTTTTTGTCAGGTCTATTTGAAAATGACCTTAAATGATCTTGATTTTCTTCATCATTTCTTTGAATATCAACAGAAGGATGAAACCAGGTTTCTAAACCCATATTGGTTACTTTTTGCCTCATCCACCATTCAATATCAGTAGTAGTTGTTACTCCTACATCTATAACTTTAGATGAAAAAGCTTCGTCTATAATATTATGAGTAATTTCTACTATATCACTAAAAATTTCCATTTCTCTTTCTGTTCTTGTTTCAATCCATGCGGTTGCCAATTTTTGTGCAGAAACTAATTTTTCTTTATTTATATCAGATATATTTGCCATGAACTCTTCATAATCAGTTTTATCTATGCCGTCAGCTATGTTGAAATATTTGGAGTAGTTAATTCCTATCTTCTTAGGATTTCTTTCTTCAATTAACTGATTTAATCTTCTCCATTGGTTTGGCTCCTTATCCTTATCCCATGCTGAAATTATGTTTTCACCAAAATTATATCT
>JAZABS010000039.1:0-3802 GCA_036136835.1 Bacteroidota bacterium
TCTGGCTTATGTATGTGCTAATGTTTTATGTAACTAGTTTAGCAGTTTCTGAATTACTAGAATTATCATTTGCTACAATGCTTATATCATTTATTTTAGCTAGTTTAACTATAGTATTTACTCCAGGGGGGATTGGAGCCTATCCTCTTGCTGTTCAATTATCTTTAAGTTGGTTTGGGATAGGTGCAGTTTCAAGCTTATCTTTTGGTTGGATTATGTGGACATCACAAACATTAATGATAATAATTTTTGGCGGATTATCTTTAATTATATTACCTTTTGTAAATGATAATAAATTATCAAATGAATAATAAATTATTAATTCTTTTTTTTCTTTTCTCATGCGCTATTACAGCACAGCAATTAGATAGTATTGTAAATAATACTATTTATGATAAAATATATTCTAAAAAATTAGGCTCAGAAAGAGAAATTATAATACAATTGCCAAGAGATTATAATGTAGAAGAAGACCAACAATACCCATTATTTATTGTTTTTGATGGAGATTATCTTTTTGAAATAGTTTCTGGTAATGTAGACTATATGTCCTTTTGGGGAGATATTCCAAACGCAATTGTTGTTGGAATTAATCAAATTGATTCAAGATATAATGATACAAGTGTTGTAGATAATTTAAATTTCACTCCGATATCATCTACTGCAAATTTTTTTGAATTTGTTGGTCAAGAATTAATTCCTTATTTAAATAAGAAATATAGAACGACTAATTTTAGGATTGCAGTAGGACATGAAAGGACAGCTAATTTTATCAATTTCTTTTTGTTAAGAAAAAAACCAATCATGAATGGATATATAGTGGTTAGCCCAAAATATACAGATAAAATGAAGGACTATATTGCTCAATATTTAATTAATTCAGAGGATAATTTATACTATTATCTTAGTACATCAAATCAAGATTTTAAATCTATTTCAGATGATGTTTTGGATTTTAATCAAAAACTTGACTCAATAGATAAAGAAAATATTCATTATAAATTCCAAAATTTAGAAGCACCTTCTCATTACACATTGCCTGCTTATTCTATTCCTTTTTCTATTGAAGACATTTTTTCTATATATAAGGATATAAATAAAATAGAATATGATTCTATAATATTAAATTTAAAAACTTCTCCAGTTAGATATCTTGAAGAAAAGTATGAAAAAATTGAAAATTATTTTGGAGTTACTAAGGAAATATCAATTAATGATTTTATAGCCATTGAGCAATGCATTGATGAAATAGAAAAGTTTAAATTTTTTAAGGATTTAGCAAAATTAGCTACAAGAAAATATAAAGAGACTATTCTCCCTAGCTATTATATGGGCAGATATTATGAAGAAACTGGTGAGGCTGAAAAAGCAATGCATATTTATAGATCTGCATATAATATGGATGATATAGCTGGAATAACCAAAGAATATCTACTTCAAAGAGCTGATGAAATTGCCGATTATTATGGCTATTAAATATGATTAAAACTAAATTAGTTTAAGTAAATTTACTATTTAAATAAACTGATTAAAAATCAAAACTAAATATGGTTTTCCCAGAATATAAAAAATTAGATTTATCCAAAATTGACAAGGAGATACTTTCTTATTGGGAAGAACATAGCATATTTAATAAATCAGTTTCTAACGCAGATGGCAATCCCCCTTATATTTTTTATGAAGGGCCTCCTTCAGCAAATGGATTGCCTGGAATTCATCATGTTTTGGCAAGAACAATTAAAGATATCTTTCTTAGATATAAAACCATGAAGGGGTATCAAGTAAAGAGAAAAGCAGGATGGGATACCCATGGGCTTCCTGTTGAGTTAGGTGTAGAAAATGCTTTAGGTATTTCAAAAGAAGATATTGGGAATAAAGTTAGTATTGAAGAATATAATCTAGCTTGTAAAAAAGCTGTTATGAAATATACTGACATATGGAATGATCTTACGAAGAAAATGGGATATTGGGTAGATATGGAGGATCCGTATATAACGTATACTGCAAAATACATGGAAAGTGTTTGGTGGTTATTAAACCAAGTTTATAAGAAAGACCTAATGTATAAGGGTTATACAGTACAACCATATTCTCCTAAAGCTGGTACTGCAATTAGTTCTCATGAACTAAATCAGCCTGGAACATATCAGGACGTAACAGATACTTCTGTTACAGCACAATTCAAAATCATTAATGATACTTTGCCAGAATTTTTGAGAACTAGCGACGAATTATACCTTTTAGCTTGGACTACCACCCCATGGACATTGCCTAGTAATACTGCACTTACAATTGGCTCAAAAATAGAATATGTTGTAATTAAAACATATAATCAATATACGTATAAACCTATCCAGGTCGTTTTAGCAAATGATTTAATAGATAAAATATTTTCAGGCAATTTTTTTGAAGTTAATAGTGAGGCAGAGCTATCACAATTTGATACTAAATCCAAAAAGATTCCTTTTTATATTATAAATAAATTTTTTGGAAAAGAATTAATAGATGTTAGGTATGAGCAATTGTTAAAGTATGCATTACCAGCAAATAATTCTGAAAATGCATTTAGAGTTATTCATGGAGACTTTGTTACTACAGATGAAGGAACAGGGATTGTTCATACTGCTCCAACATTTGGTGCAGATGATATGTTAGTAGCAAAGCAAGCTAAACCTGAAATTCCTCCAATGTTAGTTAAAGACAGTAATGGTGATTTGGTCCCATTAGTGGATTTACAGGGAAGATTTAGGCCTGAAATGGAAGAACTTTCAGGAAAATATGTAAAAAATGAATATTACAGCTCAGATGAAATTCCTGAAAAATCTGTAGACGTTGAAATTGCAATAGCTTTAAAGGAAGCAAATAGAGCATTTAAAGTTGAAAAATATAAGCATAGCTATCCTAATTGCTGGAGAACAGATAAACCAATATTATATTATCCAATAGACTCTTGGTTTATTAAAACCTCAACAATTAGGGATTTAATGGTCAAATTAAATACTAAAATAAACTGGAAACCAAAATCAACTGGAGAAGGAAGATTTGCAAAATGGTTAGAAAATGTAAATGATTGGAATTTGTCTAGATCTAGATTTTGGGGTATTCCATTACCAATTTGGAGAACTGAAAATGGTTCTGAAGAAATATGTATTGGATCATTAAAGGAATTAAAGAATGAAATTTCAAAGTCTGTTGAAAAAGGAATAATGGATAAGGACATATTTGAGGATTTTGAAGTAGACAACTATTCAAATGAAAATTATGATAAAATAGATTTACACAAAAACATAGTCGATAAGATTGTATTGGTTTCCAATAAAGGAGAAAAAATGTACAGAGAAAATGATTTGATTGATGTATGGTTTGATTCTGGAAGTATGCCATATGCTCAATGGCATTATCCATTTGAAAACAATGAGTTAATTGATCAAAATAAATTTTTCCCTGCTGATTTTATTGCTGAAGGAGTAGATCAGACTAGGGGATGGTTTTATACACTTCATGCCATTGGGTCATTAGTTTTTGAATCTAATGCTTACAAGAACGTTGTCTCTAATGGTCTAGTATTGGATAAAAATGGACAAAAAATGTCTAAGAGATTAGGTAATGCAGTTGATCCTTTTGATACATTAGAAAAATTTGGAGCAGATGCTACTAGATGGTACATGATTTCTAATTCTAATCCATGGGATAATTTAAAATTTGATATTGATGGAGTTGATGAAGTAAGAAGAAAATTTTTAGGCACATTATATAACACATATTCATTTTTTGCTTTATATGCCAATATTGATGGATTCAC
>JAZABS010000040.1:0-2710 GCA_036136835.1 Bacteroidota bacterium
ACTAACACACCTTCTTCTTCAGCTTTGTGTGCAAGCATAGCACCTCTAACTACATCACCAATAGCATATATATTACTAACTTTAGTCTGCATACTTTCATTTATCTCTATTTGCCCCTTTTCATTGACATCTAATCCAACTGCTTTTAAATTTAGACCTTCTGTATAAGCTCTTCTGCCAATAGATATTAAACAATAGTCCCCCTCTAGACTAACATTATTATTATTCTTATCAGTAGCTTGAACTACCACAGACTTACCATTTTTATCTATAGAGGAAACTTTATGAGATAAGAAAAATTCAATCTTTTGTCTTTTAAGTACTTTATGAAGCTCTTTTGAAAGGCCAGAATCCATTGAAGCAATTATTCTATCTTGATATTCAATTATAGAAACTTTTGAACCTAACCTACTATACACTTGCCCCAACTCAAGTCCAATTACTCCTCCTCCAACTACTATTAAATGTTTAGGTATTTCTTTTAGATTAAGGGCTTCAGTAGAAGAAATAATTCTATCCTTGTCTATTTTAGCAAATGGAAGTTGAGAAGGCTTACTTCCCGTAGCTATAACAAAATTTTTTGAGCTAATAGTCTTAGAAACTTTACCATCAACAATTAAATCAAGATTATTCTTATCCTTGAATGAACCTAAGCCATTGTAAACGGTAATATTGTTTTTTTTCATCAAAAAATCTATTCCTTTAGTTGTTTGATCTACCACAGCTTGTTTTCTATCAATCATTTTAGATAAATCAAGGTTTATTCTACCTTCAATATTTATTCCGTGTTCTGGAAATTTTTTTATAGCCTCTTCATAATGATGAGATGAATCTAATAGTGATTTACTAGGAATACATCCAACATTAAGACAAGTACCACCCATAGTTGGATACTTCTCTACAATAGCTGTTTTCATACCTAGTTGTGCCGACCTAATTGCAGCAACATACCCTCCAGGACCTGAACCAATCACAGTAACATCAAATTCACTCATACTTGATAAATTTAGGATTCAAAAATACAAATATTTAAATGTTAAAATAATTTTTAAACTATTAAAATTGATTTTGGTAAATTAGTGCTAAATACAAACTAAAGCACACAATACTTTAATGAAACCCAAGCCAGCAAATAAAATTCAAGATTTACAATTTTTTGGAGAATTCGGAGGAGTCAATCCTTCTATTTCTGATTCTTCAACCTATACTTTCCTTTCTGCAAATTCTATGAGTGAAACATTTGAGGGGAATATGGAAGGCTGTTATTTATATTCTCGAAACTCTTCGCCAAGTAATTTATATTTAGAAGAAGCCTTGGCAGCTATGGAAGGAACTGAAGCAGCAAATGTTTTTTCATCAGGAATGGGAGCTATAACTTCAACCATATTACAATTATGTAAATCAGGTGATCATATAATTTCTAGTCGAACTGTATATGGAGGAACCTATGCTTTTTTAAAAAATTTTACTCCTCAGTTAGGAATTGAAACAAGCTTTGTAGACATAACTTCAATAAAGAGTATTGAAAAATCAATAAAAACAAATACTAAGATTATTTATTGTGAAGTTTCATCAAATCCATTACTTGAAATAGCAGATTTAGAGTCAATATCTAAAATTGCAAAAAAAAATAATATTAAACTTATTGTTGATAATACTTTTACTCCTTTATCAGTTTCTCCTACACATCATGGAGCTGATGTAGTTATTCATAGTTTAACAAAATTTATAAACGGGAGTAGTGACACAATTGCAGGGGTAGTTTGTAGCAGTAAAGAATTTATCCATTCTTTAAGAGATGTAAATGACGGAGCTTTTATGTTAATGGGAGCAACAATGGATAGTTTAAGAGCTGCTTCAGTACTAAAAAATTTAAGAACATTACATATTAGAATTAAAAAACATAGTGAAAACGCAATGTATCTATCAAAGTCTTTTCAAAAGGATGAAATTAAAACTGTTTATCCTGGTCTTGAGTCACATCCATCTCATAAAATATTTACCAAAATGATGAATTCAGAATACGGATATGGAGGAATGGTTACAATTGATGTAGGTAGTATAAAAAAAGCAAATAAACTTATGGAAAAATTACAAGAAAAAAATGTAGGCTATCTAGCTGTTAGTCTTGGTTTTTATAAGACCTTATTTTGTGCGCCTGGCTCTTCTACATCATCAGAAATATCTCAATCTGAACAAGAACAGATGGGTTTAAGCGAAGGATTAATAAGATTCTCTGTTGGTTTAGATGATGACATTAAAAGAACCTATGCAATTATAAGAAAATGTATGAAAGAACTAAAAATCATCTAAATTCAGACTAAAATTTCATGCTAGAATCAAATAATCAGATTTCATTAACAAAAGCACTATTTCCGGTATGTGTACTTGTCTTTTTATTAGGATATAATATTGTTTTTTATGAAGAAAAAGATTGGTTTGGAGAAAATACATATCAAATTATATTATTATTGGGTGCTTCTTTAGCAGCTATAATGGGATTAATGGATAAAGTTTCTGTTTCTCGTATAATTAAAAAGATATTTTTAAGCATAAAAAGCATTGCAATCCCGATTGTTATTTTACTGCTAGTTGGAGCTTTAGCTGGAACTTGGAAAGTGAGTGGTGTAATTCCAGCAATGGTTTATTATGGGTTAAATTTAATTGATCCAACAATATTTTTGCCACTTACATTAATTGTAACTGCAGT
>JAZABS010000041.1:0-4064 GCA_036136835.1 Bacteroidota bacterium
GTAAAATAAACATTAGAAAATGGTTTTTCATCTCTGAACTCATAACCTGAAATAATCATTCTTGCAACCCAGAAAAAAATTATATCTGGACCTGTAACTAAATCCTGAGTAGGATAGTAATATTTTATTTCTTGATTTTCTGGATTTCTTATTCCATCAAAAACTGATATTGGCCATAGCCAAGAAGAGAACCATGTATCAAGAACATCTTCATCTTGAATTAACTCATCATCCCTCAGTTTTAGTCCTTTTTGCTTCTCTAAAATCTTTTTTGCTTCGTTTTTATTTTGGGCAATAACATATTCCTCATTATTTTCCCCATAATAAAAAGCTGGGATTTGATGTCCCCAAGATAGTTGCCTAGATATATTCCAATCTTTTATATTCTCTAACCAGTATTTATATGTTGATTTAAATTTCTGTGGAAAAAACTTTATATTTTCATTCTTCAATACATTTGTTATAGCTGGTTTTGAAATCTCTTCCATCTTTAAAAACCACTGCCTTGAAATCTTAGGTTCAATTATAGCATTTGTCCTTTCTGAGCGTCCAACATTATGATTATATACTTCAGATTTGTTGAGAATTTTTTTGTTCTTAAGCTCTTCAACTATCTTTTCTCTAACTTCAAACCTATCTTTGTTTTTATAGTGAAGACCATACTCATTTAGTCTTCCTTTAGAATCAAAAATATCAATTACCTCAAGTTTATGTTTATTCCCGAGGTTATAGTCATTAAGATCATGAGCAGGAGTTACTTTTAAACATCCTGTTCCAAATTCTATATCAACATAAGAATCTGCAATAATTGGAATCTTTCTATCACATATAGGAACTATTGCTTGTTTTCCTATATACTTGGAATATCTTTTGTCTTTTGGGTTAACACAAACTGCAGTATCGCCAAAAATTGTCTCAGGTCTAGTTGTAGCAATAATTAGTTTTTCTTTTGATCCATCTATGGAATAATTTAAATAATACAAATTGGATTCTTCCTCAACATAATTAACTTCTTCATCAGATACTGTTGTCTCAGCTTCAGGATCCCAATTTATCATTCTATACCCTCTATAGATGTAACCTTTTTCATAGAGATCAATAAATGCTAGTATCACTGACTCATACATATCATCATCTAATGTAAATTTAGTTCTGTTCCAATCACATGAGCACCCTAATCTTTTTAACTGATCTAGAATTCCTCCTCCATATTTTTCTGTCCATTCCCAGGCATGTTTCACAAATTCTTCCCTAGAAATATCAGACTTATTAATGCCAAGTGATTTTAAATTTTCAACAACTTTAGCCTCAGTTGCTATAGAAGCATGATCTGTTCCAGGGACCCAGCATGCATTTTTACCCATCATCCTAGCTTTTCGAATTAAAATATCTTGGATAGTATTATTTAACATATGTCCCATATGTAATAAACCTGTAACATTAGGTGGGGGAATTACAATAGTAAATGGTTCTCTGTCATCAGGTTCTGAATTAAAAAACTTATTTTTATTCCAGAAAGAATACCATTTCTTTTCAATTTCAGTATGATCAAATTTCGATGAGATTTGCATCTATAAATAAATATTTATAAAATAAAACAAAAATAGCATACCTTAAAGTATATTTACAAATTAAGTTAAATAAATGCCAAAAATTTCAAATAAAGGAAGGAATATTCCATCATCTCCAATTAGAAAGCTTGTACCATTTTCGGATCAAGCAAAAAAAAAGGGGATTGATGTGCTTCATTTAAATATTGGTCAGCCTGATATTGAATCACCTATTGAATCCATTGAAGGAATTAGACATAATGACCTAAAATTGTTAAAATATGAATATTCACAAGGTTCACATGAGTATAGATCGAAGCTATCTAATTATTATTCGAAGCATAATATAGATGTAACTGCTGAAGATATAATTGTAACAGTAGGAGCTAGTGAAGCTCTATCATTTACATTTAGTTCAATTTGTGACCCAGGTGAAGAGATAATTATACCAGAGCCATTTTATGCTAATTATAATGGATTTGCTATGGCATCAAATGTTAAAGTAATTCCTATAACTTCAAAAATTAAGGACAATTTTTCACTTCCAAGTATAAGTTCTTTTGAAGAAAAAATAAATAAGAATACAAAAGCTATATTCCTTTGTAATCCCTGTAATCCAACTGGATACGTCTACAGTAAGGAAGAGATTCTAGAAATAGGGTTTTTAGCTCTAAAGCATGATATATTTATTGTTGTTGATGAGGTATATAGGGAGTTTATATATGAAGACAACCAGCATTTTTCTATACTTGAAGAAAAAAAGTTTTATAATAATGCAATATTAATTGATTCAACGTCTAAAAGGTACAGTTTATGTGGGGCAAGAAGTGGATGCATTGTTTCAAAAAATCATGATTTTTTAAATGCTTGTTTAAAATTTGCATTAGCTAGACTATCGCCACCAACATTGGGCTTAATAGCAGCATCAAAAGCACTTGACTCATCTCCAGATTATATTAATAATGTGATTAGTGAGTATACTTTAAGGAGAAATCTGTTAATTGAAGAGTTAACTAAAATTGATGATTTAGTTTTTTCAAACCCAATGGGAGCATTTTATTCTATTCTTAAACTTCCAGTTAATGACTCAGAGGAATTTTCTAAATTTCTACTAACCGATTTTTCTTATAATGGAGAAACTGTTATGCTAGCCCCAGCAGGAGGTTTTTACACTAGTCCTGATCTTGGAAAAGATGAAGTAAGGATTTCTTTTGTTTTAAATTCTGACAAACTTATAAAGGCAATCAACATAATTAGACTTGCTTTAAAAGAATATAAAGGTTAATATCTCTATGAATAAAATTTCATCAAATTTCTCTTTAAAAGACTATAACACATTTAATATTGATGCTAAGTCAGATAAATTTATTTCAATTAACTCTGAAGGTGAACTTATTGATTTCTTGTCTCAACATAAGAAAAAAGAGAATATTTTCTTTTTGGGTGGAGGAAGCAATGTCTTATTCTCAAAAGATTATAATGGAACTATCATTCATATTTCAATAAAAGGAAAGAAAATAATAGAAGAATTAGATGATAAAATTATTATAGAAGTTAGCTCTGGTGAAAACTGGCATGAATTTGTAAAATGGTCAATTGAGAATAATTATGGGGGTATAGAGAACCTATCTTTGATACCTGGCAATGTAGGAGCAGCTCCTATTCAGAATATTGGAGCTTATGGGGTTGAATTAAAAGATGTATTTGATAGTTGCAAGGTTCTCTCAATAGATTCTAATGAGATTAAAGTTTTTAATAAAGATGAATGTGATTTTAATTATAGGTCATCAGTTTTTAAATCTAGAAAGAAAAACAAATTTGTAATACTATCTATAAGATTAATATTAACTAAAGAGCCGCATAACTATAACCTATCATATGATAGTTTAAGAGAAAGGTTTAATGATAAGGAAATCAATTTATCCAATATATCAAAAGAAATCATTAAAATCAGAGAATCTAAGTTACCTGATTCAAAGAAAATTGGGAATTGTGGAAGTTTTTTTAAAAATCCTTTTATAGGAACAGAGAAATTAGATGTCCTACTAGAAAAGTATCCTAAATTACCTTATCATAAAGAAAATAATGGATTATATAAAATTCCAGCAGCATGGCTAATTGAAAAGATGGGATTCAAAAAGAAAAGTCTAGGAGATGCTGGTGTCTATATTAACCAACCGCTAGTTATTGTTAATAATGGTAATGCTAGTGGATCTGATATTTTAAATTTTGCAAATAGTATAAAAAAATCAGTTAAAGAAAATTTTAATATTGATCTTGAGGAAGAGGTGAATATTATATAGAATCAATCTTTTGCTTTTGAATCAATAACAATTGTAACTGGACCATCGTTTACTAAACTTACTTGCATATCAGCTCCAAATTCTCCTGAACTTACTTTTCTTCCAAGTTTGTCTTCACATATTTTAATAAAATATTCATATAGAGGTATAGCGATTTCATGTCCAGCAGAATTAATATAAGAAGGTCTGTTGCCTTTTTTAGTTGATGCAA
>JAZABS010000042.1:0-24704 GCA_036136835.1 Bacteroidota bacterium
CCGTTTTGATTTAAGAAGCCTGCTTTAAGTTCAAATTTAGTTGTATCTACTTTTGCAAATGGAACATACATCATATTTTCAAATCTTGCATCGTTTCCAAATAATGAGTCTTTAACTGACACAAAACCTAGTGTATCAACTATAACTATATCTTTATAAGTTTTTACTCCTCCATATCTTTTGGTAAGTTCTCTGTCTAATACACTAGAATCTCTCCTTTGGGTAATAGTAAATGAATCTTGTTCTACAAATTTTACAAGACTATCCCAATTATTTTCAAAATGACCATGAATTGTTCTATGTGCTAATTGTGAATCTCTTATGTCTTTCAAGTTTTTAATTACATACTGATATCTGTTATTTTTAATTTCATCAAATTTAATAACATCAGATATTGAGCTAATTGTTAGGTATGAGAATAAGCCAATAAATATCCAAAGAGACCATTTTAAATACTTCCTTTGATTGTCATTGAATTTAACTTTAACTAAGTAAACTAGTCCTACTGCAATTGGAATAGATAAGAATAAAAAGATTTTTAATAACATGAACTAATATTATAGGATTATATTATCAGCAAAACTACAATTTTTTTTCATTTGTAAAAATGAATGTGAAAAAAAAGGTTTACATGAATATTGTGATAATGTTTTTTTAATTGATATGATTATAATTCATTATTTTTGAGCAGATGAAAATTACAGCTCTAATACCCGCAAGACTGAATTCAAAAAGGTTTGATAGAAAATTGATGATGGATTTATGTGGTAAGCCTGTAATTACAAGAACTTACAATGCAGTCTTGTCTTCTAAGCTTTTTTCAGATGTAGTCGTAATAACACAAGACTCTGAAATTCATCAAGAAATTTTATCTAATAATGGGAAATCAGTATTAATTGATAAAGATTATAAATCTGGAACTGATAGAATTGCAGATGCATGTGTAAATATAGAAACAGATATTGTTATTAATATACAAGGAGATGAACCATTTATCAATAAAAATAGTCTTGAGTTGCTTATTAATATTTTCAAAGATGATATTAATAATGAAATAAATTATGGTTCATTAATGAAGGAGATTCAAAATATTTCTGAAATTAATAATCCAAATAATGTTAAAGTCACAGTTGACAATAGTAGTTATGCAACTAATTTTTCTAGAAAGCCCATAACTAATATGAAAAATTTAAATAAAAAAGTCTTTTATAAACATATAGGAGTTTATGGATATAGAAAAGACCACTTAATTTTATTCTCAAAACTATCTCCAACTAAATTAGAATTAAAAGAAAAAATTGAAGCATTAAGAATAATTGAAAGTGGGCATAAAATTAAGATGGCATTAGTTAATTCAGAATCTGTTGGAATAGACACTAGAGAAGATCTTTCTAAAGCAATTCAAATGTGGAAAAGAAATAAGTAATGAAGCTTATCTCAAAATTTATATTTACAAAAATAATGAGATGGAGAATTTCAGGGAATATAAATTTTTCCAGCGATTCTCTAAAAAAAGCGGTGATAATAGCTGCACCTCATACTAGCTGGCATGATTTTTATGTTGGAGTTTTAGCTAGAACTGCAATTGGTATAAAATCAAAATTTATTGCAAAGAAGGAAATTTTCTTTTTCCCATTCAGTATAATTCTTAAAAAAATAGGTGGGGTTTCAGTAGATAGATCTGCAAAACATAATACAGTTGAACAAGTAGCTGAGATGTTTACTAATGAAAAAGAATTTAGAGTTGCACTATCTCCTGAAGGTACTAGAAGAAAAGTTAGCAAATTTAAAACGGGATTTTATTATATAGCTAAAAAGGCAAATGTTCCTATAATTATGTTTACTCTAAATTTCAAGGATAAAGAAATTTTAATCTCAGAACCATTCTATACTACAGATAATCTAGAATCTGATTTTAATCACATAGAAAGTTTTTTTGATGGAGTAGAAGGAAAGATAAAAGAAAATAGCTTCTATAAGAATTAATTATTTTTTACCAAGACTCCACCCTAAAATTGCCATTGGAATATAAGCTGCAATAAGGTCTAAGAATAAAAACCAATTTGGAGCTGGCACTATCAAAGCCATATATATACCGCCTGAAAGAAAAAAAAATCCTATAAGTACAGGAATTGTTTTATTATCATTATTTGACAGCTTAGAAGCGCTATATGAGCCTGAGAATGTTCCAAATGCATGAGCTATAAAAGGAAATATAAAATACTTGATATCCCAGTTCATAGCATTTAAAGGATTAAAATCTTCGGGTTTAATAAAAATTAAATCTCCAATAATAATAAAACCCATATTAATAAATGAGCCTATAAGTATTCCAAGTATTAATAAACCTAAACTTTTTAAAATAATTTTCATTTTATTCTTTCATTGAATGATAAACATTTTGAACATCATCATCATTTTCAATTTTTTCTAATAATTTTTCAATTTCTGATCTTTCTTCCGTATCAACATCCTTAAATGTATTTGGAATCCTATCAAATCCTGAAGAGATTATTGTAATATTCCTATTTTCTAATTCAGTCTGTATTTCACCAAAATATTCAAAGGGAGCATAAATAAGAATATCATTTTCTTCAACAAATACTTCTTCAGCACCAAAATCAATAAAATCTAATTCAATCTCCTCTACATCGACTCCTTCATTATTAATTCTAAAATTACAAATATGATCAAACATAAAACTAACTGATCCGGAAGTGCCAAGGGTCCCATTATGCTTGTTGAAATAGCTCCTTATATTTGCTACAGTTCTAGTGTTATTATCTGTTGCTGTTTCAACTAATATTGCTACTCCATGGGGAGCATATCCTTCAAATAGTATTTCTTTATAATTCCCTTGATTTTTTTCACTTGCTCTTTTTATAGCTCTTTCAATATTATCCTTCGGCATATTAGCAGCTTTAGCATTTTGAATAACTGCTCTTAGTTTTGAGTTAGATGATGGGTCTGGGCCATTTTCTTTAACAGCCATAACAATATCTTTACCAATTCTGGTAAAAGCTTTACTCATTGCTGACCATCTTTTAAGCTTTCTAGCTTTTCTGAATTCAAAAGCTCTTCCCATTTTATTTAAATGGAGGTTTGACAATAACAGCTTTAACCATATTACTTCTAATGTTAATATAAATAATAGACCCAGTCTTTGAACAGCTAGGATTAACATAACCTAATCCAATTGCTTTTCCTATGCTTGGAGACATTGTGCCAGAAGTTACTATTCCAATTTTAGATTTATCTAAATCATAAATTTCATAATTTTTCCTAGGTATTCCTTTATCAATTAGTTCAAATCCTACAAGTTTTCTATTAATACCATTCTCTTTTTGTTCTTTCAGAATTTTATAACCATTAAATTCCTTTGAAAATTTTGTAATCCAACCTAAACCTGCTTCAATAGGGGTGATATTATCATTTAATTCATTTCCGTATAGACAAAAACCCATTTCAAGCCTTAGAGTATCTCTTGCAGCTAAACCTATTGGCTTTATATTATAAGCTTCTCCAGCAGACATAATCTTATCCCAAATTGTCATAACTTGATTATTTTTGCAATAGATTTCAAAACCTCCACATCCAGTATAACCAGTATTTGAAATAATAACATCTTTTTGATTAGCAAAATCAGTTTGAATAAAACTGTAATAAGATATTTTAGATAAATCGTCATTTGTTAAATGCTGAATAACTTCAGTGGTTTTTGGGCCTTGAATAGATAATAATGAGTATTCATCAGATAAGTTATCCATTTTAGCTCCAAAAGTATTTTTTGAAGATATAAAGTTCCAGTCTTTCTCAATATTACTTGCATTTACCACAAGCATATATTTGTTGTCTAAAACTTTATATAGTATTAAATCATCCACTATTCCTCCATTGTCATTTAGAAGACAGTTGTATTGAGCATCTCCATTATTTAATTTTGAAACATCATTACTTAGGCAGAATTGAAGTAGTTCAAGTGAGCCTTTACCATAAATAATAAATTCACCCATATGTGAAACATCAAATATGCCAAGGCTTTGTTTAACAGATAAGTGTTCTGACTTCACACCTTCATATTGGACTGGCATTGAGAATCCAGCAAAGTCAACCATTTTAGCTCCTAGATTATTATGACAATCAAATAAGGCTGTTTTTTTCATTAAGTATTTATCTACGTAAATTTAATTAAATAAAAATAACAATGTATTTTTATAAAAAAGTATACTTTGAAAATGTATAAAATAGGAGCAGGAAATATAGGACTAGATCAGATAAAGAAAATCTTGAATAAAAATCAAAAGATTGAACTTTCAAAAGGGCAAATAAAAATTATAAAAAATTCAAGAAAATTTTTAGAAAATAAAATTAATTCAAGTGATGATCCTATTTATGGAGTTAATACAGGATTTGGATCACTTCAAAATATAAAAATTAATGATAATCAATTAGACAAACTCCAAGAAAATCTTATAGTTTCTCATGCTTGTGGAGTAGGAGATCAGATCCCCAATAATGTTGTTAGGATTATGTTACTTTTGAAAATCATTTCTCTTTCTAAAGGATATAGTGGAATAAGTTTAAAAACAATAAAAAGACTAATCTTTTTTTATAATAAAAATATTCTTCCTGTAATATATTCATATGGTTCATTAGGAGCATCTGGAGACTTAGCTCCATTAGCTCACTTGTCACTACCAATTATAGGTAAGGGGAAAGTTTTTTATAATGGCAAGATATCTCAATCATCATCAATTTTAAAGAGATTTAATATTAAACCTATAAAACTATTACCTAAAGAGGGGTTAGCACTTCTTAATGGAACACAGTTTATGTCTGCATATGCTACATCTTTAATATTTGAGTCTCATAAAATAAGCTATTTAGCAGATTTAATTTCATGTGTCTCATTAGAGGCTTTTGACTGCAGATATGATCCATTCGATGATATAATTAATAAGGTCAGGAATCATAAAGGGCAATCTATAGTTAGTAAAAGAATAAAGAATTTTTCTAAGGGAAGTAAAATTAAAACAAGTAAAAAATCACATCTTCAAGACCCTTATTCATTTAGATGTATCCCACAAGTTCATGGAGCTACTCTAGATACAATTTTATATGCATCAAAAGTTTTAACTGATGAAATAAACTCTGTTACTGATAATCCAATTATCTCATTAAAAGATAACAAGATTATTTCAGGGGGAAATTTTCATGGTCAACCCCTAGCATATATATTAGATTTTCTGAAAATATCACTAGCTGAATTAGGAAACATATCTGAAAGAAGGATATTTAATTTAATATCTGGCGAGAGGAATCTTCCGTCTTTTTTAACTGTTGATTCTGGATTAAATTCAGGATTTATGATACCTCAATACACCGCCGCTAGTATTGTTAGTATTAATAAACAATTTGCAAATCCAGCTAGCACAGACTCAATAACATCTTCAAATGGCCAAGAAGATCATGTAAGTATGGGAGCAAATTCTGCTCTACAATTATATAAAATAATAGAAAATGTTAAATATATCTTAGCTATTGAAATGTTTACAGCTGCACAGGCATTAGATTTCAGGGAGTCAATTAAATCATCCATAACAATTCAGAAATTGATTAAATCTTATAGAACTAAGGTTAAATTCATAAAAAAAGATGAAATAATGCATGATCATATCATCTCTTCTTTGAATTTTATTGATAATTTAGATTATGAATAAATTTAACTGTCAGAAGCTTTAGATTCCTTGAGTTTACTTGTTTTTAAAGTAAGTTTATCTGATCCTTTTTTATAATCAATTTGAATCACATCTCCTTCTTTTAATTTTGATTTCAATATTTCTTCTGCAATTATATCTTCAAGATATTTCTGAATAGCTCTTTTTAATGGTCTAGCACCAAAATCTTTATCAAAACCTTTTTCTGCTAAAAAGTCTTTGGCTTTTTTTGTTAATTTTATTTTATAGCCTAATTCTATTATTCTTTCATAAAGTTTATCCAGTTCAATCTCAATAATCTTATGAATTTCATTTATTGATAGATTATTAAAAATTACAACCTCATCAATTCGATTTAAAAATTCTGGAGCAAATTTCTTCTTTAGTGCCTTAGTAATTGTCTTCTTATTAAGCGAAGATTCTTGAGACTTTTTTGCCGACGTGCCAAATCCTACTCCAGTTCCAAAATCTTGAATATTTTTAACTCCAATATTAGATGTCATAATTATTATTGTATTGGTGAAATCAATTTTTCTACCCACACTATCTGTTAGATAGCCATCATCAAATACTTGTAAAAGCATATTAAATACATCAGGATGAGCTTTTTCGATTTCATCAAGTAATAAAACAGAATATGGTTTTCTTCTAATTTTTTCTGTTAGTTGCCCACCTTCTTCATAACCAACATATCCTGGAGGGGCACCAACTAGTCTAGAAATAGCAAATTTTTCCATATACTCACTCATATCAACTCTAATTAAAGAATCTTCATTATCAAACAATTCCGTTGCTAATATTTTTGCAAGTTGAGTTTTTCCAACACCAGTCTGACCTAGAAAAATAAATGAACCTATTGGTTTTTTAGGATCTTTCAAACCGGCTCTATTTCGTTGTATTGACTTTACTACATTATCTACTGCATTGTCTTGACCAATGACTTTATCTTTAATTATCTTAGCTAAGATTGATAGTTTATTAAGTTCTGTTTCCTTAACTCTATTTAAAGGAATTCCTGTCATCATTGAAACTACGTCTGCAATATTTTCTTCGTTAACTGCCTGTCTATTCTTTTTGCATTCTTCTTCCCAAATTTCTTGTTCCTTTTTTAGTTTTGATTCAACTATTTTTTCTTTATCTCTTAAGTCTGCAGCTTCTTCATATTTTTGATTTTTTACAGCGATATTCTTTTTTGATTGGATTTCAGATAGTTCTGATTCTAAATCTACAATATGTTCAGGAACATCTATATTAATTATATGAACTCTAGATCCTGCTTCATCTAATGCATCAATAGCTTTATCAGGTAAATATCTGTCAGTCATATATCTTGATGTTAATTTTACACATGCTAGAAGAGCTTCGTCTGAATAATTAACGTTATGATGTTCCTCATATTTCTCTTTAATATTTTTTAAAATTTCAATAGTTTCATCTATACTTGTTGGTTGGACAATTATTTTTTGAAATCTTCTTTCTAATGCACCATCTTTTTCAATAGAGTTTCTATATTCATCTAAGGTGGTAGCTCCAATGCATTGCACTTCACCTCTTGCTAAAGCAGGTTTAAACATATTTGAAGCATCTAGACTTCCTGTAGCACCTCCAGCCCCAACAATTGTATGAATTTCATCAATAAATAAAATAATATTAGAATTTTTCTCAATTTCATTCATTACAGCTTTCATTCTTTCCTCGAATTGTCCTCTGTATTTGGTCCCTGCAACTAAACTTGCTAAATCAAGAGAAATTATTCTTTTATTATATAAAACTCTTGAAACTTTCTTTTCAATAATTCTAATAGCCAAACCTTCTGCAATAGCAGATTTACCAACTCCTGGTTCTCCAATAAGCAGAGGGTTGTTTTTTTTACGTCTACTTAATATTTGAGAAACTCTTTGAATCTCAAGGTCTCTTCCTATAATTGGATCCAAACTATTATTTTCTGCTAAAAATGTTAAGTCTTTTCCAAAATTATCTAATACAGGTGTATTTGATTTTTTATTTTTTATTGTTTTAGGATTTGATTCAATTATAGGGTCAGATTCAAACTCATCTGATTCACTACTTATTTTAGATGTTGTTGAAGTAGATTCTTCATCACTTATTAATGATTTAAATTCTTCTTTTACAGTGCTATAATTAACTTCAAGTTTATTTAAAATTTTTGTTGTAGGATCATTTTCATTTCTAAGAATACATAGTAGTAGATGACCAGTATTTATTATAGAACTTTGAAATAATTTAGCTTCTAGAAATGTTGTTTTTAATGCTCTTTCTGCTTGCCTAGTAAGATGAAGATTCTTTTTTGAACTAGCTTTATCAGTATCAAATTCAATTGGATTTAAAGATTCTACTGTTTTCCTTAGATTGTTTAAGTCTATATCTAAAAAGTTAAGGATTTCAATAGCTTTACCGTCACCACCTCTAATTATCCCTAAAATTAAGTGTTCTGTACCTATAAAATCGTGTCCTAGCCTTAAAGCTTCTTCCTTGCTATAGGTAATTACATCTTTTACTTTTGGGGAGAAGTTATCATCCATTGAATTAATTTTTAATAAATGTAGGGATTCTTAAATATTTAAACAATTTGTAATAATATTATTTATGTGATTTTTTAACACTAAAATTGAACCTATTTTATTCCACAAATAATTGTTAATAAAAAACGCTTTTTTAATAGAGATTTAACCTTATTCTATAGGTTAAATTAATTATATTTGTTATACATAATTTTTAAGAAAAATCTAAACATAATTATATATGAATGAAGGTGAAAAATTGATCCCAATTAACATTGAAGATCAAATGAAGTCTGCATACATTGATTATTCAATGTCAGTAATTGTTTCGCGTGCGCTTCCCGATGTAAGGGATGGGTTAAAACCTGTTCACAGAAGGGTTTTATTCGGAATGCATGATATGGGAGTGAAATCAAGCTCAGCGTACAAAAAATCAGCTAGAATTGTAGGAGATGTTATGGGTAAATATCATCCTCATGGAGATTCTTCTGTTTATGACACAATGGTTCGTATGGCGCAAGACTGGAGTCTTAGATATCTTCTAGTTGATGGACAAGGAAATTTTGGGTCAATAGATGGTGATAGTCCAGCAGCAATGAGATATACAGAAGCAAGAATGCAGAAGATTTCTGAAGAAATGCTTGCTGATATTGAAAAAGACACCGTAGATCATAAATTAAATTTTGATGACAGTCTTAAAGAACCTACTGTTTTACCTACAAAAATACCAGCACTATTAATTAATGGAGCGTCTGGTATTGCAGTTGGTATGGCAACTAATATTGCACCCCATAACCTAACTGAAGTAATTGAGGGTACAATAGAGTATATAAAAAATAATGATATTGAAATTGATGAGTTGATGAATTTTGTCAAAGCTCCTGATTTCCCAACTGGTGGAATAATATATGGTTATGAAGGAGTAAAAGATGCTTTCCATACAGGTAGAGGTAGGGTTGTTGTTAGGGCAAAAGCAGAGATAGAAGAAGTTGATGGTAAAGAATGCATTATAGTTTCTGAGATTCCTTATCAAGTAAACAAGGCAGATTTAATCAAAAAGGTAGCTGATTTAGTAAATGATAAGAAAATAGAGGGAATATCAACCATTAGAGATGAATCTGATAGAAATGGCATGAGGATCGTTTTTGTTCTTAAAAGAGATGCTATTCCAAATATTGTATTAAACAAATTATATAAATATTCACAGCTTCAATCATCATTTAGCGTAAATAACGTCTGTCTTGTAAAAGGAAGGCCTAAAACACTTAATCTAAAACAGATGATTAGGTATTTTGTAGAACATAGACACGATGTTGTTGTTAGAAGAACAAAATTTGAATTAAAAAAGGCTGAGGAAAGATGTCACATATTAGAAGGTTTAATTATTGCATCAGACAATATAGATGATGTTATAAAACTCATAAGAGCATCTAAAAATGCTGAAGAAGCAAGAGACAACTTAATGAATAAATATAAGTTATCAGAAATTCAATCAAAAGCTATTGTTGAAATGCGTTTAAGACAGCTTACGGGTCTTGAACAAGATAAGCTTAGAAATGAGTATAACGAAATAAAAGAGCTTATTACTGACTTAAAAGATATTTTAGACAAAGAAGATAGAAGAATGGAGATCATTACAAATGAGCTAATTGAAGTAAAAAATAAATTTGGTGATGAAAGAAGATCTAAGATTGAATATGCAGGAGGTGATTTATCTATTGAAGATATGATTCCAGATGAAAAAGTAGTTATTACGATTTCTCACGCTGGTTATATTAAAAGAACTCCATTAGATGCTTACAGGGTACAAAACAGGGGAGGTGTTGGTCAAAAAGCTTCTACAACAAGAAATGAAGATTTTCTTGAAAAACTATTTGTCGGAACAAATCATCAGTATATGCTTTTCTTCACTCAAAAAGGAAAATGTTTTTGGATGAGGGTTTATGAAATACCTGAAGGAAGTAGAACTTCCAAAGGACGAGCTATTCAAAACCTTATCAATATTGAACAAGATGACAAAGTTAAAGCATTCATATGCACAAAAGACTTAAAAGATGAAGATTACATAAATAAACATTATGTAATAATGGCAACTAAAAAAGGTCAAGTTAAGAAAACATCACTTGAAAAATACTCAAGACCACGTGTTAATGGTATTAATGCAATAACTATAAAAGAAGGTGACGAATTGCTTGTTGCAAAATTAACAAATGGTGAAAGTCAAATTATGATGGCTTTAAAGTCAGGTAAAGCTATAAGATTTGAAGAAGCCAAAACAAGACCTATGGGAAGAAGTGCTTCTGGGGTACGCGGAATAAGACTTCAGCATGATAAGGATGAAGTTGTAGGTATGGTTTCAGTTAATGATATGGATAGTAATATTTTAGTTGTTTCCTCAAATGGATATGGTAAAAGATCAAAATTAGAAGATTATAGAATTACTAATAGAGGAGGAAAAGGAGTTAAAACAATATCAATTACTGAGAAAACCGGAAATCTTGTGTCAATTAAGAATGTAAATGATTCTAATGGACTAATGATAATCAATAAATCTGGTATTGCAATTAGAATGGCTGTAAAAGATCTTAGAGTAATGGGAAGGGCTACACAAGGAGTTAAATTAATTAATATTAAAGAAGGGGATTCAATTGCAGCTGTTGCTAAGGTAAAACATGAAGATGAAGATGAATCAGCAGTTGATCAAGAGAGTACTGAAGCTGTTGAAACTTCAACTGAAGAAGTAGTAGATCAAGAGAGTACTGAAGCTGTTGAAACTTCAACTGAGGAAGTTGATATATCTAGCTCTTCAGAAGAAGAGAATGTATTTACTGGAAACAAGAATATAACTCTAGAGATAACTAATGAAGGGGATGACGAAGATAATGATGAATAATTAAATTTTTAACCTATGAATAATAACATAATTATAATACTGCTCTTTCTTTTTTCAACCATAAGTTTTGGTCAAAAAAAAGAATTAAAGTTAGCTGAAAAAAGCATAAAATCAGAGGATTATTCTGCTGCAAAACAAAATATTTTATCTGCAGAAAAATTGATGAATGAAATGGATGCTAAAACTACTGTAAAATTTCATTACCTAAAAGGGTTAGCTAATTATGCTAACGGAAATTCTACTCTTGAAGAAGCTTCTATTGCATTAGAAAATTTAAATAAAGTAATTGATTTAGAATCTAATTCAAGCAATAAATTATATACTAGCAAAGCAGATGAATTAAGAATTGCCATGCTTAATAAATTTGTTGATGATTCTAAAAATAATTTAGATAATCAGGACTATAAAGGTGCTTACTTAAATCTAGAAATGTCTTATAGAATTTCACCTGCTGATACTCTGTATTTATATAATGCTGCATTGATTGCTACTGAAAATAGTGATTTTGATATAGCACTTTCTTTTTATAATGAGCTTATTGATATAGGTTTTACAGGAATTACCACAAATTATTATGCTATTGAAAAAGCTACAGGTGAAGAACAAGCCTTTCAAAATCCTGATCAAAGATCATTATTTATTAAAGCTGGAACTCATGAAAATCCAAGAGATGCAGATATGGAATCTGTAGAAATTGACGTACTTAGATCAATGGCGGCCATCTATAAAAACAATAAAGATTATGAAAACGCAATAATATATCTTGAAAAAGCAAAAACTATTGATGATAATGACATCAATATAATACTTCTTGAATCTAATATAAGATGGGAAATGGGGGAAGTAGATAACTATGAAAAATTAATAACAAAAGCCCTTGAAATTGACCCAAACAATGTCGATTTATATTTTAATCTTGGAGTTATATCTTCAGACAAAGGTGATGTTGATTTAGCAATGTCTTATTATGATAAAGCGATTGAGACAGATAAGTTATATAAGAAAGCTTATTTAAATGCTGCTGCATTAATACTGCAAAGAGAAAGTAAAATTATTGAAGAAATGAATTCCTTAGGAACTTCTAATGCTGATTATAACAGGTATGATGAACTAAAAATTGAAAGAGAAGAGTTATATAAATCTGCAGTTCCTTACTTAGTTTCTGTTTATGAGCTAGATAATAAAAATATAAGTGCAGTAAGAACACTAAGGAATATATATTCAGCAATTGATGATATGGATAACTATAATAAGTATAAAGCTATTGCTGCAGAAATAGAGAGTGGGCTAGATTAAATAATTTTCTTTATGACTCTAAGCTTATGAGTGTGTGACTTAGTTTCCTTGTTATATATTCCTGATTGATCTATTCCATCAATTCTAACTTTTCCACTTGCATGGATGATTTTATTATTTTCCATAATAATCCCAACATGAATTATTTTACCCTCATCATTATCAAAAAAAGCTAAATCTCCTGGTTCACTCTCTTCTATAAAACTCAAAGCTGATCCCAGATTAGATTGTTGATGTGAATCTCTGTCTAATTTATAGCCATTTAGTTTATATACCATTTGTACAAAACCGGAACAATCAATTCCGAAGGGACTTCTTCCTCCCCATAAATATGGCGAATTTAAAAATCTCATTGCTATAGATATAATATTTGATTTAACTTGATTTCCAGATATTGTATCTCCATCATATTTATGTTTAAGAATCTTTAATCCATTCAAAGTTGATCCAATTGGAATAGCTATTAGTTCGTGATTTAGGTTTTCAACAAACTGAACTAAGTCATATGAGTATATTGGGGTTTCACTTATTAAAGATTGGAATTGTTCTTTACTAATCTCAACAAATTGTTTGTTATCAATCCATCCAGTGTAATTATCAAAACTAAGCTTTATCTTAGACCACTTAGTCTTCTCTTCTAGAATACTAAATACTTCTCCATATATTATTTGTGAAATTTGTTCACTTTTATCAGAAGATTCAGATCTAATAGGAACAATACTTAAATTACATATACCGAACCTCATAAATTAATTACGTTTCTATTAAAATTGCAGAAGCACCGCCCCCTCCGTTACAGATAGCAGCAATACCTCTTTTCGCTTCATTATTTTTAAGGATATGACATAAGGTAGTTAGTATTCTTGCTCCTGAACAACCTAATGGATGACCTAATGATACAGCACCACCATTTACATTTACATTAGTATCTTTAAGGCCTAAAATCTTCATATTAGCTAGAGCTACTACTGAAAAAGCCTCATTAAATTCAAAAAAATCAACTTCTTTAATACTTAATCCTGTTTTATTTAAGATTTTATTTACAGCAACAGAAGGAGCGGTAGTAAACCATTCAGGATCCTGAGCAGCATCACAATAATCTTTTATTGTAGCTATAGGAGTAAGGTTTAATTCAGAACATTTCTGTTTGCTCATAAGAATAATTGAAGACGCTCCATCACTAATCGTAGATGCATTAGCTGCAGTTACTGTTCCATCCTTCCCAAATGCTGGTCTAAGTTTTGGTACCTTATCAAAATTTATATTCTTATACTCTTCATCTTCACTGATTAACTCCTCATTGCCATTTCTGTGAATAATTTTAACAGGAATTATTTCATCTTTAAATTTCCCTTCCACCCAGGCATTAGATGCTCTTTTGTAAGATTGAATAGCATATTTATCCTGATCTTCTCTAGTGAAATTGAACTCTTTAGCACATTTATCTCCGAGCACACCCATTGCTTGATCACAATAAACATCTGTTAAACCATCATGCTGAAGACCATCTAATATTGATTTTGCCCCATATTTATGAGGCTGTCTAATATTTATGTAATGAGGTATTTGACTCATATTTTCCATACCTCCAGCAATCACAACATCATTAATTCCAAGTGAAATTGATTGAGCAGCAAGCATTACTGATTTTAAACCTGATGAACAAACTTTATTTACAGTCGTACAAGGAGTAGAACTAGAAATACCTGCATTAATTGCCGCTTGTCTAGCAGGTGCTTGACCTAAACCAGCCTGAACAACATTTCCAAAAAAAACTTCATTAACAAGCTCTGGAGATAATTTAATCTTATCTAAAGATCCTTTAATTGCTATAGAACCTAAATCTACTGCAGAAACATTTGACAATCCTCCCAAGAAACTTCCCATCGGAGTTCTTACTGCACTAACAATAACAACATCTTTAACCATATTAATTTTTTAAAGTAATAGATTTTAAAGTTAGTAAATTAATAATTATCTGACATCATTATTAGCTATATGTAATATTTACTAATTTTGGTTGTTATATAATCATATTATGGCAAATATTTTTAATCGATTAAATATTAACTTAGGTAGTTTATACAGAACTACCCTTTTTATATTGTCATGTGCTATAATTATTTATTTTTTTCCTAAGAGTGGTAAGTTTAAATATAGTTTTGAGAATGGAAGACCTTGGCAGTCTGAAAACCTATATGCTCCATTTGATTTTGCAATAAAGAAAAGTGATCAAGAACTACAAGATGAAAAAAATAAAATTAGGTTAGCTACTAAAGTTTTTTTTGATAAGGATACTTTAGTTTTAAACAAATCACTTGACGAATTAAACGATAAAATAGAAAACCCATTAAATGATAGTGTAATTAATACATTAAATAGAAGAGAGTTAAAGTTAATTAAAAATGCAGGGGTTAGTATTATCAATACAATTTATTCAAGAGGATTACTTGATAAAAATTATGATTACAATTCTAATCAAATAGTTTCTCTTATTATTAATAATAAGCAGGTTAGTTCAGGGTTCTTTTCTGATTTTCATAAACCAGAAAATCTAATCACTTTTATAAATAATCAGATAATTTCGTTAAATATTCAGGAATATAAACCTCAGATAGTGTCTATTTTATTTGACTTAATTGAATCGGATATATCTTTAAATGAGAGTTTAAGTAAAAACTCAATTGATGAAGCATTAGCAAATATCTCTCCAAATAGAGGTATTATTGAAAAAGAAACATTGATTATTTCAAAAGGTGAGGTAGTTGAAGGAGATAAATTAAAAATTTTAGAATCCTTAAAAAACGAATACCAGACAAATAGCACTTCTATTACAAACTATTATTTAATAATATCATCTTATTCTCTTTTAGTTATTTTATCTCTTCTAATGATTATATTATTTATTAGAAAGTTTAGAGAAAAAATATATTTAAGCCTTAATCGATTATCACTAGTGTTTTTTAATATCACATTACTGGTGTTGATTACCACATTTGTCGTTAATATTAATTCTAGCTATGTTTTTGTAATTCCAATATGTATTTTACCATTACTACTTAAGGCATTTTTTGATTCTAGAACTGCGTTTTTTATACATTCTGTAACTGTTATGTTATTAGGATTCATAGTCCCAAATAGTTATGAATTTATATTTTTAAACATTATTGCTGGAGTAATCACAATAATTTCTTCTGATGATTTGTATAAAAGAGCAAATCTATTTATAACTGTTGGTCAAATTACTCTAGTATATATGATTTCATATTTCTCATTTTTTGTTATTCATGAAGGAAATATTGATAACATAGAGTTGTTTAATTTTCTCTTATTTATTTTATGTGGATTACTTACTCTTTTTGTTTATCCACTTATATACATATATGAAAAGGTTTTTAATTTAGTTTCAGATGTGTCATTGCTTGAACTATCCGATACAAACTCTCCGTTGTTAAAAGAGTTATCAAATAAAGCTCCAGGTACGTTTCATCATTCAATGAATGTTGCAAATCTAGCAGAGTCTTCAGCTAATGAAATTGGAGCTAATTCTATGCTTGCAAGAGTTGGTGCACTATATCATGATATAGGAAAGATGGATAATCCGTCCTATTTTACTGAAAATCAAGTAACAGGCTCTAATCCACATGACAAATTATCTTCATTAGAAAGCGTAAAAATTATTCTAAATCATGTTGATACAGGGGTTAGGATAGCAATTAAAAATAATATTCCTAACCGGGTAATTGATTTTATAAAAACTCATCATGGAACTAATGTCATGCATTACTTCTACGAAAAAGATGTTAGACTAAATCTAAATCCAAAAATTAATGACTATAAGTATAATGGACCTAAGCCATTTAGTAAAGAGACTGCATTGGTAATGATGTGTGATGCAGTTGAGGCAGCGACAAAAAGTTTAGAAAACCCTGATTCAGATAAAATAAATTCATTTGTTGAAACAATTATTGATAAGCAAATAGAAAATAATCAATTTGAAGATTGTGATATTACTTTTAAAGATATTAAATCAATAAAAAATATAATTAAAAAGAAATTAGCAAATATTTACCACATAAGGGTTGAATATCCTGAAATATAGCTTAAAAAACAAAAGGAATGTTTGCGTTCTTAATCTTGAAAACCTAAATTTGCAACCGCATTTTTAACTTAGAAGTTTTTAAGATGTACTAAGGAGAGGTGCCAGAGTGGTAATGGAGCAGATTGCTAATCTGTCGACGCGCAAGCGTCGCCTGGGTTCGAATCCCAGTCTCTCCGCCACTTCGGGGTGTAGCGTAGCCCGGTTATCGCGCCGCGTTTGGGACGCGGAGGTCGCAGGTTCGAATCCTGCCACCCCGACATATTTGGTCGCGTAGCTCAGCTGGATAGAGCATCTGCCTTCTAAGCAGACGGTCAAAGGTTCGAATCCTTTCGCGATCACAAAAAACCCATTAATTTATAATGGGTTTTTTTATTAACTTTCATATTAAATTTAGATTTATGTATTCATATTTTATAATCTTGTTTTCTTTTTTGCTTTTTCAAACTAGCCAGAAGGATATAGAATGTTTAAATTGTAATGAAATGAACAGTTTTTCTGTATTAGTTATAACTGAAACAAAAGGATTTGTTCATAGATCAGCAATAAGAGCAGGGAAGGAGTTGATTACAGATATTGGTATAAAGAATGATTTCAATGTCTACCATTCTAAATATTCTGAAGTTCTAACTAAAGAGAATCTAGTTAATTTCAATACAATAATTTTTTTAAATACTACTTCAGATATTTTAAATGCAGTGGAGCAACAGGTAATGGAAGATTTTATTAGAAGTGGAAAAGGTTTTGTTGGAATACATTCTGCAGCAGACACTGAATATAAATGGAGTTGGTATGGCAAACTTGTTGGAGCATATTTTAAAAATCACCCTCCAGGAACTTCAACTGCTTCTATACAGACAGTAAACAAAAACCATCTCTCTACTAAATATTTGGAAGATACCTGGGATATTAGGGATGAATGGTATAATTTTTATGATATGAATCCAGACGTAAATATTTTATTAAACCTTGATGAATCAACATATTTTGGGGGTAGACATGGGAAAAATCACCCAATAACATGGTTTCATGAATATGATGGAGGAAGAGCCTTTTATACAGGTTTAGGCCATTTGGCTAAAACCTATTCTGATGAAAGATTTATTAAATTACTAGAAGGAGGTATTCTTTATGCTTCCTTACCTGAATATGAAAAATAAATAACCTTTAAAGCGGTATATAAAGGTATTGCAATTATAAGCCCAATTATTCCAAATAAGATTCCCGAAGAGATAATAACAATAAATACTTCTAATGGGTGTGACTTTACACTCTTAGAGAAAATATAGGGCTGGATTAAGAAATTATCAATTAATTGGACTATTGAAAATCCAATAAAAATATACCCAACTTTAGATAACATCTCTTTAATTAACATTGAATCTATATAGTTTGTCATAGTTAAAATAGCCATAAGCACTATGCTTATTAATGGACCGATATAAGGGATAATGTTTAGAAGTGCACATAGAAAAGCTATAACTAATGCATTTTTAATCCCAATTATGGAGAGCATTATTGAGTATAAAACAAAAAGGCTAAATATTTGCACAGAAATACCAATAAAATATCTTGAAAGAAGTACTTTTATTTTAGAAACTGAGTCTAAAAAATTATTCTTTATTTGCTGGGGAAGAAGATTGTTTATTTTATTTAATATCAAATCTCCATCTTTAATGAAAAAGAAAGTGATAAACAAAATAGATAAAAGTCCTATTCCAATACTTCCAACTTCAGAAATTATATAATTCAACAACTTAGGTATAAAGGCGAAATCAATATCAGATAAAACAGTAAATTCTGATAAAAAATCATATATCGTCAAATTATTTGAAGAGAAATATTCACTTACATTGATGATCAAATTTTCAATATTAGATTTTAGCTGACTATTATTTAATAAAGATAAATTTTTGCTTTGCTCAATAATTAATGGGATAAATGCACCTATAACAACTATCATAATAATTAATAGGAAGAATAATGATGTAATAGAAGCAAAGAGGTTGTTGAATTTAAGTTTTGACTTTAGAAGTGATGTAAATGGGCTTAGCATTAATGCTAGAACCATTGATATAGCTATATATACTATCACAACATTAATTTTTATCAAAAAGAATAAAAATGCTCCAATTCCTAATAAAGATAGAATAGATTTTAAAATAGATTTCGTTAACTGATCTAATTTCATAGTGTAAATTTAATAATATTATTTGTTTGAATCTAAAAACATTTGACAGCAAACAACTCCTGCTGTTTCAGTTCTTAACCTATTATTTCCTAACGAAACCGCCCTGTAACTAGAGTCTATTGCAAAATTTATTTCTTCATTGGTAAATCCACCTTCAGGACCAATAATAATATTTGATGAGGTTTTTTCTAAAACAATACCTGAAAGATGTTCTATTTTTGAATTTTTGCAATGTGCTATATATTTTTGATCTGAATTGTTAGATCTTATATATTCTTTAAATTCAACTAAAGGTTTAATTTCTGGCAAATAGGTCTGAAGAGATTGTTTCATAGCTGATATAGAAATCTTCTCTAATCTAGAATAATTCAATGATTTTCTTTCACTATAACTACAAATCATAGGAGTTATAGAAGTAACCCCAATTTCAATTGCTTTTTCCACAAACCATTCAAATCTGCTCATTTTCTTTGTTGGAGCAATTCCAATATGTAAATCATAATCCATATTTGATCTCTTTATTGATTTTAAGATCTTAAGTTTAGTAGATTTTGAATCAATAGTTTTAATTATGCATTCAAATAAATATCCTTTGCCATTTGTAATATGAATTTTATCATCAACTTTTTTCCTTAGTACTTTGTAAATGTGTGTGTGTTCAGAATTATCTAAAATAAAATCTTCATTCTTTGTATTTATTTCTGAGCTATAAAATAGTTTCATTTATTTATATTTTATATCTAGAGGTTGAAGAGCAAGAAAGATCTGATATTTCTCGGTTTTTATACTTAAGGTAACCTACTATTCCAATCATTGCAGCATTATCTGTACAATATTCAATTTTAGGAAAGTAGACATTCCATTTATTTGATACTGATAAATCATCCATTTTTTTTCTTAATTCTGAATTAGCTGAAACCCCACCACATATAACTATTTCTTTAATTCCAGTACTTTTAACTGCATCATTCAATTTATCAATTAATATTTCTATAATAGTATTTTGTATAGAAGCGCATATGTCATTTATATTATCTTCAATAAAATTCCTGTTTTTTAAAGACTCTTTTTTAATAAAATTCATAAACCCTGTTTTTAAGCCAGAAAAACTAAAATTCAAATTCTCTACTTTAGGTTTAGTAAATGTAAATGCGTTAGGATCTCCATCTTTAGAGAGTCTATCTATTATTGGTCCAGAAGGATAGTCAAGCCCTATTGTTTTACCTGACTTATCAAATGCTTCTCCAACAGCATCATCTAGGGTAGAGCCGATTTCTTCCATTTTGAAATAATCCTTTACAACAACAAGCTGTGTATGTCCGCCAGATATTGTTAATGCTAACAAGGGGAAGCAAGGCTTTTTGTTATTATTTTTAATAAAAATTGAAAGGATATGGGCTTGCATATGATTAACTTCTATTAAAGGTATATTCAGTCCTATAGATAAAGATTTTGCAAATGATGTTCCTACAAGAAGTGACCCTAATAAACCTGGACCTCTTGTAAAAGCAACCGTATTTAATTCACTTTTATTAATACCCGCTCTAATAATAGCTTCATTGACAACAGAAGTAATTAATTTCTGATGTTCTCTTGATGCTAATTCAGGTACAACTCCACCATAAATTTTATGTATATCTTGACTTGAAGTAACATTACTTAAAACTTTGTTATTCAATAATATAGCAGCACTTGTATCATCGCAAGAGCTTTCAATTCCTAACGTATATATGTTTTGATTTTCCAACTACTAATTACTATTATTTATTCTTAAATTTTAATTGATTTAATTCTGCAAAATAAATTAAAAACTTATACAAAAACTAAATATAAGTTTATTAGTTTTGCCATATATTTATATCTGTGAGAAATCAAATAAAAAAAATAGCTTTTTTAACATCAGGAGGAGATGCACCTGGAATGAATGCTGTTATTAGAGCTATAGTAAGATCTTGTGTTTATAACGGTGTAACACCTGTAGCTGTTCACAAAGGCTATGACGGCCTAATAAACGGAAGGTTTGAAGTAATGGATGCTAGAAGTGTAAAAGGTATTATTAATAAAGGAGGGACAATTATTAAGACTGCTAGGTCTAGTGATTTTAAAACAAAATCAGGAAGAAAAAAAGCCTACAAAAATATTACAGAAAACTCAATTGATGGAATAGTTGTAGTTGGAGGTGATGGAACCTTTACAGGCGCATACATATTTAACAATGAATTCAAAATACCGATAATAGGAATTCCTGCTACTATAGATAATGATATATTTGGGACATCTCACACAATAGGTTTTGACTCTGCGTTAAACACAGTAGTTGATGCGATTGATAAAATTCGTGACACAGCAAGCTCTCATAACAGATTATTTTTTATTGAGGTTATGGGAAGAGATGCAGGTCACATAGCACTAAATAGCGGTATTGCTGCTGGTGCTGAAGAAATTTTAATTCCTGAAGAAAATCTTGGACTTAAAAGACTTATTGCTTCTTTAAAAAGAAGTAAAAAAACTGGAAAATCATCCAGCATAGTTGTAGTTGCTGAAGGTGATAAAATAGGTAAGAATGTTTTTGAACTAAAAGAATATGTTGAAAAACACCTTCCTGAATATGAGGCAAGAGTTTCTGTTCTTGGACACATGCAAAGAGGAGGATCTCCTAGTTGTTTTGATAGAGTATTAGCTAGTAGGATGGGGGTCAAGGCAATAGATTCTATTTTAAGTAAAAAATCCAATGTTATGGTTGGACTAAAAAATAACAAAATATCATTAACCCCTTTAATTGATGCTGTCAAAGGAAAAACAAAAATAAATTCAGAACTACTAAAAATATCTGATATAATGTCAATATAAATATATAACTATGAGTAAAATTAAGATTGGAATAAATGGTTTTGGAAGAATTGGTAGAATTACATTTCGTGCTGCTCTTAAAAGAGATGATGTAGAAGTTGTTGCTATAAACGACCTACTTGATGTGAATCATTTAGCATATTTATTGAAATATGATTCTGTTCATGGAAAATTAGAAGATTCAATTCAGACAAATGAATCAAATCTAGTTGTTAATGGAAAATCAATAAGAGTAACTTCAGAAAGAGACCCGTCTAAAATTGATTGGGGAAGTGCTGGAGTTGATGTTGTAGCCGAATGTACTGGGATTTTTACAACAATAGAAAAAGCTCAAGCTCATATTGATGCTGGTGCAAAGAAAGTAGCTGTTTCCGCACCATCTAAAGACATTCCAATGTTTGTTATGGGTGTTAACAGCGATGAACTAACAAAAGATAACACAATTGTATCAAATGCATCCTGTACAACAAATTGTCTTGCACCTATAGCTAAGGTTTTACATGATAACTTTGGAATTAAGGAAGGTTTAATGACTACTGTGCATGCAGCAACTGCTACTCAAATGACCGTAGATGGTCCAGCTAAAAATTATAGGCTTGGTAGATCCGCACTAAATAATATTATCCCTTCCTCTACTGGAGCTGCAATTGCAGTCGGTAAAGTCATTCCTTCATTAAATGGAAAATTGACTGGTATGGCATTTAGAATACCAACAGCTAATGTATCAGTTGTAGATTTAACAGTTTTATTGGAAAAAGAGACTTCTTATGAAGAGATTAAGAAAGTTTTTAAGTCAGAATCTGAAGGTTCATTAAAAAATGTTCTTAGCTATACTGAAGAGGCAGTTGTTTCTCAAGATTACGTTGGTTCACCATATACTAGTAATTTTGATGCAAATGCCGGGATTGAACTCAGTCCTAATTTCTATAAAATAATTTCTTGGTACGATAATGAATATGGCTATTCAACAAAACTTGTTGAACTAATTGTAGAAATTTTTAATAAAGGTTAACCTTTTAATAATATAATCAATAATGATTCTTATTGTAGATAGCGGATCAACTAAAACAGATTGGATAGGCATTGACGATAGCGGCAAAGTTATATTTGAATCACAAACTTTAGGATTAAACCCACAAGTATTAGACAGAAATATTATAAAAGAAAGAATTGTTAACAATTATGATTTATACAAGTATAGAAAAGATATTGATGAATTATATTTTTATGGAGCAGGGTGTGGGACTGAACCTCCAAGAGTTTTAATAAAAAAAGTTTTCGAAGATGTATTTATTAATGCAAATGAAATTTCTGTCAAGGAAGATACATATGCAGCAATTTATGCTACTTCAACTAGTGGTAAAAAATCAATAGTTTGCATTATTGGAACTGGATCTAATTGCACTTATTTTGATGGAAATGATGTTCTACAAAAAGTTACATCACTAGGATATATACTTATGGATGATGCTAGTGGGAACTATTTCGGAAGACAGTTGTTAAGAGATTATTATTTTAATCGTATTCCAGAAGAAATATCTAAAAAATTTGAATCTGAATATGATTTAAAGGCAGAAACCATAAAAGACAAACTATATAAACAGCCTAATCCTAATACTTATCTGGCAAAATTTGCTAAGTTTTTAATTAATAATAAAGATTCGGAATATTCTCAAACACTAATAAGAAAAGGTTTTCAGTCTTTTATTGAAAGACAAATACTTCAATTTTCTGATGCTAAAGAAGTATTAATACACTTCAGTGGGTCTATTTCTTTTTATTTAAAAGAGGAATTAGAATCCTGTCTAAAAGAATATGGACTAAGTGCAGGAAATATAATTAGAAGGCCAATTGAAGGATTATTAAAATACCATCAAAAGAGCTTATAGCTGAGCTATCATAGAAATTTCAACATTTACATCTTTAGGCAATCTACTTACCTCAACAGTTTCTCTAGCAGGCGCATATTCATCAGAAAAATATGATCCATATACTTCATTGACTTGTTGGAAATTATTCATGTCAGATAAGAATATCGAGGTTTTTATAACATCTTTAAAAGAAAGGCCTGCTTCATCAAGAATTGATTTTAAATTTTCCATAACTTGCTTTGTCTCAGCCTGTATTTCTCCTATAACTAATTCCCCTGTACTTGGATCAAATGCTATTTGTCCTGACATAAACATTAAATTTCCTGAAATCACAGCCTGATTATATGGGCCAATAGGTTTAGGTGCATTAGATGTATTTACTATTTTTTTCATATTATTTCTGTTTCTAAAATTATACTAATTTAATTATAATATTTTATCTCTTTGTCTTCTCTTATCATACTTAATATCACTTAACATTCCTGATTTAATTCCTATAAAGAAATTCCATGATGCATTCGAACTAAATGGAATCCAGCTAAAATTCATCCTCCAGCTAAGTAAATCTCTTTCAAATCTTAATTGAGTATAGGTAACTCCTTTGTTTTTGAAATCATATCCAGATGACATTCCAGCACTCCATTTAGGAGATAATTCAATATCGCCTGAGAACATTAATGAATGAGAAGAAATTTCTTTTTGACCGATTGAGTTGTTATAATTAACAGCATATGCAATTCTTAAACTCCAAGGTATTTTATAATTATATAGATCATTAGGCTTTTTTTCTTTTTCCTCCTGTTTTTCTTCATTAAACCTGTTGTCAGCAAAATCCATAGCTCTACCAAATAAATCATCATCTCTTCCTCCATTCCTAACAGATTCATCTATAGAAGCTTGGTTTTTATTTGATTTCTCTGAATCATTGCTAGAAAATGAATAATTCAGAGTTAAATTAGCACTAGTCAATCTAAATAAACCTCCTCCTTCACTAATATTAAATTTATCTATTTTTACTCCATTATCATTTATAGCGTAAGGATCTAGTGTTGCCCCAAAATTTATATTCATTTTATTTTTAAATAACTGAGTTCCTCCTGTCATTCTAACTGGACTTAATTTTAATGAATCTGCTGCAATATTGTAAGCTGTAGAAAAGTTTAAATTATTAAGTAATACTATCTTTTTTAACTCTGAATCTTCACTCTCTTTATCAATTACCTTAGCTTCAACATTGTTTGCTAATGACAAACCTATTGAGCTTG
>JAZABS010000043.1:0-3663 GCA_036136835.1 Bacteroidota bacterium
TGATCATAAATTAAATGTTGCTGTTGGAGGTAATTTAGGTAATAGTTTCTCATCACTAATTACCCTTAATGATTATAAATATTTAGTGCTGGAATTAAGTAGTTTTCAGCTTGATGGTATTATTAACTTTAAGCCTCATATAGCTATAATAACAAATTTATCCCCAGATCATCTAGATAGGTATAGAGATTATGACCATTACATAGAATCCAAGTTTAGAATAATAATGAATCAAAGTTCTGATGATTATTTGATATATGACGCAGATAATGAAAAAATCAATTCATATCTAAACCAAAATAAGACAAAATCGAAGTTAATTCCATTTTCAATTAAAAAAAGAATTGAAGAGGGAGTTTATTACGAAAACAATTCAATAAATATTTCAATTAATAAAAAAAAAATAGTTATGTCAACTGAAAACTTTACAATAAAAGGAAAACATAATATAAAAAATGCTATGGCAGCTGCAACAGTTGCTCACTTGTTGAAAATAAGAAAACAGACAATTAGAAAAAGTCTAGAACATTTTCAAGGAGTTGAACATAGATTAGAAAATGTTTTAACGATAAATAAAGTTAACTACATCAATGATTCAAAAGCTACTAATGTAAATGCTACATATTATGCATTGGACAGCATGGAAGCGCCTATAATTTGGATAGTAGGAGGAATTGATAAGGGAAATAATTATGATGAGCTAATTGAATTAGTTCAGAAAAATGTAAAAGCAATAATATGTTTAGGAAAAAACAATTTTAAGCTAATTGAAAATTTTGAAAATATGGTTGAATATATAGTTGAAACAACATCAATGGATGAAGCAGTAAAAACTGCTTATAAAATTGCTAAACCTGGTTATAATGTATTATTGTCTCCAGCCTGTGCAAGTTTTGATTTATTTGATGATTATGAAGATAGAGGAAGACAATTTAAAGCATCTGTTAGAAAATTATAATGAATAAATTATTATTAAATATTAAAGGAGATAAGCCTCTATGGGTGGTATTTATATTGCTAGCTAGTTTTTCATTTTTACCTGTTTATAGTTCTGCAAGTAATTTAGCTTATTTATATGGTGATGGAAATACATTTGGCTACTTATTTAAACATTTTATTCATCTATCATTAGGTTTTGTTTTAATGTATATGGTGCATAAAGTTCCCTATAGATATTTTAGAGGATTATCAATACTAATGATACCGGTAATTTTATTTCTGTTGGCATATACTATTTTTCAACCTACTCTTTCAGATTCTATGACAAATTCAAACAGATGGATTAGAATTCCAATTGTAGGATTTGGATTTCAACCCTCAACTTTAGCTTCAATAGTTATATTAATTTATGTTGCTAGATACTTATCAAAAATAAAGGATGAAATAATTACTTTCTCAAAATCTATTCTACCATTATGGTTGCCAGTGTTTTTGACAATATTATTGATTTTGCCAGCAAACTTTTCTACTAGTGCAATACTTTTTTCTATGGTTATATTGCTTTGCTATTTAGGTGGATATCCAATAAAATACTTATTTGGAATTTTGGCTTCCGCAATAATATTCTTTTCAATTTTTGTTTTATCAGTTAAGACTTATCCTGACTTATTTCCCAATAGAGTTGACACATGGAAAAGTAGAATTGAAAACTTTTTAGATAATGAAGATAAAAAGTCCAATTATCAAATTGAGAAAGCTAAAATTGCAATTGCAACAGGTGGAATTAAAGGTTTAGGGCCAGGAAAAAGCGTTCAAAAAAACTTTTTACCACAATCATCATCTGACTTTATATTTGCAATCATAATTGAAGAATATGGTTTAATAGGTGGTCTATCACTCATATTTTTGTATTTGTGGTTTTTATTTAGAGTTATTATAATTTCAAACAAATCATCTAGTTTTTTCGGATCATTACTCGCAATTGCATTAGGAATCCCAATAGTATTTCAAGCACTCGTAAATATGGCCGTAGCTGTAGAATTATTTCCGGTAACTGGCCAGCCTTTACCATTAATTAGTAGTGGAGGTACTTCTATATGGATGACATGTCTTGCTATTGGTATAATTCAAAGTGTAAGAATTGGTTCTGAAACTAGTGAGAATGAAGTAGATGAAGAGAATCCTCTAGAAATATTAAAAGAAACAATATAAATGAGAAATCAAAAATTTATAATTTCTGGTGGAGGTACAGGAGGACATATTTTTCCTGCGATATCTATTGCTGACGAGTTGAAGTCTAGATTTTCTCATCCTGATATATTATTTGTTGGGTCAAGAGATAGAATGGAAATGGTTAAGGTTCCAGCTCATGGATATGAAATTAAAGGTTTATGGATTTCAGGTTTAAATAGAAAATTTACTTTAAATAATTTATTGTTTCCATTTAAGTTAATATTTAGTCTAATTCAATCCCTTATAATTATTTTAAAGTTTAAACCTGATGCTGTTGTTGGTACTGGTGGATTTGCCAGTGGACCTATTGTATTTGTAGCATCTCTTTTAAGAGTTCCTTCATTAATTCAAGAACAAAATTCATATCCTGGAATTACAAATAGGATATTAGCGGGTATGGTAAAAAAGATTTGTGTTTCGTATACTGGATTAGATAAATATTTTCCAAATTCAAAGATAAAAATAACGGGCAATCCAGTTCGAAATAATATTCGAAATCATAATTCTAAATATGATGAGGGCATTCAGTTATTTAATCTTGATATAAACCGAAAAACTCTTTTAATTATAGGAGGTAGTCAAGGATCAAAAGAAATAAATAAGCATGTATTTAGTTGTATTGAATTCTTCAATTATATAAATATTCAGGTTATATGGCAATGTGGAAAAATGTATTATAACCAATACAAAGAATTAGTGTCGTCTGATAATATTAAAATTTATCCTTTCCTTGAAAGAATAGATTTAGCTTTTTCTGTATCAGACTATATAGTTTCTAGAGCTGGAGCAGGTTCAATATCTGAATTGAGTATTGTAGGAAAACCTGTAATATTTATTCCTTCTCCTAATGTTGCAGAGGATCATCAGACAAAAAATGCACAATCTTTGGTAGATAAACAAGCTGCAATATTAATTCACGAGAAGGATTTAGAAACAGAATTTAAAAAAATGATTATGGAATTAAATTCTTCAAGGGATTTACAAAATAAATTATCAAAAAATATAAAGGGGTTAGCGTTTGAAAATGCAACTAGAGATATTGTTAATGAGGTAGAAAAATTATTGAATAAATGAATTTAAATAATATTGAAAATATGTTTTTTATTGGAATTGGAGGAATGGGTATGAGCTCATTGGCTGAATATTTTCTTAATGAAGAAAAACATGTTGGTGGATATGATAGAGATATTTCAGAAAACACTGATAGACTGCAGAAACTTGGAATAAAAATTTTATTTAATGATTCATTTGATGAGATCAATCCAAAATTTAGTAATAAGCACAATACACTAATAGTTTATACACCTGCAATTCCTTCGTCTAATAGATTATTAACTGAATTTAGTAAGAGTAATTTTATCTGCATAAAAAGGGCTGAACTTCTTGGGCTGGTGGTTAAAAGGGGTAAATGTATTGCAGTGGCTGGCACACATGGAAAAACGACTACAACTAGCATTTTAGCACATTTATTAAATTCTTCAAATATTTCAA
>JAZABS010000044.1:0-26246 GCA_036136835.1 Bacteroidota bacterium
GGTTCTTTTCACCTTTCCCTCACGGTACTAGTTCACTATCGGTCTCTCAGGAGTATTTAGCCTTAACGGATGGTCCCGCCAGATTCACACAGGATTCCACGTGTCCCGCGCTACTCAGGATACCACTATGAATAATTCTCTTTACTTATACGGGACTATCACCCTCTATGGTTTCTTTTTCCAAAGAATTCTAATTCATTAAACATTCAATATCGTGGTCCTACAACCCCAAAATTGCCGAAACAACTTTGGTTTGGGCTAATCCGCGTTCGCTCGCCACTACTAACGGAATCACTTTTGTTTTCTTTTCCTCCAGGTACTTAGATGTTTCAGTTCCCTGGGTTTACCTCCTTAACGGATACTATATCTTCAATATAGTGGGTTTCCCCATTCGGAAATCTGCGGATCAAATTGTGTGTGCCAATCCCCGCAGCTTATCGCAGCTTATCACGTCCTTCTTCGCCTCTGAGAGCCTAGGCATCCCCCATACGCTCTTAAATAGCTTATTGTAACTTTTGTATTTTTAATGAGTCATTAAACTATGTTTGTAAATAAATACAAACAAAATATGTTCGTATACATACGAACATGCTCGTAAACTTAATTACTTAATTTTATTTAGAAATTTTCTAAATTTTCATGTATTGTTTTCAATATGTCAAAGAACTTTTACAGTATAAAACTGTTTGTGGAGAATATCGGAATCGAACCGATGACCTCCTGCGTGCAAGGCAGGCGCTCTAGCCAGCTGAGCTAATCCCCCATAAAAAAGAGTTATTAATCATATACTCAACTTTCTAAAATTCCCATTTTATTTAGTACTAAAACTAAACGTAGTAGTCTCAGGCAGACTTGAACTGCCGACCTCTACATTATCAGTGTAGCGCTCTAACCAGCTGAGCTATGAGACTCCACTATATGATAATAATTAACAGCGATGAGAATAAACTTATTTTGATTAAATAGTTTGGAAACTTTAGTCGTCTTTCTCTAGAAAGGAGGTGTTCCAGCCGCACCTTCCGGTACGGCTACCTTGTTACGACTTAGCCCTAGTTATCGATTTTACCCTAGGCCGATCCTTGCGGAAACGGACTTCAGGTACTCCCAACTTCCATGGCTTGACGGGCGGTGTGTACAAGGCCCGGGAACGTATTCACCGGATCATTGCTGATATCCGATTACTAGCGATTCCAGCTTCACGGAGTCGAGTTGCAGACTCCGATCCGAACTGAGATAGGTTTTATAGATTTGCTCATGCTCGCGCATTGGCTGCTCTCTGTACCTACCATTGTAGCACGTGTGTAGCCCAGGACATAAGGGCCGTGATGATTTGACGTCATCCCCACCTTCCTCACAGTTTGCACTGGCAGTCTTGTTAGAGTTCCCGACATTACTCGCTGGCAACTAACAACAGGGGTTGCGCTCGTTATAGGACTTAACCTGACACCTCACGGCACGAGCTGACGACAACCATGCAGCACCTTGTTTAGTGTCCGAAGAAAAATTTATCTCTAAATCTGTCACCAAACATTTAAGCCCTGGTAAGGTTCCTCGCGTATCATCGAATTAAACCACATGCTCCACCGCTTGTGCGGGCCCCCGTCAATTCCTTTGAGTTTCATTCTTGCGAACGTACTCCCCAGGTGGGTCACTTATCACTTTCGCTTAGCCACTCAGACCGAAGTCCAAACAGCTAGTGACCATCGTTTACGGCGTGGACTACCAGGGTATCTAATCCTGTTCGCTACCCACGCTTTCGTCCCTCAGTGTCAGTTGATTATTAGTGATCTGCCTTCGCAATCGGTATTCTGTGTAATATCTATGCATTTCACCGCTACACTACACATTCTAACCACTTCATAATAACTCAAGACAAACAGTATCAAAGGCAGTTCTACAGTTGAGCTGCAGGATTTCACCTCTGACTTATTTGTCCACCTACGGACCCTTTAAACCCAATGATTCCGGATAACGCTTGGATCCTCCGTATTACCGCGGCTGCTGGCACGGAGTTAGCCGATCCTTATTCTTATAGTACCGTCAAGTTTTCTCACGAGAAAATTTTTCTTCCTATATAAAAGCAGTTTACAACCCATAGGGCAGTCATCCTGCACGCGGCATGGCTGGATCAGACTTTCGTCCATTGTCCAATATTCCTTACTGCTGCCTCCCGTAGGAGTCTGGTCCGTGTCTCAGTACCAGTGTGGGGGATCCCCCTCTCAGGGCCCCTATCTATCGTAGCCTAGGTGTGCCGTTACCACACCTACGAGCTAATAGAACGCATACTCATCTCATACCGTAACCTTTAATCATAAAAAGATGTCTTTAAATGATACCATAGAGTATTAATCCAAATTTCTTCGGGCTATCCTCTAGTATGAGGCAGATTGTATACGCGTTACTCACCCGTGCGCCGGTCGTCAGCGAAGTGCAAGCACTTCCTGTTACCCCTCGACTTGCATGTATTAGGCCTGCCGCTAGCGTTCATCCTGAGCCAGGATCAAACTCTTCATTGTTAACTTTTAAATAATTTTAACAACTAAAGAAATTGTATCTATCGTCTCAAAATGGTTTATTCTCTGAAAATAAATTAAAAATTTATTTTACGCTGTCAATCAATTCAATATTTTAATGAACATAGATTTTAATCTGCTTTCTACTTTTAAATATAGCAGGTCGCAAATATAAAACCGTTTTTTGTGCCTCCAAAACTTCAAGGTGCAAATAAATTAATATTTATCAACAAATTTTAACCATATAAATGGTCGTTTTGGCTTATAGCGCGTGCAAATATAGTATCTTTTTGTTATGTACAAAATATTTTACAGGTATTTTTCAGAGAAAAAAATTGATGTATTTAACTATCAATTACTTAACTAAAGGAAAAAGTTCCAAACTAATCCAAATCTAAAAGAAAAATCTCGGTATGGATAATTTGGAGCAGAATAGAAGTTATAACCTGTAAATGAAGAATTAAAATGCTCTAATTTAAAATATAATCTAGTTTGTTGAATTTTTGCATTAACAAAAAAATCCATTAGTGGAAATCCTCCTATTTTTTTGCTGTTTTGCACATAGAATTCTGATAGAAGTGGATCATATGAATTCATGTGATATTTTGAAAAATAACTAATACTAAATCCTGTCTGTAAAAAAAGTGCTTTATCTAGCAAATGACTACCAAAATAAATTGAATTTCTAGTAATTAACTCAGGAACATTAAGTATTCCGTTAGCATTAGAAGCCTTCTGATATTGAATTTCATTATCAAAAAAGAATTTATTCACTGAAAACTCTCTAGAAATTCTTAACTTAATTACATTAATATTATCAGAAAATTGGAATGGCTTAATAGCATCAAATTCATCTTTAGTAAAGTAAGCCAAATTTTTAACATCGATAAAATCCAACCTCAGGTCAAAGTATTTCTTAGATTTAAATTCCAAATTAAATTGTCTGTTCTCAATGTTTTTAAAATCATTCTCCCAATTATAAGAAATATATTTGCTTTTAAATAGAGTAAAATTATAATTAGGCTGATGTGAAGAAATAGATATTTTACCCATAAAACTGATATCTTCATTTAGATTATAACCCAGAGATCCATCTATTGAGCTTCCAGAAATATTATCAGAAATTGCGGATGAAAAATTTGCATTAATTTTAAATTTATCTGATCTCTTTGAATAAGAACCAGAGAATATCATTCCATTATATTTTAAATCATTTGCAAGATTCGAAGTATTTAAGGAATCAATATTTCCAAAATTATATTTGTGATCATTATATTCCAATGCTAAAGAAAGATCTCCAAGATTTTTTGTCCTATAATCAGCTCCAATTTTAAACAATAAACTTCTGAGCCTTGATTTATCGTCTATTGCTGAAAAATTATATGAATCTCCAAAAAATTCATTTGCAGAAGTCTGATTAAATTTATAAAACCTCTTTTCATAAGAAATTCTATTAGTTATTATCAAACTGTTTGTTTTAATCGAGTCTTTTGGATTAGCTAGATTGTAGCTGTGATCAATATAATATCTTCTTCCTGAAAGCTCATTATCTGCATTCTCAAAATATGGATCAAATACTGATCTATCCAAAAACTGATCCGTACCATTTTCAAAATCAAGAATATCTTCATCCCTTATACCCCCATTTTGTTCAGCAAATAATTTTTGACTAACATAATGAGTTCTAAGCTTATATTTTCTGTCTTTAGAATTATAATTTGTTGAAAATCTAAAATTTGATGTGCTTGTTAAAAAATGCTGATAATTACCAAGTGACCTAAGTCCCTTTCTGGAAATAGTAAAATTAAATTCCCTATTGGTGTTGACAGAATACAATGCATCAAGTAATTGACCTTGCTCAAAAACTGATCTATACATAAGCTCAGTAAAGGGAGTTGGAACATCATAATAAGTTACATCATCAATCTCCATATAACTATAGTGCTTTGCCCTAGAACCAAAAGATGGGAAAAGATTTGATTTTTCTGAATTATAACTTAAGTTATTATAAGTATGACCAGTATTAGAGAATGGCAACAATTCAAAATTATCTTTTCTTAGATAATTTATCTTATGAAATTTATTAATTGTCAATGAAGTGTCAACAATTATTGTGTCTCCGTAATGATTAATGATTAAATAGTCCTCGATCTTAGCATCTAAATTTTTTAATAATCTTGTGCTTTTTTGATTTCCATAATTGTTTCTGATTGAATCACCTAAACCTGATAAATTGATATCATCATTTAGATCAATCATTGGAGGTTGTTTTTGGGAATATGATTTTCCAATGAAAAGAAAAAGGAAAAATAAAAGAAAATATTTCTTCATATTTAGCTAATATCGTTACAAAATTAGTTACATTCCAATATATCTGTATTAATTAACAAAATTTTTTGATGTTACAATTACAGTTTTCAAATTACCAATTCGAATGTGGAACAGATGAAGCTGGCAGAGGTTGTTTAGCAGGACCCGTAACTGCTGCTGCTGTTATTCTAAAAAAGGATTTTAAAAGTGAATTAATAACAGACTCTAAAAAACTATCAAAAAATCAAAGAGAAGAGGCTAAAAATCTAATAATTGAAAATTCAATAGCATATGCAATTTGTAATATAACAAACAAGCAAATTGACAAAATAAATATACTTAATGCATCAATATCAGCTATGCATAAAGCAATATTGAAATTAGATCATAAAGTTGATTTTATATCTGTAGATGGAAATCGATTCAAACCAATAAATAATATTAATTATAAAACAATAATAAAGGGAGATGAAAAATATTTGAATATAGCTGCAGCCTCAATCCTAGCTAAAACCTATAGGGATAATTATATGGAAAAAATTCATAAAGAATTTCCTAAATACAATTGGAAAAAAAATAAAGGATATCCTACAAAAGAACATAAAACAGCAATAAATAAATACGGAATAACTAAATATCATAGGAAATCTTTTAAGCTATATGATGAACAATTAGAAATCAATTTTTAATTTTATAATGTGATTGTACTAAAGATGAGATTTATTGCATTATATATTCTTATATTTTTTATTACCTCTAGCTGCAATTTTATTGATCCAACAAACAAAACAATTGATGAATTAATTCCATCAAACACATCACTAATTATTAGAGTAGATAATCCAAACAAATTCAAAAGTGATATTATAAATAATAGTGCTTCATTAAAAATAATAAATCAAGTAGATGGATTTGATTTTAAAAATCAAATAGAAATAATTAATAAACTTTCTGATGAAAATCCTATTTTAATTTGCCTTTCAGATCAAAAACAAAACAGAAGTTTTACCATCATAACTAGAAAAGGAAACTTAGATCTAGATATTAAAAATGAAACTATTTACAATAAAATAGTAGATAGCATATATGTAATTTCAAATTCATTAAATCAAATTCAAAAAGCAGAATTAAGGAGGAATGATTTGTACGAAAAATTTAAAAAATTAGACTCACAAGATGCTACTTTCTCCATTTTTGCAACAAATTCATTTTCTACAAATTTTTTCAAATCAGTCTTTGGAAATGAATTTAATGATTTCAAAAACAACTTGTTTTTAAATATAAATCTATTCAACGATAAAATTCTAATTAATGGAATATCTCAAATAAATGATTCAACAACTATTTCAAGTAGCTTTCTAAAAAATACTTCTTCTAAAAACAATAGTATAGCTAGAGTTGTTCCTGATAATTTTAACAATTTTTATACTATTTCTTTAAACAATCCTAATACAGAAGAAATAGGATTTATAGAAATTAATGGTGAAAAAGTTATAGTTACAAGATCAAATAATTTAAATGCTGCCTCATTAAAAGAATATAAAACACTAAGTAATTATAAGGGTAAAGACATTTATCAGATTAATGATAAAGAAACTATTAATGAGCTATTTGGGCCATTGCCTTTAAAAGATGAATTAGGAAAAACTGTAATTATAGATCAATATTTTATTCATTCTAAATCATTAAAATCAATAAAAGAAATCATAGATGATTATGTTTTAGGCAATACCTACAAAAACAATGAAAACTATAATGAATCTAGTGATTTCTTATCTGAAGAATCTTCATTTTACATAAATTCAAAAAATGCCTCATTGATTAATATTTCAAAGTTAATTGGATTAAATTCTCCATTAGATAAATTTAATGATAGCAAATTTCAGATTATTAATGAAGAAGAGATTTTTCATATAAATGGTATCATCGATAATGATAATAACAAGAATTCAAATAATAAAGTCAGTACAATATTTAGTACAAAAATCCAGGGTAAAATTCTTAAAGACCCTCATTTTGTTACCAATCATATAACTAAAGCTCGAGAGATTGCTGTCCAAGATGAAAATTACAATTTATACCTTATTTCAAATCAAGGCAAAGTACTTTGGAAAAAGAAATTAGCTGGAAAGATTTTAGGTCAAATAAAACAGGTAGATCTCTATAAAAATGGAAGATTACAATTAATTTTTGTTACGGAAAATAGACTTTATGTTCTCGATAGAAATGGAAAAGAAGTTAAACCCTATCCTAAAATTTTTAAAGACAAAATAACTCAACCACTTGCAGTTTACGATTATGATAATAATAAAAATTATAGATTCTTAGTTACTCAAGGAAAGGAGTTATTAATGTATGATCGTAAGGGGAAAATAGTTAGAGGATTTAAATATGATGAATCCAATGAAATAATAAAATCTCCAAAACATTTTAGAATTAAAAACAAGGATATCATTACAGTAATTACTAAAAGTGGTTTGAAAATTATAAACAGAAGAGGTAAAATTAGAATAAAGACTAAGGATAATATCAAATTGTCTGACAATGATATATTTAGATATAATAATAATCTTGTTGGAATATCTGAAAAAGGAAATCTATTTCAAATAGATATGAATGGGTCCGTTTCAAATAGAAAATTGAGTTTATCTAATAATGCTAAAATGTATTCAAATTATAATATTATTGGAATTATTGATGAAAATAAACTTAGTAATCATAATAAATCTATAGATCTTCCTTTTGGTAATTATTCCAAACCAAAAATATTTAGCTATAACAAAATAAGATATATTTCAATTTTTGATAACCAAGCAAAAAAATTATTTCTATTTGATGAAAACCTAAATCTGTTTGATAATTTCCCAATTTATTCTAATTCAAATATAGATCTAGATAATATTGATAAGGACAATAAATTAGAAATGGTATTATTGGATGATGAAAGTTCAATTAGAGCCTATAAAATCAGAGACTAATCCTTAATTGTTGCATCAAATAAAATTTTAAAGTTTTTTAAAATTTTACTTTTTACTTCTTCAATGTCAATTTTTTCAACCCCTAATTCAATATTTAACGAGGTTACAGAATTATTTTCAATTCCACATGGGATTATATTATCAAAATATTTCAAATCTACATTTACATTTAAGGCAAATCCATGCATAGTTACCCATCTGCTTGCTCGAACTCCCATTGCACATATCTTCTTAGGAAATGGTGTGTCACAGTTTAGCCAAACTCCAGTTTTCCCCTCGTTTCTACTTGCATTTAAACCATATTCTTTAAGCGTCAAAATAATTATTTCCTCTAAAAATCTAAGATATTTATGAATGTCTGTAAAGAAATTATCTAAGTCTAGTATTGGATAACCAACGATTTGGCCAGGACCATGATAGGTGATATCTCCTCCTCTATTTATTTTATAAAATTTGGCATCCCTATTAGTTAACTCGCTTTCATCAATCAATAAATTAGAAATATCTCCACTTTTACCTAAAGTATAAACATGTGGATGTTCAACAAAAATTAAATAATTTTTAGTTAATTCATTAGACCCTTCTCTTCTATTCTTAATTTTAATTCCAACAATACCATTTAGAAGTTCCTCTTGATAGTCCCAAGCCTCTTTATAGTCCATTAAACCCAAATCCTTTATTTGAACTTCTTTATTCATTAATAACTTCGATATTTAGGATTATTCAAAATAACTAGAGCAGCAATGACTCCTGGAACCCATCCACAAAGCCATAATAAAAATACTATCAAAACTGAACCACATCCTTTATCAAAAACTGCTAAAGGTGGACACAAAATTGATAAAATTACTCTTATTAAACTCATAAAAATTCAGAAGTGTAAAGATAAATAATCTATTTTATAATTTATTTTAAACGACAATTATTTATAACAATTAATATTGATATCCTAATCATTTAAAACTATATTTGTTTATTCATAATTGAGTTTCTTAATGAGCAATTTATCAGAACAGGAAATAGTTAGAAGAGAAAAGCTAAAAAAATTAATTGAAATGGGTATAAACCCATACCCTGCTGATTTATTTCCAATTACAAATAACAGTCAAGAAATTAAAGAAAATTTTGAGCAAGACAAAGAAGTTGTTATAGCTGGTAGAATTATGTCAAGACGTATTCAAGGAAATGCAAGTTTTGCTGAAATCCAGGATAATTTTGGAAGAATTCAATTGTACTTAAATCGAGATGAAATATGCCCTGGAGAAGATAAAACATTATATAATGAAGTTTATAAAAAACTTCTCGATATTGGAGACATTATAGGAGTTGAAGGAAAGTTATTTAAAACTAAAGTCGGAGAAAAAACTGTCCTTGTAAATAAATTTACAATACTAAATAAATCTATAAAACCATTGCCTCTGCCAAAGGTAGATGCTGAAGGAAATACTTATGATGAATTTAATGACCCAGAGCAAAGATATAGACAACGTTATGTTGATTTGATTGTTAATCCTGGAGTTAAAGAAACTTTTATTAAAAGAACAAAGATTATAAATAGTATTAGAAGTTTTTTAAACGATAAAGATTATTTGGAAGTTGAAACACCAATATTACAACCAATTCCAGGAGGAGCTGCAGCAAGACCATTTTTGACTCATCACAATGCTCTTAATATCCCTCTTTATTTAAGAATTGCTAATGAACTTTATTTAAAAAGGCTGATTGTAGGTGGATTTGATGGTGTATATGAGTTTGCAAAAGACTTTAGAAATGAAGGAATGGACAGGTCTCATAATCCAGAGTTTACAATGCTAGAATTTTATGTTGCATATAAAGATTATTTCTGGATGATGGAAACTACTGAACAACTTCTTGAAAAGGTTGCAATTGAATCAAGTGGTTCTTCAAAAATTAAGTATGGAGAACACACAATTGAATATAAAGCACCCTATCCTAGAATTTCTATTCTTGATGCAATAAAAAAATATGCAGGAGTAGATGTTTCTAATATGAATGAAGATGAATTAAGAAAAACTGCTAAAGATATGGGAATAGAAGTTGATAAAACTATGGGTGTAGGAAAACTTGTTGATGCTATTTTTGGTGAAAAATGTGAGCATGAATTTGTTCAACCAACATTTATTATTGACTATCCAAAAGAAATGAGTCCATTGACAAAAGAGCATAGATCAAACCCAAATCTTACAGAAAGATTCGAATTGATTATTGATGGGAAAGAAATAGCAAATGGTTATAGTGAATTAAATGACCCGATTGATCAAAAAAATAGGTTTGAAGACCAACTAAAACTTTCACAAAAAGGAGATCTTGAGGCAACTGAGTTTATTGATTATGATTTTTTACGTGCGCTTGAATATGGAATGCCTCCAACTTCAGGTATTGGTATAGGAATTGATAGACTAGTAATGCTAATGACAAATATTAGTTCAATTCAAGAGGTATTATTCTTTCCCCAAATGAAACCGGAAAGAAAAAAAATTGAATTAAGTGACAATGAAAAAATTATATATGATCTCTTATCTAGTCAGCATGTATTACTTTCTGAAATAAAAGATAAAGCTGGACTAAGCAATAAAGCATGGGATAAATCAACAAAAAGCCTAAGAAAACTTGGGTTAATTGCAGTTGAGAAAAAAGATGACGATATATACATCTCCAAGTTAAAATAAATACTATATTTAAGGAAAATACTCTACAATGAAAAAATTACACGAATACATTAATTTGAAAATGTTGTTCTTAATATTTGCGTTTTTAACAGCATCATTTGCAGGTTTTGCTCAATCGCAAGAATATACTTCAATAGAAGAAGTAAAGAAATTAAATTTTGAACTTTTTCAAGAAATTGGGCTTGATGAAAACAAAATGAATCATGTTTGTAGAGCAATATATTCTACCCAAAAAAAAGCTAGCTATCTAGCAGAAAATGGAGTTTCTCCTAACAAAGAAAAGTTAGATTTAGAGTTTAAATCACTATTGCTTAGAGGTCTTTCAGAAGAAGAATTTAAAAGGTTTGAATCCATAAAACATAAGATAAAATAGCTTTTCTACATAGTTGGTTAAAATTGATTTACATGGTTTAAAATATGCTGAAGTTGAAGAAACTTTGGCTAATCTACTTATTACTGAATATAATCATGGAAATAGAGATATTGAGATAATCACTGGCAATAGTGAAAAAATGAAAATTTTGGTTAAAAAAATATGCGAAGATCATAATTTTAGAGTAGATATTCCGTGGGATGGGAATACTGGCGCACTAATAGTAACAAACAATGAATTATAGATCAAATTATTAACAAATAATTGTTGATTTAATTCAATACACCCATCACATTTACATTGAATTTTCAATTAAATTTGTTCAGTTTTAATTTTTAATTAAAATTTATATAGATATTCAAGGCCATCAACATAAAATTGGTACAGGCATGTATCAACCTAATCCTCACTGGTCCACTATTTTGATATTTTCCGAAAATTTGTTGATGTCTTGGATACTATTTATCCCCTATGATAATTCTTTGACCAATAGTTAATCCTTCAGAATATAAATTATTTAATTGCATTAGACTATCTACTGAAATCTTAAATTTCTTAGATATAGAATATAGAGTATCGCCTTTTTTGACCTTGTAAAGCTTTTCCTTAGATTTTTTCTTTTTTAAAACTACATTATCATATTGGTACAATTCATAACGCTCAATTAAGTCAATCAGTTTTTGAGCATACTTTTTATCAGTAGCATATCCAGCCTTTTTAAGACCCTTTGCCCAAGACTTATAATCATCCCGATTTAATTTAAAGAGATCAGAATATCTACCTCTAACTGTTAAAAATATTGAATGATCCCTAAAAGAAAATTCTGGAGAGGAATATTTTCTAAAGCATTCTTGTTTTTCATCATCATCATGATAAACTTTTGGGCCATTCCAGTCATGACACTTAATTCCAAAGTGATTATTAGCTTTAGTTGCTAATGTTCCTTTTCCAGATCCAGATTCCAAAATTCCTTGAGCAAGAGTAATACTTGCAGGAATTTTGTATTCTCTCATCTCATCCATTGCAATTGCACTATAATAATCAATATAATCTTCAGTTGTTCTTATTACTGGAATAATAGGCTTTTTTTCTTTTACCTTTTTCTTCTTTGTTTTCTTTTTCTTTGAAGTAACTTCCTTTCTATCATCTTCATAATTATAAATGATTCTTTTTGAACCACAACTTTGTAAAAAGAAGACACATAATATAAAGACTAAATACCTTTTCATTTCTCATTCAAAGATAATTCAAATTTAATTGAATTTGCTTTATCTTTACCAAGCTAATTATTTCTCAGGCAGCATGGATCAAGATGATTATTATATAACTGAAGAAGGATATAAATGTTATACTGAAAAATATCATTTAAAAAGAGGATATTGCTGTCAAAGTAATTGCAGGCATTGTCCCTATGGATTTGATCCATGTACAAATTAAATTAATTATGACTTTTAAAGATCAAATTAGAGAAGGTATCCCGAAAAGATTGCCAGCTAAAAGGAAATATGATTTAAAAATAAATCATGCTCCAATTAGAGAAAATGTTTTAACAAATATTGAGAGGAAATTAGCTCTAAGAAATTCTCTTAGATATTTTGATAAAAAACATCATAAGTCTCTAATTAAAGAATTTAACAAAGAATTAAATGCATATGGAAGAATTTATATGTATAGATATCGACCTACATATAAAATGTATGCAAGACCAATCAACCAATATCCATGTCGTTCAAAAAAAGCTGCTGCTATTATGCTAATGATTCAAAATAATTTAGATGAGAGAGTAGCTCAGCATCCACATGAGTTAATTACATATGGAGGTAATGGAGCTGTATTTCAAAATTGGGCACAATATTTAATCTGTATGAAATATTTGTCTGAAATGACAGATAAACAGACTCTAGTTATTAATTCTGGTCATCCACTTGGGTTGTTTCCATCAAATAAAAATGCTCCAAGAGTAGTGGTCTCTAATGGAATGGTTATTCCTAATTATTCAAAAAAAATTGATTATGAAAAATTTAATTCATTAGGAGTTACACAATATGGACAAATGACTGCAGGAAGCTATATGTATATAGGCCCACAAGGTATTGTTCATGGAACAACTATAACAGTATTAAACGCATTTAGAAAAATAGGTAAAAACCCTAGAGGAAAAGTTTTTCTTACATCAGGTCTAGGTGGAATGAGTGGAGCACAACCAAAAGCAGGTAATATTTCAAAATGTATAACTGTTTGTGCAGAAGTTAATTTAAAGGCTATCCAATCTAGACATTCACAAGGATGGGTAGATGAGATAATTGAAGACATGGATCTATTGATAAATAGAGTAAAAAAAGCTATAAACAGTAAAGAAATTGTTTCTATAGGATATCATGGTAATGTTGTTGATTTATGGAGAGAGTTTTATAACAAAAAAATACATGTAGATATTGGAAGTGATCAAACATCACTTCATAATCCATGGTCTGGAGGTTATTATCCAGCAGGGTTAAGTTTTGAGAAAGCAAATAAAATGATTTACCAAAACCCAAAACTTTTTAAGAAAAAAGTTAAAGAAAGTTTAGTTGAGCATGCAAAACTAATTAATAAACATGCAAAAAGAGGCACCTACTTTTTTGATTATGGGAATGCATTTCTCCTAGAAGCATCAAAAGCAAAAGCTGATGTAATTAGTAAAGATGGCATTAACTTTAAATTTCCAAGCTACGTTCAAGATATTATGGGTCCAATGTGCTTTGATTATGGATTTGGACCATTTAGATGGGTGTGTTGCAGTGGTAAGCAACAGGATCTAGATAAAACAGATGAGATCGCAAGTAAAATCTTAGAAAGAATAATGAAAAAGTCTCCTAAACAAATTAGACTTCAATTAAAAGATAACATAAATTGGATTAATCAAGCTAAGGAAAATTCTTTAGTAGTAGGTTCAAAAGCAAGAATCTTATATGCAAATTCAGAAGGTAGAATAGAAATTGCTAGAGCTTTTAACAATGCTATAAAAAATAATATTATAAAAGGATCTATTGTACTAGGCAGGGATCATCATGATGTGTCAGGAACAGATTCTCCTTTTAGAGAAACTTCAAATATTAATGATGGATCAAAATATACCGCAGATATGGCAATACAAAATGTAATTGGAGATAGTTTTAGAGGAGCTACATGGGTTAGTATTCATAATGGTGGAGGTGTTGGATGGGGAGAAGCAATTAATGGAGGTTTTGGTATGGTTCTTGATGGTTCTAAACAAAGTGAAGACAATCTAAAATCAATGTTATTTTGGGATGTAAATAATGGTGTTTCTAGAAGAAGTTGGGCAAGAAATGAAGGTTCAGTTTTTGAAATTAAAAGGGCAATGAAAAAAGAACCCCTTCTTAAAGTAACCATTCCAAATATAGTTGATAATAAATTAATTGATAAAATATAAATAAGATGAAAATAATAAGCAAAGTTATATTAGGTTCTCTAATATTGATTCTAACATCATGTAATGTTATTAGAGTTAATTCTGATTTTAACAATAAAACTAATTTCAATGAATATAAAACATATGCTTTTTCTAAAAAAGGAGTAGATCAAGCTGAAATTAATGATATTGACAAGAAAAGAATTTTAAATGCTATAGATGTTGAATTATCAAGCAAAGGACTTAGAAAAAGTTTAATTGAGCCAGATATATTAATTAATTTCTTCACAGAGGCAAATAAAAAAATTAATTATTACCCAGGTTATGATTATTACGGTTCAGGACTAAGTATTGGACCTTGGTATAATTCTTACTATTATCACAACTATACAGAGGGAGTATTATTTATTGATATAATTGATTATAAAAAAAATGAGTTAATATGGCAAGGTGTAGGCAAGGGATATATTCCAACTAAAAGGGGTAAGAAAGAAGAACAGATAAAGATCTTTGTAAATAAAATATTATTACAATATCCTCAATTAGAAAATTAATTTTTAACATCTAGCACATCTCTTAAAGAATTCCCTAGAAGCATAAAAGCCATAACAAGGGACATTATACATAATCCAGGTATGATAGCCAAAAATGGTTCTCCTAAAATTATATAATTATAATGATCTTTAATCATTGATCCCCAACTAGACATAGGAGGCTGAGCCCCTAATCCAAGAAAACTCAACCCGCTCTCAATTAAAATTGAAGCAGCAAAATTTGCAGCAGAAATAATTATTAAAGGAGAGGTGATATTTGGTAAAATATGCCTAGTAATTATTCTATAATCACTAAACCCTAGAACACGAGCTGCAGTTACATATTCTCTTTGTTTAATTGATTTAACTTGACCTCTAACAACTCTAGCTACCTCTACCCACATTGTTAATCCAACAGCAATAAAAACTTGCCAAAATCCTTTACCTAAAGCTAAAGTAATAGCAATGACTAAAAGAAGAGTGGGAATAGACCAGGTTACATTAATTAGCCACATTATAATTTGGTCAATAAATCCAGAATAATAGCCAGATAAACTTCCTAGTATTATTCCTATTACTAATGAAATAAATACTGCAATAAATCCAATTGAAAACGATATTCTTGCACCAATAATAATTCTACTCAAAACATCTCTTCCAAATTTATCAGTCCCTAGGTAAAAGACTTTTTTTTGTATAGGAGGTTGGTCAAATAATGATACAGACATTTTTTTTGTTTCAAATTGATCATACTCCCGATAATATAGTGTGTCATTATCCATTGTCCAATCAATAACTGGAATTTCTTTATCGGGATTCTTATTTCCGTTTAAAAATTTGTCGATTAATGACTGGTTCTCAACTTTATTAGGAATAACAAACATATCAACCTCAAAACCTGGACTTTTAGAATGAATTGATAAATGCATTTGGTTTGCATTTTTTGAATTATCTGGAGCTAAAACATATCCAAACAAGGCAATAAATCCAACAAGAATTATAAAAATTAAGCTAATTATCCCAGATAAATTTTTATTGATGTTAAAAAAGGGATTTTTCAATTTTTTATGATTAAATAGAGTTATTATCTATCTATATATGATAGTCTCAAATCATTCAACACATTTAAGGCTTCATTTACATAAATATCTTTTGCAAGGTTCTTATGCCATCTTTTTCTTTTTTCTCCTAAAGTTGAATCCTTAGCAATTAATGCTATTTCATATGGTAGTGAACTAAAAACTAAATCAGATGAATATTCAGATATTTTTTTAAACTTCTTTGCTTTTTCTTCATTTGATAATAAATCATCTTTAAACTTTTTATAGTTTAAATCATATATATCTCTGTCTCTAATAGACTTAATCCATTTAGCATTATCATCAATTAAACTTATAAAATCACTTGATTCCATTCTGTCTTTGCTAGCCTGAATTGTCTTATTATAATCAAAGAATGTTTTCCAAGGCTTATAAGAAACAGGATCTATCTTATCCCATTCAAGTGGATTTTCTTGATCTTTTTCACCAAAATCCACGTAGGTATATCTATTTGGCACTACAATATCGCTTTTTACACCCTCTAATTGAGTAGAACCTCCATTTATTCTATAATATTTTTGAGTGGTAAATTTCAATGCGCCAAGATCTCCATTTGTATTATTCTTAACCATTCTATTTAAATCAAGTACATTTTGAACAGTTCCTTTACCATATGTTTGTTTACCACCAATTATTATAGCTCTCTTATAATCTTGCATTGCAGCAGCTAAAATTTCAGAAGCTGATGCTGAGAATTCATTTACTAGAATTACTAAAGGGCCCTCCCATATTATTGATCGATCCTTATCTTTTAAAACTTGACTATCTTTATCCATTGACCTTACTTGAACAATTGGTCCATCTTGTATAAATAGCCCAGCCATTTCTACAACTGTTTTTAATGATCCGCCTCCATTATTTCTTAAATCTAATACAATACCTTTAACCCCCAAGCTCTTTAGTCTTTCAATCTCCTTCTTAACATCCCTTGCAGCATCTCTGCTACTTGAATTATCAAAATCAATATAAAATTTAGGAAGGTTAATAAATCCATATAGATTTTCATGCTTACTTACAACTGATGATCTGAGATATGTTTCTTCTAAAAGCACTATATCTCTTTTTATTTTTAAATCTACTATTTCTCCATCAACTTTTTTTAAGGTCAGTATAACATTAGTTCCTTTTGGTCCTTTTATTAGTTTAACTGCATCACTAAGAGGCATTCCTGTTATACTAGTTGATTCATCTTCATCATTTTGACGAACCTTTAAAATAACATCTCCAACTTCTAATAAATTCTGTCTCCATGCTGGGCCTCCAGAAATAATTTCTACAATCTCTATTCTATCAAATTTTTTTGTTAATCTTGCTCCAATACCAGCATAGTTTCCTGACATATCTACATCAAATCTATCCTTAGCTTCAGGATCATAATATATAGTATGTGGATCATACTGTTCAACAAAAGAATTTATATAAAATGCAAAAGAAGATGATCGATCAATATCATCATAAAAATCATACATTTCATCAAGAGTTTTTAAAGTTGATTCTCTGGCTTCAGCTTCAATTTCTGAATTAGATTTTTTTTCATAGGATGGATTTTCATCCAATTCATTTTCTTCTTCTTCCAATAAATCATTATAAGTTTCAATAGATGAGAATTTCAGTTGTTTTCTCCACCTATCTTTCATTTCTTCTTTATTACTTACATAATCTAAAGATTCAAAATCAGCATTAAAATCTTCATCCAATTGATAATTAAATGGCTTGCCAAGTATTTCCTTATATATTGATTGTGATTCGTTAAATCTTAATTGACTTCTGTTATAGGTTAATTCAAAAAAATCTACTTGTGCATTTAAAAATTGATCATCCAGTTCATATTCATATTTTTTAAATTCCTCGATATCAGACTTATAAAAATATCTTTTATAAGGATCAATTCTTTGCATATAATCATTAAATACTTTTTTAGAAAATTCGTCATTAATATCTTTTTTAACAAAATGTCCTTGATCTAAAACATATGAAATGATTTGCATAAGGAGCTTATCCCTGTCTGATTCATTAAATTCTCTAGTGGTAAAACTACAAGAAGCTAAACCTAAAATAAAAGTTAATGATATTATAAAAAAATTCTTCTTCATATAATAATGATGATTCGAAATTAAATAAAAAACAAATGATTTTATTCTATTATACATATAATTTTTTGTTAAAGATTACAATTATTTATTTAATTACTTTTGTATAAAGTATATTAGATAAAATGAAAAAAAGACCTCTTATATTAGTAACCAATGATGATGGTATAACTGCGCCTGGACTAAGAACATTGGTTAAGGTAATGAATAAAATTGGAGAAGTAGTTGTGGTAGCTCCAGATAGTCCACAAAGTGGAATGGGGCATGCAATAACTGTTGATGACACTTTATACTGTAAGAAAGAAAAAATAGATAATGGGCCTCAAACTGAATATAGTACTTCTGGAACACCTGCTGATTGTGTAAAACTAGCAGTTAATGAAATTTTAGAAAGGAAACCAGATCTATGTGTCTCTGGGATTAATCATGGGTCTAATGCTTCAATTAATGTTATTTATTCTGGAACGATGAGTGCAGCTATTGAGGCTGGAATTGAAGGAATTCCATCAATAGGCTTTTCATTGTCCGATTATAGCTGGAATGTAAGCTTTGAGTCATGTGAAAAACATGTTGAGCACATTTCCAGAAAAGTATTAGAAAAATCAAATAAAAAAAATATAATCTTAAACGTAAATTTTCCAAAAATAAGAAAAGGTGCTAAGTATAAGGGAATTAAAATTACTAGGCAGGCAAAATCATATTGGAAAGAAACGTTTGACAAGAGAGAAAACCCAAATGGAAAAAAATATTATTGGTTAACAGGTGAACATATAAATCTTGATAAAGGTAAAGATACTGATCAATCAGCACTAAAAAGTGGATATATCTCAATCGTTCCAATTATGTATGATATGACTTCATATTCAGAAATTGATGAGATAAACAAATGGAATCTAAATGGTTAAAAAGGAAATATTAATAGGAATTATTGTTGGTTTTGTAGCTAATCTTGCTGGATTAGTTCTTGCAATAATTTTTCTTCATGAAAATCCATCAATTATTGAGGTTATTTTAAAATCCTTTGATGAAGGAATATTAAGCAAACTAATAAGTTTAGGAGCTATTATGAATCTTTTTGTTTTTCTTGTATTTATTAAAAAAAAGCAAGATTATAGAGCTAGAGGTGTTTTAATCACTACAATAATTATGGCGCTGTTTACATTAATATTAAATCTAATATAGCTTGAAATATTATATAATAGCTGGAGAGGCATCAGGTGATCTTCATGGGTAAAATCTAATTAAAGAAATAAAGAAATTAGATAGAAGTGCTAGTTTTAGATGTTGGGGTGGAGATTTAATTGAAGAAGAAACTAGCAACCTTGCAAAACATCATAAAGATTATTCCTTTATGGGATTTCTTGAAGTTTTTTTAAATCTACTTTCAATATTAAAAAATATTTCATTTTGTAAATCTGATATTATTAAATTCAATCCTGATATTATAATCTATATAGATTTTCCAGGATTTAATCTAAGAATTGCTGAGTGGGCAAAAAAAAATGGATTTAAAAATCACTATTATATTTCACCACAAATATGGGCATGGAAAGAAAGTAGAATTAATACAATTAAAAAGGTAGTTGATAGAATGTATGTTATTTTACCTTTTGAAAAAGATTTTTATAAAAAACATGATTTAAATGTTTCATTTGTTGGTCATCCACTATTAGATGAAATAAATAAATCAAAATATATAAATAATGAAAATTATAAACACGAGGAAACAATATTATTGCTACCAGGAAGTAGAGATCAAGAAATTAAAATGATATTACCTACTATGATTAGTGTTGTTAATGAATTTCAAGACTACAAGTTTATTATTGCAGCAGCTCCATCACAAAAAATAACTACATATGAAAAGTATATAAAGAACAATAATGTAGAAATTATTCAAAATAAAACTTATGAACTTTTAAAAAATTGCAAAGCAGCAATTGTAACTTCAGGAACTGCTACTCTTGAAACTGCACTATTTAAAGTTCCTCAAATTGTATGCTACAAATCAAGCTGGATAACTTATTTTATTGGGAAAATCTTAATCAAAAACCTAAAGTATATTTCTCTAGTTAATTTAATTGCAAATAAATTAATAGTAAAAGAATTAATACAAAATCATTGCAATAAAGACAATCTAGCTAAAGAATTAAGAATAATTTTAGATAAAAACCATAGAGAAAAGATTATTCAAAGCTACAATGAACTTGAAGTTATTCTTGGTGGAAAAGGTGCGAGTAATAAAACTGCAAAATATATTTATAATTATTTAGTAGAAGAAAATTCAGACACAAAAGACTCATAATATTTATTAAATTCTTCCTGTGATTTTATCGATTTGTACGCTTCATCTTTAAATAGCTTTAACCATAACTCAAGTTGCTGAGGAGTTTTATAACCTCTAACATAAGTGATTAAATTAGAATTAACATCCATAAAAATTATAGTTGGATATGCACTTACTCCTAAATATCTAGTCAATTGATGGGTTCCATTTCTTCTTCTAACCCTTTCAGGATCAAAATTTGGATTAGTAAATACCTTTCCATCGTAATTTACCTGTGAATCCCCTTCCGCATCAAACTTAACTGCATAATAATATTTATTTATAAAAGCAGATACATCTTTGTTTTGAAAAGTATTCCTATCTAATAGCTTACATGGACCGCACCAATTTGTATAAACATCCATTATAATATTCTTTGGACTCTTTTTCTGAAGTTCTAATGCTTGATCAAGAGTTAACCAATTTATGTCCTGAGAATAAATTTGGTAGGAATTAAAAACAAATAATATTATAAATAAATATCTAAGCATATTTTATTTTATTCCGTGCATTAATTTTTTTAGAAGTGGGTGTAATAATAACGATAAAACTCCTAAAATTATTGGTATGATAGTAAAAATTAAGAAAAACCCTGATAAACTATACTCTTGGGTAATCTTGTCAATATCTCCACCTACATAGTGAGCTAGTTTTTGACCAATAGCTATTGCTAAATAATATACTCCAAACATAAATGCTATCATTCGTGCTGGAATTAATTTACTTAAATACGATAACCCCATTGGAGATAAGCAAAGCTCACCTAATGTATGAAACAAATATGCTAAAACTAGCCACATCATACTCAAACTTGCAGTTTCAGCTCCAGAGGGTACATTACGTGCTCCAAATGCTAAAAAACCAAACCCTAAACCTAGTAATGCTAATCCTAAAAAATATTTTACTGAAGCTGGCGGATTATATTCACTATCCCACCACCTTGTAAATAATGGAGCAAATATTATTATAAATAATGAATTTAAAATAGCAAACCATGTAACGGGAACTTCTGTTTCAGTAGACTGAAATTCAACAAATAATTTATATATGACAATTCCCCATACAATTATAAAACTGAATCCCAATATGGAGTTAGAAAGTGCAATTTTTTTGTATGTCATTTTAAATAAATTAATAAGCACATAAGTAATAATTGCTAGAGGAATAACAGTGACCAATAAGTCAATAATCTTAAATGTGGTTGCTGCACCACCTTCTAAAAATCTATCAGTAAAATCTCTAGTATAAATTGGCAATGAGCCAGCGCCTTGTTCAAAACCAGCCCAGAAAAAAACGGTAAATAAAGAAAAAATTGCAAAGGCTATCATCCTGTCTCTAACAATTATAGAATATCTAGGAATTCTGATAATAAGTATTAAAACAAAAGTGATTACAGCTAATAGCGCATAAAACAGAGAATCTTCCATTCCAAAAACAGTAAAATTAAATGTATCTATATCTCCAATTTTACTTAATGGATCATTTACAATAAAAATAAGTGCACTTATAACAAATATGAATATTAATATATAGTCTATAGAAAGAAAAGGATTAAGTTTTTCTTTGTTTTCGATTATTTCTAATTCATTAACTTTCTTTTTTTCGGGTTTGTCTCCTATTGTGCCAAATAGAGGTTGTGCATAATAAAACTGTAACATGCCTAAAAGCATAAAAATACCAGCTAAACCAAAACCATAGCTCCATCCAATCTTCTCTCCAATCCATCCACATAACATAATTCCAATAAATGCTCCTGCATTAACACCCATATAAAAGATGTTATATGCTCCATCTTTTTTATCATCTCTTCCTTCATATATCTTAGAAATTATTGATGTCATATTAGGTTTGAAAAAACCATTTCCAATAACTAAAAAGGTAATTCCTAAATACAAAAAAGTTGGGGTCTCTACAGCCATTGAAGCATGACCTAAAGTCATAAATAATGCCCCAATCACTACTGCCATTCTATAACCAATCTTATTATCAGCTAACCACCCACCCAAAAGAGGTGTCAAATAAACAAACATTGCATATGTACCCAATAAAGACAAGGCTTCTGAAGAAGACCATCCCCATCCAGGATTATCACCAATAATCAGACCAGTCAAAAAGATAACTAAAATAGCACGCATCCCATAGTAAGAGAATCTCTCCCACATTTCAGTAAAGAAAAGAACAAATAAAAGCGAGGGATGTCCTAAAACAGAATCCTTAAAAAACTCATTATTTGAATTTTGTTCCATAAATATCTATGCTATAGATTCCTCAGCATTATGAGTTAATCGCTTTAATGGCTTAATAATCATTAGAACAAGTAAGCCAAAGATTGTACAAAATACTGCTATACCAGTGAATATTGCGAATTCACCTACCTCTGTAGCTGATTCACCTAGCAAGCCTGCAACCTTGTTTCCTAATCCGGTCACTGCAAAATAAGCTCCCATCATAAATGCCATCCATCTCTCTGGTGCAAGTTTTGTTATAAAAGATAATGCAACAGGTGAAGCACACAATTCTCCAATTGTATGGAATAAATATGCTAAAATTAACCAGTGCATGCTTGACAATCCTTCTGCTTCATATTGCATAGAAGCTGCAGACATAAAGAAAAATCCCCATCCCATTATAATAACTCCAATTGCCATTTTAAATAATGAGGAAGATTCACGTTTTCTGTTTTTCCACCATACCCAAAAACTACCAACTAGAGTAGCAAAAATTAAGATAAAAATAGCATTAACTGATTGGAACCAACTTGCTGGAACAATAAAATTCTCAGATAAAACTAAATTAGTTTTTTGTGCAGCATAAACATTTAATAAGCCACCAGCTTGTTCAAATGATCCCCAAAAAACAATTATAATTAAGAAAGATAAATATGTTACTAGAATTCTGTCTTTTTCAATTCTATTCCCATCATTATACACTACAATTGCTACCCCTACAGCAAATGCTAATCCCATCACTAACAAACCATAATCTAGGGAACCTTGACCTAACCATATATAAATACCCAAACACAGGGTTATAAAAAATCCTATTATTGAATTATTTGATTTAAATATTGAAGAAATTAAGTTATCTCCTACTTTTTCTGATTCATCCCTTTCATCTATAACAAGATTACCAACATGTGTTAAATATTTCTGACCATACCAGTAAGTTAACTGTCCTAATGCCATTCCAATTCCAGCCAGACCAAAACCATAATGCCAACCAATAGTTTCACCAATATATCCAACCAATAAAGCAGAAGCTGCAGCTCCAAGATTAATTCCCATGTAAAAAATGTAGAAACCCATATCTCTTTTGTTCTGTTCTTCTTTTGGATATAATCCTCCAACCATTGTTGAAATATTAGGTTTTAACATTCCAACACCCATAACAATTAAACTAAGACCAGTATAAAAGGCCCATAAGGCTTCTATTGCTAGAACAGAATGTCCAGCAACTAATAGCATTCCTCCCCAAAAAACAGCCTTCTTTTGGCCAATTATTTTATCAGCAATAATACCTCCAGGGATTGAGGCTACATATACAAACATAGTATACCAGCCATATAAAGCAAGAGCATCTTCATTACTCCAGCCTAATCCTGCATTTTCAATTCCAACTTCAGCAACTAAATAGAGAACTAAAATTGCTCTCATTCCATAGTAAGAGAATCTCTCCCACATTTCTGTTAGAAACAATATATAAAGTCCAACAGGATGGCCTAAAAATTGTTTTTGATTTGATAAGATATTTGAATCAGTCATATTATATAAATTAAAAGATTCACTAAAATATTATAAATTATCTAATAATTTTGAATATTCAATAATAAATTATACTATCAATATATTATTATTGTAGAATATTATATTTGATATAAATTAAATTTTGAAAATGAACAAAAAAATTAAAGGGTTTTCAAAACTATCTAAGGATAAAAAACTAGACTGGGTAGTTAATAATTTTTTTAATGATTCTGAAAATGCAAAAAAAATTTTAAGAAAATATTTAAATAATGATGAAAAGCTTCAAAAACTTCATGATGAATTTTCTGAAAACACCTTAACTAATTTTTATCTACCCTTTTCTATTGCTCCAAATTTTTTAATTAATAGCAAGGTTTATAGCATTCCAATGGTAATTGAAGAAAGTTCTGTAATTGCTGCAGCATCAAAATCAGCAAAATTATGGTCTGAATTGGGCGGATTTAAAACAAAAGTTATATCAAAAATTAAATCAGGGCAAATACATTTTATTTATTTAGGAGAAAAGGAAATAATTACTTCTTATTTTAATTCAGTAAAGTCTATTTTAATTGAAAGCACTGAGAATATCGTATCAAACATGAAAAAAAGAGGTGGTGGTATAATAGATATTCAATTAAATGACAAAACATCAGACATGAATGGATATTATCAAATTAATATTTCATTTAATACTGTTGATGCAATGGGAGCTAACTTTATTAACTCTTGTCTAGAACAAGTATCAAAATCATTTTTAGAAAAAACAGATCAATATAATGAGTATAAAATAGAAAAAAATGAAATTAAAGTTATAATGAGTATTCTTTCAAATTATGTTCCAGATTGTCTGGTTAAAGCCGAAGTATCTTGCGAAGTAAAAGAATTAAATATAAGGGAAGAATATGATGGTTTTTGTGAAAAATTTATTCAGGCAGTAAAAATAGCTGAATTAGACGTTTCTAGAGCTGTTACACATAATAAGGGTATAATGAATGGCATTGATGCTGTTGCTATAGCAACTGGAAATGACTTTAGAGCAATAGAAGCAGGAATACATGCATACGCATCAAGAAAAGGGAAGTATACAAGCCTAAGTAAAGCTAGCATTGAAAATGGAATTTTCAATTTTTCAATTGAAATACCATTAGCATTGGGCACTGTTGGCGGTATAACTAATCTTCATCCTCTAGTTAAATTAGCATTGGATATGTTAGACAAGCCCACTGCAGAAGAATTAATGCAAATAACAGCATCAGTTGGCCTTGCTCAAAATTATGGTGCACTAAGATCTTTAATTACATCTGGAATTCAAAAGGGGCATATGAAAATGCATCTTATAAATATATTGAATTCATTAGAAGCATCAGAATCAGAGAAAAAATTAGCTATAGAATATTTTAAAAATGAAATTGTTAGTAATAGTAATGTTCAAAATTATTTAATTAAACTTCGCAAATCAGATGAAGTATAAAAGTAATGGAAAAATATTATTAACTTCTGAATACCTTGTCCTAGATGGCGCTCAAGCATTAGCATTACCTTCAAAATTTTCACAAAGCTTAGAAGTAAAGGAAACAAAAAACATTAATCAAATTTCTTGGACTAGCTATGATTTCGATGGCAAAAAATGGTTTGATGATTTATTTGCCATATCGAAAGACAAATTTATATATGAAAAAAGAAAGAATAAATTTTCAGATAAAATGGTTTCAATATTTAATGGAATAAAAAAACTTAATAGTAAAGCTTTTACAAACTCAGGCATCAAGTTTACTACTAAATTGGACTTTTCTAAAGAATGGGGGTTAGGATCATCATCTACTCTAATTAATAATTTATCATTATGGGCAAAAATCAGCCCCTATGATTTACTTGATTTAACATTTAATGGCAGTGGATATGATATTGCATGCTGTGATAAAGAAAATCCTATATTATTCAGAAAAACTGGAAATAGCAGAACAATTGAAAATGTCAATTATAACCCATCATTTAAAGAAAATTTATTTTTTATATATCTAGGTCATAAACAAAATACTTCAGAGGCAATAAAAAATTACAGATCCATGTCTAATGACATACATAATGTTATAAATAAAATCAACTCAATAAGTTTATCTATAATGAAATCAAATACATTAAGTGAATTTGAAAAATTAATTTTGGCACATGAAGATA
>JAZABS010000045.1:0-8769 GCA_036136835.1 Bacteroidota bacterium
TATTTAGTTCAACAATATCAAAATCAGGATATGTAGTTTGGAAGTCAAAAACATAATCCTTTGAATTATCAAACCAATCTTCCCATCCAATATTCCATCCTTCAACGAGCACAGCATCAATTCCATGTTCTGCAGCAAAATCGATATGGTATTTTACATTTTCATTGTTAGCTCCATGTCTTCCATTTGGCTTTGAATTTTCAAAATCAGTTTCACCTAATCTTACAGATTTATGATCATCTGTATAATTCCATGAACTTTTACCGGTTATCATTTCCCACCATACACCAATATATTTCATAGGTTTTATCCATGAAGGGTCTTCAATTGCAATAGGATCATTTAAGTTATATGTAATTCTATTTGACAAGATATCTCTTGCATCATCACTTACCATTATTGTTCTCCAAGGGGTTTTAGATGGTGCATACATATATGCTTTATTTCCTAATGGATCAGGTGTAAGCCATGATTTAAAAACAAGAGTTTTTGGGTCAAGATCAAGATGCATAGTAGAATAATCTAAAAGTGCTGCTTCATGTAAATTAATATAAAGACCGTCATCTGTTTTTAGTTGTAATGAAGTTTGAACAGCTGTTTTTGAAAATTGAGTTTGAGAAACATTTCCAGTAAAAGCTTGATCAAAAAGACCTTCAATTTCAGAAAGTTTTGATGTAACATAATCATATTCATTATTATCATAATCTCCAGGAATCCAAATAGCTTTGTGATCTCCAGTCATTGCAAATTCACTATGCTCTTCTTTTACTACAAAATGACCTAAATTATCTTGTTTTGGAAATTCATATCTAAATCCAACACCTTCATCAAATGCTCTAAAACGAATTAAAATTTTTCTATTAGTTGCTTCTTGCAGAAGTTCAATTGAAAGTTCGTTGTAGTGGTTTCTGATAGAAGATTCTTCCCCCCATACTGTTTCCCATGTATTATCATATGTTGACTTACCTGTATTAGCGATTGTAAAACCAGAGATTAGATCATCACCTTTAAGTTCTAATCCTAATTTACTTTGTTTAATTACTTCTTGATCTTTATATGATATTTTATATGTAGGAACTCCTTTTTTAGTTAAAGAAAAAGTTAATTCAATTTCAGAGTTAGGAGACTTTAAGTTTTGAGCATTTACAAAAAAAACACTTAAAAGAGTTATTATATATAGTAGCCTTTTATTCATGGTTTAAATTATTGATAATTAATAGTTTAATAAAATTGTTATTTAGAATTTATTTTTTACGTTTCTAATCAGATTGTTCTCTATTGAAAAATTCTTTATATTTAATCTAAATAAAGAAAAAATCTATTCATGAAATAGATTTTTTTTTATGAAATTCAATTTACAATTTAATTTATAAACTAAAAATTATGAATCTAGTAAAAAAGTTATTACTTCTATTTTTCTTGTTTCCTATTATTGTTTTTTCTCAATCTAAAACAGTCACAGGAAGTGTAGTAGATGATCAAGGAATGCCATTGCCAGGAGTATCAATTCAGGTTAAAAATTCATCCAGTCTTGGTGCAGTTACTAATTTTGATGGAGAATTTTCAATCTTTCTTCCATCGGATCAGGATAATGTATTAGTTTTTTCTTACGTAGGCTTTTATTCACAAGAAGTCGATGTTTCATTAGTTGATAATGTTAATATTTCAATGGAAACAGACACTACAGAATTAGAAGAAGTTGTAGTAGTAGGATATGGTACAGTTCTAAAGAAGGATCTAACTGGTTCCGTAGCTTCTGTAAAAGTTGATGAAACTTCAGCTAGACAGGCAAATACCGTAGATAATTTATTACAAGGTAGAGTGGCAGGAGTTCAAGTTACAGGAAATTTAGCAAATCCAAATGCAGGTGTTTCTGTGAAAATTAGAGGTAATAACAGTTTAAGGGGAAATAATGATCCTTTATATGTAATTGATGGAATTATTGTATCCTCTGCTTCTGAAGATGCTACTGTTGCTTTAGATGGAAATTCACTTCAAGTCAATCAAAATGGATTAAATGGAATAAACCCTAGAGATATTGAAAGTATAGAAGTTCTTAAAGATGCTTCTGCTACAGCCATTTATGGCTCAAGAGGTGCTAATGGAGTAATAATTATTACTACTAAAAAAGGTTCGTCTGGTGAGGCAGAAATTAAAACATATTCCACTACTACTGCCGCTACTGTTTCTAAGAGAATGAACATGCTTGATGGAGTTGGTTATGCATTATATAGAAATGAACTTAATAATTCAAATCAACAATTGTATCATATAGATGAAGGTCAAGTTTATTCAATGAGTGGAGACGGTACTATAGCTGAGAATCCAATGCAGATTCGTAATTGGCATGATGAAATATACAGGCAGGGTATAAGTCAAAATACAGGAATGACAATCAGTGGTGGAGATGACAAAGGCAACTATTATGTTTCTGCAGATTATTTAGATCATGAAGGCACAGTTTTAGGATCTAGTTATAGAAAGGGTGATGTAAGAATTAATTTGAATCGTGATCTAACTGAAAATTTAAGAATAGAAACTAGAGTAAATGCTTTTAAAGCAAAAGGAGATTTTGCTCAAGATGGTGATAGAGCAGCCGGAAGTAGAAGTTTTACTAGAACTGTAAATGCATTTAGACCCTTGAGTGCTGCATTACCTGAAGATGATTTAAATGATTCTGAAGACGCATATATTTCTAATCCTTTAAAATGGATATATGATTATGACGATATTTCTAATGAGACGAGATATTTTGGAAACTTCAAGCTTACATATAAATTGCCAGTCAGAGGATTAAAATATAGTGTAAGGATTGGAGGTAATAATAGAACGAAAGAAAGAAGAAGATGGTCTGGGCCCTCTACATGGACAGGAAGTTTTACCAATGGTCAATTAAATATTTCAGAGGTAAATGCTAGTTCATATCAAATAAATAATCTTATTAGCTATTTTAGAGGCAATAGCAGACATAGAGTAAACGCTGTTCTAGGTGTAACTTATGACGTAAGAAAATCTGTTAATGATTTTTATAGTGTAGAAGACTTTTCAACTTATCAATTTACATACACTAATCCATTTTATGGACAGCTAGTTGCACTTCCTCTAAGAACATTAGAATCAAAAACTCAATTATTATCTTATTTAGGAAGAGTAAACTACACACTTATGAATAAGTATGTTTTTACTGTTAGTTTTAGAGCAGATGGTTCATCTAAATTCTCAGATGATAATAGATATAGTTATTTCCCATCTGGAGCATTTGCGTGGAGAGCTCATCAAGAAGATTTTATTTCTAATTTAAATTTATTTGAAGAACTTAAGATTAGATTAGGTTGGGGTAGAATTGGAAATCAAGCTATTAGAGCATATCAAACTTTTGCTAATTATGGCCCAGAGCTTGTAGCAGTTCCTGGGGATGGTGTAGCAATAGGATTCGTACCTCTTAATATTGCTAACGAAAATTTAAAATGGGAAACTACAGAGCAAATAAATTTTGGAGCTGATTTTGTGTTAGATTTTCTTCCAATCTCCGGTTCTATAGATGTTTATAATAAGAAAACAAAAGATTTATTGCAATTACCACCACTACCTCCATCTACTGGATTTGAAAATCTAAATGGAGCGGCTTTTTATACTAATAGAGGGACATTAGAAAATAAGGGATTAGAAATTGCTGCAGTATATCAAATTGCTGACACAGATGATTTTAATTTTTCTATAGGTGGTAACATTTCATTTAATAAGAGTAAAATAGGAGATCTTGGCATCCCTTTATCAGAGATATATATGTCTAATGGTGTTATAGAAAATAGATCATTTTATTTAGGAACTCCAGTATCAACGGGAACATATTTTAAATATCCATCTAACATATTTATTGAGGGTGAAGAGCCAGGTCTGTTCTATGGCTATGCAACTGATGGAATTTACCAATCTACTGATGAAATAACGGTAGAAAATGTGCAGGCAGGAGATATCAGAATAATTGATCAAAATGGTGATGGTGTAATTAATGCTTCTGATAGAACTATAATTGGAAACCCTAATCCTGATTTTGTATATGGATTAAATCTTAATTTAAATTACAAAAACTGGTCATTGACTGCTTTAGTTAATGGAGTAGAGGGAAATGATATTGCAAATGGTATGCAATTAGATTTAGGTGTTGCTGAAGGAACATTTAGCAATGTTTTAAGCGACGCTTATTATAATGCTTGGAGACCAGATTCTGAGAGTAACTTATATCCAAGAGTTGGATATACAGGAAATAATAATGCTCTGGCAATGAATGATAGAATAATTGAAGATGGAAGTTATTTTAGATTAAAGAATATAACCTTAGGGTATGATATTCCAGTTAAAGAGGCTGGAGTGTTCTCCAGATGTAATATTTATCTTTCAGGACAGAATTTAATTACTATCACAGATTATAGTGGCTATGATCCTGAAATCACATCATTCTTATGGGATGCTACTAGAATAGGTGTAGATTTCTATCAATCACCAAATGTCAAAGCATGGACGGTTGGACTTAATTTAGAATTTTAAGAAACTTAACTAATAATATTATGAAAAAACTAGCAATTTTAATTTTATCAACAGCATTAATATTTAATTACAGCTGTACATTAGAGGAAGACCCTCCATTTTTAGCTAATGAGAATGTTTTTAGTAATGCAGATAGTGCTGTAAAAGCTTTAGATGGTATTTATTCATCAATGACTCAATATTTTTATTATGCAAGCTCATATCACACGCTATTTACTGTTTCTTCTGGAATGTGTTTTACAAAAAGAGGTGGAAATAGTCCTGACTCTGTTTATAATCTTACAGTAGGTTCTCTTGATGTAGGTTCTGGTAGTGTAGATTTAGGAAGAGTCTGGAAGGGTGCATATAGAATAATTGGTCGAGCAAATGATGCAATAGCATCCATTACTCCTTCAGAAAATCCTGTAGATTCTGATCAGACAACAATTAATGATGTTTTAGGTCAAGCCTATTTTGTTAGAGCACATACGTATTTTAATTTAGTAAGAGCATGGAAAGAGGTGCCACTTAGGTTGACTCCTACAACTTCTGAAACAATAAATTTAGCTGTTTCTAGCGAGCAAGAAATATATGATCAAATAATTGCCGATTGTAATAGTGCTTTAGCCTATATGTCTAATAGTTTGCCATCTCATTATCCAAAATCATATGCAGTTAACATGTTACTAGCTAAAGTTTATATGCAATTAGCGGGAAATGATGGTAGTAGTCAATATTGGCAAATGGCATATGATCATGCTATGGAAGTTTATGGAAATTATGCATTGGTTAATGACTATGCTTCATTGTTTGTTTCTCCTGATAGTGATGGCTCATCTGAATCAATTTTTGAAATTCAATCAAGTTTAGAAGAGTCTCTAGATTTCGTTAGAGCATTTACTCCATCACAGTTTTCAGTTGCTAATACATTTGGATGGTTAAAGGTAAATGTTGATATATATGAATCTCATAATACTACTTATCCAGAGGATACAAGAATGGCATCAACCTATATATCAGAATTTATTAGAATGCCTGCAAATAACCCAAATAATACATTTAAATGTTACCCTACTTTATGGACTGTTAATAGAAATAATCCGGCAGTGGCTTTTCCTTTCTTTTTTAAATGGTCTACTAAAGACAGATTTAATGATGTAAGGGTTGGTAATCAGAATTTTATTGTCTATAGATATGCTGATTTATTATTAATGCTAGCAGAAATATCAAATGAACTTCAAAATGGTCAGCAATTATCATTTGTTGAAGAAGTATTGTCTAGGGTAGGTCTAACTCCTCATAATGGTTATTTAGGAGATCAAGTATCATTTAGAGATGCAATAATGAGGGAGTATCGTTATGAGTTATTGTTTGAAGGTGAAGATTGGTTTAATAATAGAAGAAGAGGACATGATTGGTTCTTAGAAAAAACAGTTATTCCTCACAACACTCAATCTTTAGATGATGATGGAAATGTAATCTATACATTTAAAGCAAACATAGATAATACTTTAAAAACTGATGAATCAATAATGAGACTTCCAATACCTATTGAAGAAGTTAATTCAAATGAATTAATTGACTAATGAATATAAAAAATCAAATATTTTTTTATAACAAAACAATGAGGGTTGCTTTGCTCTCACTGTTTTTTTCTTTTACAAATTTATATTCACAATCAGACAAGTTTTTTGATTTTTATCAAAATAATTTAGAGAGTTTAAGTAAGGTTTATAATAAAGATTTTATAATAGGAACAGCAGTTTCATATAAGGATATAAAAAACCCTAAACTAAGCAAGTTAATTACAAAACATTATTCTTCAATTACTGCAGAGAATGAGATGAAACCTGAAGCTTTATTAAATGATGATGGTTCATTTTTATGGGAAAAAGCTGATGCAATAATGGAGTTTGCAAAAACTAATGACTTAATGGTTAGAGGTCATACCTTAATATGGCATAAACAAACACCAGAATGGTTTTTTAAAGACTCAAATGGGAATCTTCTTGATAAAGAGAGTTTATATGAAAGACTATATGAATATATGAAAGCTGTGATGACTCGATATAAGGATATTTCTGTATGGGATGTTGTAAATGAAGCAGTGAGTAATGATCATAATTCTGAAAATTTATACCGAGATAAAGGATCAATGTGGTATAAGATATGTGGCGAAGAATTTATAGAAGTAGCCTTTAGATATGCACATGAAATTGATCCAACAAAAAAATTGTTTTACAATGATTTTAATTTAACAAAACCTGTAGTTAAGCAAAGGAAAACAATTAAAATGTTAAAAAAGCTAATAAAAAAAGATGTTCCAATTGATGGTATTGGAATCCAAGCTCATTTATTTGTATATGATTCTCCAAAATTATTAGACAATGCACTTAAGAATTTTTCTAAACTAGGTTTGGATATACAGATTACAGAACTAGATTTATCTTTTTTTAAAGGTGGTGATAAGAGATTGCATAAAGATTTTGTTTTTGATAAAGAAAAAGAAATGAATCAAGCAAAAGCATATGAGTCGGTATTTAAAACACTAAAAAAATATTCTAATAATATCTCAGCAGTAACATTTTGGGGAGTAAGTGATCTTCATAGTTGGCTAAATTACAAACAAGTTAAGGGTAGGAGGAATTATCCTTTATTATTCAATGATGAATATCTTCCAAAGTTTAGCTTTTTCTCAATTTATAATCTTCGCTAGAATATGATAAATTTTATTAAATATATTATTATACCACTTTTATTACTATTGTCTAATAATATTAGCAATAATGAAGTTAATATTAGTGATAAGCCTAATTTTATATTTTATCTTTCAGATGATCAGGATCAACTTGACTATAGTATTTATGGAAATGATTTGGTAGAATCATCAGCTGTAGAAGAGCTGGCAAGTAAAGGGATGGTATTTAATAATTTCTATACTGCTCAGGCTATTTGCTCTCCAAGCAGATCACAATTGCTTACTGGAATGTATCCTGTAAAAAATGGTTGTTATGCAAATCATATACCTGTTAAATCTAATATATCTAGTATAACAAAATATTTAAAACAAGCAGGCTATGATGTTTACCTAGCAGGAAAAAGTCATGTTAAACCCAGTTCAGTATTTAATTGGTCACATTACTTTCCTTTAAAAGACAAAAGATATTTTCAGCTTAATAAGATTAAAGATTTTATTACAAATGCTAAAAAACCTTATTGCATATTTATAGCATCTACATTTCCGCATGGACCATTTATCAATGATCAGAATTATACTAAAAAAGATGTTTTAATGCAGCCATATGAAGATTATATTCCAAACTTCAAACCTTCCTATTATTCTAATATTAAAAAAGATAATGATCAGTTACAACAAGTTTTAAATATAGTTGATTCAGTTGATAATGAAAATATTATGTTTTTTTATGCATCTGACCATGGAATTTCAGGCAAATGGGGTGTTTATGAAAAAGGATTAAGAGCTCCCTTGGTAATTAGATGGCCTAAAAATATAAAAGAAGGTACAAGATATGATGGTTTATTATCATTTGTAGATATTATGCCAACCATATTAGATATTGCTGGTGCTGAAATTCCTAAAGATATTGACGGAAAAAGTTTTGCAGATGTATTTATAAATAATAATACTCAAATAAATAAATATGTATATGGAGTTGGTACCAAACAAAATGTTAGAGATGCTAAAATATTTCCTTCTAGATCAATAAGAGATGAAAAATTCAAATATATTATAAACTTTAATTCAATAGAGGTATATGAAAACAATTTCACTGATAATGACATTTTAAATCAATTTATTGAAATTGGTGCAAAAGCTTTCCCAAATACTCCCTATGAAGAATTATATGATTTAAGTAATGATCCTTATGAAAAAAACAATATTGCAAACTCAAAAGAATTTTTTAGTATAAAAAGAAAACTTAATGATGAATTAAGAAAATGGATGAAAGATCAAAATGATTTTGTAGACGATGGTAAAATAGCAATAATAAAACCAACTCTTCATCCTTTAGATAAAGAGTCAAAATGGACAAAAGTACCTGAAAAGCTAATTGGAAAAATAAAAGACAATAATTATATTAAATCACATTATTAAATAAACAAAATATATAATATGAACATAAATAAATTACTATTACTAATCTTCAGTTTAACCTTTATTAGTTCTTCAATTAATGAAGAAGAAAAAAATGAAAAACACAATATTTTGTTTATTTCGGT
>JAZABS010000046.1:0-5559 GCA_036136835.1 Bacteroidota bacterium
AGATTTTTTAGAATCAAAAGGTCATGAAATAGAAAAGAGACCAACTAGCAAGATTAGTGAAGAAATTTATGGATTGCTATGTGATGAATTTCAAACAGATGCAGACCGTAAAGAAGCTTCACAAAAAGTAGCTGAAGCTCAAATACAAGAAAAAGAAGAATTAAGAATAAAGAGAGAAGAAGAAGAAGAAAAAGAAAAGAAGAATGAAATTATTACGGCAGCATCTAAAGTAACAAAGTTTAAAAAAATTGGAAAGATTGATTTGGATTCTAAGTCAAAATTAGAGGAAAAGGAAGAGCCTAAAAAAGCTGAAAAACTTGACTCAAAAACAGATTCCAAAGATAAAGCAGAAGATTTAAAGAAAGATGATCATATAGCTGATAATTACAAAAAATTATCAGGATTAAAGGATACTGGTGAAACCCTAGACTTATCGAAGTTTAAAGATGAATCTTCTAAAGATGTTGATGAAGAAAAACCAAAATCAAAAAGAAAAAGAAAGAGAATTATACCAAAAGCCTCTGATTTAAATTTACAGAAAAAAGGTAAAAAAGATTTTGCAAAGTCTAAGACTAAAGGCAAAAAAACTGTTAAAGAAGAGCCAAATGAAGAAGAAGTACAAAAACAAATTAAAGAGACGTTAGAAAAACTTCAAGGCAAGTCTTCAAAAGGCAAGGCTGCTAAATATAGAAGAGAAAAAAGAGAGCAGCATAAACAAAAAAGTGAAGAAGAACTTGCTGTTCAAGAGGAGGAGAGTAAAATCCTTAAGGTAACTGAGTTTGCTACTGCAAGTGAAATAGCAACTATGATGGATGTCCCTTCAACTGAAATAATTTCAGCTTGTATGACATTGGGTCTTATGGTTACTTTAAATCAAAGGTTAGATGCGGAAACATTATCAATAGTAGCAGAAGAATTTGGATATAAAGTTGAATTTGTAACTGCGGAAAAAGAAGAGGTTTCTGAAGAAATAGTTGATGATCCAAAAGATTTAAAACCTAGAGCTCCTATTGTTACAGTTATGGGTCATGTCGACCATGGTAAAACCTCATTATTAGATTATATAAGAGAAGAAAATGTAATTGCTGGAGAGTCTGGAGGCATCACCCAGCATATTGGAGCATATAGTGTAGAACTTAAAGATGAACATAAGATTACTTTTTTAGATACTCCTGGGCATGAGGCATTTACTGCAATGAGAGCTAGAGGTACACAAGTAACAGATATGGCTATAATTGTAGTTGCAGCAGATGACGATATAATGCCTCAAACAAAAGAAGCTATTTCTCATGCACAAGCAGCTTCTGTCCCTATAGTTTTTGCAATAAATAAAATTGATAAACCAGATGCCAATCCAGATAAAATAAAAGAAGGATTATCAAATATGAATTTATTGGTTGAAGATTGGGGAGGCAAGATCCAATCTCATGATATATCTGCGAAAACAGGTGATGGAGTGGATGAATTATTAGAAAAAGTACTTCTTGAAGCAGAACTCTTAGAGTTGAAGGCTAATCCTGACAAAACTGCATCAGGTACAGTAGTAGAGGCGTTTTTAGACAAAGGTAGGGGATACGTATCTACTATACTAGTTCAATCGGGGACACTAAAAATTGGAGATTTTGTTTTGGCTGGTAAAAATACAGGAAAGGTAAAAGCTATGTATGATGAAAGAGGAAATGAATTGAAAATAGCAGGCCCATCAACTCCAGTTTCAATACTTGGACTAGATGGCGCTGCACAAGCAGGGGATAATTTTTCAGTTTATGGTGATGAAAGAGAAGCTAAACAAATTGCCACAAAAAGAAACCAATTACAAAGAGAACAGTCAGTTAGAACTCAAAAACATATTACATTAGATGAAATAGGAAGAAGAATTGCTTTAGGAGACTTTAAAGAATTAAATATAATTCTTAAGGGAGATGTTGATGGATCAGTGGAAGCTTTAACAGATTCATTTCAGAAATTATCAACTGAAGAAATTCAATTAAATATAATTCATAAAGGGGTAGGTGCAATTACTGAAAGCGACGTTTTACTTGCTTCAGCTTCAGATGCAATTATTATAGGATTTAATGTTAGGCCCACGGGTAGTGCAAGGCAAGTTGCAGATAAAGAAGCAATTGACATAAGAACATATTCAATTATATATGATGCAATTAATGAATTAAAGGATGCGATGGAGGGGATGTTATCTCCTGATATAAAAGAAGAAGTAACGGGGCTGTGTGAAGTTCGTGAAACCTTTAAAATTTCAAGGCTTGGAACTATTGCTGGATGTATGGTAACAAAAGGCTACATACTTAGAAATTCTGAAGTAAGACTTATAAGAGAAGGTGTAGTTATTTTTACAGGATCTTTATCGTCATTAAAGAGATTTAAGGAAGATGTAAAAGAAGTAAAGAAGGGATATGATTGTGGACTTCAAATTAATGATTATAAAGATATAAAAGTAGGTGATGAAATTGAGGCGTTTATTAATGTTGAAGTAAAAAAGAAGCTATAATTAATTTTCTTTTATCTCATCTTTCTCAATAATTGGTTTTAAAATTGGCCTAAATATAAAGGCATCAGGAAAATATCTTTTAATTTCTAACAGCTTTATATCAGCCTCTAATTGAGTTTTATAATTTCCAACCCATATTTTATAGTTAGGAGTTTCATAAACCATATCAATTATTGAGTCAACTTTAATGTTTTCAAATTTTTCTTTAGTATTGTTAGCATCTTCTCGGGATCCATTAAAAATCTGAATTCTCAACATTGATTTGTTTTTGTTTATTTCTTTTTTAATTTCTATAACTTTTTCAACTTCAACACTTTGAGTTATTTCAACTTTACCATTTTGCGCTTGAGTGCTAAAATTTAAAATTAAAACCATTATAAATATTTGGATGTTAGATGCTAGTTGTCTCATTTAATTTTAAAATCAATAAACAAATTTAATCCAATAAAATTTATTTTCTCACTTTTTTATTTAGAATGATTATAAATTACTATTTTGTAAAAATAATAGGAATTTTATGTTTAAAATAACCATTTTTGGTGTTACTTTTGTGCTTTGTTTTTTCTAACGGATTATGGAATGGTTTTAAGATATAAAAGGCAATATTTGGGATCTCTTAATTTTAGAAATAATATTAATTTATATAAGTCTTTGTTGGTCCGTTTATTCTTCATATTCTTTTTTATATTTCCTTTATCAAAATCCTTATCTCAAGAGGCTGATTTAGTCGCAGGAAAATCACTTTTTAATACTAACTGTGCTGCCTGTCATAAGCTTGATAAAAAAATGACGGGACCTGCTCTGCGACATGTTGAAGAGCGTTTACTAAATGATGAAGGGCTAGATAGGGATTGGCTTTCTGCATGGATAAGAAATAGTGCTAAAGTTATAAAATCTGGAGATGCTTATGCAAACAAAATATATGCTGAGTACAATAGATCAGTTATGACTGCTTATCCTCAACTAACAGACGAAGACATAAATAATATTTTAGCATATACCGCACAAGAGAAAGTAATTCCAGTTGCTACTACATCTGTGGCTAACGGATCTGTTGGCCCCACTAATGATTTAGGTTTGTCTAATGAGATAATTTTGGGAATATTTACATTGCTATTCTTCTTATTAGCTATGGGGCTTTTGTTGGTCAGTAATACTTTAAGAAATTTTGCTATTCTTAATGATGTTAAGCTCATTGAAAAAGAAAAATCAAAACCTATATGGAAGGCTTTTATTGATAATCAGTTTCTAATGCTTTGTTCAGCAATATTGTTTTTGCTTGTAAGTGCTTATGGGTTTTATGGTTGGACTATGCAGTTAGGAACCAACCAAGGATATATGCCAGTTCAGCCAATCCATTATTCTCATAAGATACATGCTGGAGATAATCAAATTGATTGTAACTATTGTCACTCATCTGCAAGGGTAAGTAAGCATTCTGGGATTCCATCCTTAAATGTATGTATGAACTGTCATAAGACAATATATGAATATAATGGAGAGACAACTGAGGAATATACAAAAGCTTTTTATGATGCTGAAATACAAAAACTATATAAAGCAGTGGGCTGGGATGATGAGGCGCAGGAATACACAGGTGCAACATATCCTGTAAAATGGGTTAGAATACACAATCTTCCAGATTTTGCATATTTTAATCATGCTCAACATGTTTCTGTAGCTGGAATTGAATGTCAAACTTGTCATGGCCCAGTAGAAGAAATGGAAATTTTATATCAACATTCTCCATTAACAATGGGATGGTGTATAAATTGTCATAGAGAAACAAATGTTAAAGTAAAAGACAATGAATACTATGCTAAAATTCATGAAGAATTGTCAAAAAAATATGGAGTTGAAACACTAACTGTTGCTCAAATGGGAGGGCTAGAATGTGGTAAATGTCATTATTAATGTATAAATTTTAAAATGTCAAATAAAAAGAAATACTGGAAAAAATTATCAGATTTAAATTCTGACAAAATTCCTAGTAATGGTGTTCAGCATAGAGAGTTTGTTGAAGAAATACCTGTAGATGAATTTTTAGGTGACAAGCAAAATTTATCTGACAGTTCTACTTCTAGAAGAGATTTCTTAAAATATTTAGGATTTAGTACTGCTGCTGCCACTCTTGCAGCTTGTGAAGGTCCGGTGGTCAAATCTATTCCTTATGTTGTACAGCCTAATGAAATAGTACCAGGGCTTGCTAATTTTTATGCTACCACAATATCTAATGGCTATGACTTTGCCAATATATTAATTAAAAACAGAGAAGGTAGGCCAATAAAAATTGAAAATAATACCATGGCTTCTTCTTCTGCAAATGCTAGAGTTCATGCATCAATATTAGACTTATACGATAGTGGTCGATTAGCCCAGCCTATGAAAAATGGTCTTCCAACTTCATGGGTTGAATTTGATTTTGAAACTAAATCAAAGTTAAAAGAGATTAGTAATTCTTCAAAGCCAATTGTCTTATTAACTCAGACATTTGCAAGTCCATCTACAGAAAAATTAATTAGTGATTTTAAGAATAATTATCGTAATGTTAGCCATGTTGTTTATGATGCTATTTCTGAATCATCAGCAGCTGATGCATTTCAGAGAAGATATGGGCAAAGAGGATTATCGAACTATGATTTTTCTATGGCTGATTTAATTGTTTCAATTGGTGCTGATTTTATTGGTGACTGGCAAGGTGGAGGTTTTGAAGATGGATATACAAGTAAGAGAATTCCTAAGAATGGAAAGATGTCTAGACATATTCAATTTGAATCAAATATGTCATTAACTGGTGCAAATGCGGACACTAGAATCCCTGTAAAGCCTAGCGAACAAAAATTAATATTGCTCTCAATTTATTCTAGAATTTTTTCAATTAATAACACTATAAAACTATCTGAAAAGTTACAAAAGCTTGTAGATACTACTGTTGATGAAATCCTAAAAAATAAGGATAAAGCTGTAATAGTTTCGGGGATTGATGATGTGAATTATCAAAGTATGATACTGCAAATAAATGAAAAGATAAAAAGTAAGGCCTTTAAACCAAA
>JAZABS010000047.1:0-11734 GCA_036136835.1 Bacteroidota bacterium
ACCATTTAGTCCAATACGCATAGGTAAATGTTCCAGCAGGAAGATTTGTTATTTGTTGATTTACAAATGAACCATTATTTCCGTTTGTAGCGAATGTTTTAAACATTCTGTTTTCAGACTGACATGCGCCATTGTTGTTACCGTTGTTAGTAGGTGCATAATTTGTACCCTGCATGGCATTCCAACCACAAGGACTACAACCAGTACCTGACCCAGTAACACCTTCATCTCCAGTGGTTTGAAGCATACCATTATAAGTAAGCTCATCACCAACTGCAGCTGAAGCAGCATCAATCTGTGAATAAATAGTTAAACTAAATAAAAATATGAAAGCAAAAACGATGCTTTGCCATACTTTTACATTAGTTAAAAATTGAGTAGTTTTCTTCATAATATCACTTTTTTTAGTTTACATTTTTTTACGAATCACCTAAAGTATTACATTACATCTAATTACACAAATAAATATGTACCAAATAATGGTGATTTATTGTTTTTTTTTTAAATAATAATTGTAATGAGTATTTATCGAGAAGAATTCTCAATAATTTCCTTTTCTGATAGCCTGCCTAAATCACTAGTTTCCTCAATCCATTTCTCTAGTTGTTTTTTATACTTTTTCACTAAAGATTTATAATTGTTTTTTGGGTTTTGCACTAGATTGTTTATTTCATAGGGATCAGCCTTAAGGTCATAAAATTCTATTTCACTTTTTGGAGTTTTAAACCAAAGCTCTTGAATAGAGTTTAATTTGCCTCTAGAATACATTTCATTCATTTTTTGCATCATAGGCATGTTTTCTCTGTAACCAACGGGTAATGCATGTGGTTTTGAAGTATCGTAATTTACAATCAGTTTATATTTTTTTGATTGAATTGATCGGATTCTATCTACTTGTTCATCAAATCTATCCGAAGCAGAAACTAAAAATTTTCTTTCTTCAATTTTTTTATCCAAAATTGATTTTCCTTGTATATATTCTGGGATAAAAACATTTGCAATATCAAGAACAGTAGGAGCTAAATCTACAAAACTAAGAAGCCTATCATCTCTACTGCCAGCATCTTTAGAATTAGGTAATTTAATCATAAAAGGAACTTTTGTTCCACTTTCATATATAGCCCTTTTATGTCTTGGAAATGGACCTCCATGATCACTATAGAAAAAGATATATGAATCTTCATACAAGTCTTGTTTTTTAAGCTCATCAATAATTTTTCCAAGCTCTTTATCCATTCTAATTAAATTACTATAATTAATTGCCATGTCTTTTCTAATCACGGGATCATCTGGAAAATATGGAGGAATTTTAATCTGATCAGGATCTACATATAATTTATTGTCTGCCTGAGACCATATTTGAGCCTCGTGAGTTATTTGAAAATTAAAGACAGCAAAAAACGGCTGATCTTTGTCCCTATTTCTCCAATGTATATTTTCTTTTTGATTTCCTGAACAATATTTACATGTCTGATCCCAGGCATCCTCACTAATTTTAAAATTATAATCTTCTTTATTATTATTAGTACAATAATATCCTGCGTTTCTTAAATATTTAGTAAATGGTAATATATAATCTGGGAATTTTGGAGAGTAGCTTGGTATACCAAGACTTGGCTGATTCGTGCTCCTTCCTTCATTATATGTTCTCATATTGTGAGTTCCTAAAGTAGTTGGATACATACCTGTAATTATAGCGCTTCTTGCCGGTGCACAAACCGGAGTTGTTGCATGCATATTCTGAAAAATTACACTATCATCAGCCAAAGCTTCAAGATTAGGCAGATCAACTATTTGATCTCCATACATTGGAAAAAAATCAACAGATTGATCTTCACATACTAACCAAATAATATTAGGCTTATCGGATTGAGAAAAAGCAATTATAAAACAAAATGCAAAAAGTAATGAAAGAAATTTTCTATTCATATAAATGATTAATAACCATCATTCTGTGGGTAATTCGATCCAAGCAAATCTAACTCATCTTGTGGAATAGGTAGATTAATAAAATGGGGTTGCATATTTTCTCTTGCCTCATCTTTATAACCATCGTCACCAGCATATAATATTATTTGATTATACAGAACCCCCATTCTTTTTAATGTATACCATCTCTGACCTTCAAATGCTAACTCACGAGCTCTCTCATTTAAAATCTCTGTTTGGTCAACGTATGATAATGGAGTTACACCTGCCCTATTTCTAATTGCGTTTATATATTGTAGTGCTTTAGCATCTCCGTTTCCATTCATTCTCATATAGGCTTCTGAACCAATTAAATAGGTCTCTGCTAGCCTATATATAATATAATTTGCATACTGTGTGCCTACTGTTGGATCAAAGCCTGCAGGCGGAGTAAATTTTAAACATCCTGGATGAAGTCGTTGATAATAAAAAGATTGAGTATTTCCAGTTGGTTGATAAATATCAATCTCATCTCCTAAACTTACTCCAGCGGGAAGGTTATTTGGATCATTATAGTAATACTTCATTCTAAAATAAGTATTATCCAATCTTTGGTCATCCTGATCAAATAAACTTAGCAGGTAATTATTTGGATAAATAAATCCTCCTCCTTTCCCTCCCATTTCTTCAGAATATGTTGCGCCATTTATTAACCCGTAGTTTGGAGTAAAATTCCAATTAATTAATGTTCTATTACCCCCTCCTGCAATATCGCTTTCAAATTGAATATTAAAGAGTGTCTCAGAATGATCATTTATTCCATCAAAAACATCCTGTAGATTTGGAACAAGCGAATGATAACCTGATTCAATCACAGCATCAGCATTTTCTGCTGCAGCCTGCCAATCTTCTTCCCAAAGAGCAACTTTTGCTCTAATATGATGAGCAGTTCCTTTTGTTAATCTTCCATAAGAAACACTATTCCAATCTAAATGCTCAATAGCAAAATCCAAGTCCTCCTTAAGTAAGTTAAAAATTTCTTCAACACTAGATTTATCTTCAATTCTAATAAATGCATTTTCAGGAGACGTAGGTTCTGTTCTTACATATATATTGTTAAACATTCTATATAAAGTGAAATAAGCATTTGCCCTCATAGTCTTCACCTCTGCTATTAGTTTATCTAGAATTTCTTGATCTATATCAGATTGCTGAGCGCCATGTATTATAGCATTACATCGATCTACTATTTTGTAATAATGTTTCCAATATCCATGTAACAAAGTTCCTTCATATCCTATTGGAGAATCCCCCCATCTAAGCCAAGCCCAGAGACCAATTTCTCCAGTTCTAACTACAGCAAGATCTGATTTAACAGGCATTACTAAAGTTCTAAATGAATTGCTTGCTGTGTTATTATGATGTAATCTATTTAAATGATATAGACCGACAAGAGCTGAATTTAAACCTTCCTCGGTCGTATAAACAAAATCTAAAGAAACATCAGTTAATGACTCCTCATCCAAGAAATCTTCACATGATTGATAGGATAATCCAAATATGATTAAAAGTAAAATAGTTTTGTATGTATAATTTTTATTCATAATTATTATAGATCTAATTTAATTCCAACCGTAATTTCTCTACCATCAGGATAGGCTCCAGGATTTACTTCTGGATTATATGATTTATAATCTGTTAAAGTAATTAAGTTTGTTGCCGATGCATAAATTTTAAAACTATCTAAATTTAAAAAAGATACTACGGATTCTGGCATATGATACGATAATTGTAATGTTCTAAGTTTTATAAATGAGGCATCTTGAACAGCTAATGCATATAGAAAAGAAGGAGTAGTTCTATTAGGTCTAGGATAAGTATTAGATGGGTTTTCAGGAGTATAATAATCTACCTTTATACCATTAAAGTTTCCTTGCAAAGTACCTCCATCTTCATATGCTGCTAAATAGCTGTTTGATTTCTTAGCACCTTGAACAAAATAAAAATCTGTAAACAGCTCAAATTGTTTATACTTTAGTGATGAAGATATTGATCCAAACCAATCTGGATCTTGGTTAATAATTATCTTATCATCAGCTGTTAACTCTCCATCTGGAACCCCATTAGGCCCACTAACATCCCTTACTCTAATATCTCCAGGCTGGGCATCAGGCATATGTGAATTTGCTATATCATCTCCAACTTGCCATATACCATCAAAAGCATATTGATATATAACATTAATTGGATGACCAATAAATCTTTCTCTAGAAACATCATCCATTAAATTACCAAACTCATCAACCTCTCCATATAATGCAACAATTTCATTCTTATTATTGGCAAATGTTCCTGTAACATTCCAACTTAAATTTTCCTCTCTTATTATATCTGCTGAAAGTAATATTTCTGTACCATAATTTTTAGTCTCACCAACATTATATGTTGTTGTATTATATCCCAATGATCCTGCAACAGTTCTGTTAACTAATAGATCAGTGGTTTTTGTATTGTACAGCTCAATACTTCCAGTTAATATATTTTTAAAAAATCCGAAATCTAAACCAGCATTTAAAGTCGTTGATGTTTCCCATCTTAAATTTGGGTTTGGCAAATCAGTTCCAGGCAAATAACCAACATTTGTCTCACCACCAAATACATAAAGATATTGGTTAGCTATACCTAAGGTCTGATATGGGCTTATGGCTTGATTACCAACAGAACCATAGCTTAGTCTAAATTTTAATTCATTTATATCACTATTTTCATTTAAAAAATCCTCTTTATGTATCTTCCATCCTAAAGCAACTGATGGGAAGAACCCCCATTTATTGTTTTGACTAAATACTGAAGAGCCATCATATCTAGCCGTTGCAGTCAGTAAATAACGATCTTTTAAATTATATCTAAGTCGTCCCATAAACGATACAATAGCCCTCTCATTTGCATTTCTAATGACTTGCAGGTTATTTTCTGCTCCCTCAATACCATTATAACCTAAATAATCCGTTGCAAACCCAGTAGCCCTTGTTCTTGTAAAGGAATACCCTGTTTCATTAATACTTTGAACAAATGTTATATCCATATTATTTTCTTCATCAAAAGACTTATCATAGGTTAAAATATTTTCAATTAAGTATTCTTTATTACTAAAATTAATTATAGTGGCTCTACCAGTACTAGCAACTCCGCCTTGATGTTTACTAGTTAAATATTCACCTTCAAATGCATTATTCCTATAGAAATAAGCATTCATTCTATATTTCAAAGATTCAGATATTGAATATTCTCCAATTAGATTAATACTCATTTTATTGGATTCAAAATCATTAATATATTCCCTCATATTCCACAATGGATTATATAGCTGAAAATCACCTAATGGATATCTTAGTATTTCCCCATCATCATCAAAAGCTTTTGCAACTGGCGGCAACAATGTCCAATTTAATGAACCTGACTCTTTGTTTTCTTTTCTTGAGGTTAGGTATAGATTAGCTGATAAATTAAATTTATCATTAACCTTCTGATCTAGTTTTGCTCTAATAGAACCTCTTTTATAATTTGATCCTGGAATAATACCTGAGTGGTCAAAATAACCCAAATTAATATATGTTTTTGTGTTTGAATCACCACCTCTAAGACTAAGGTTATTACTAAAGACTTGGCCATCTTGCATTGTAAGATCTTCCCAGTTTACATAATTGCCATTTTGAATGACATTAATCTGTAAGTCTGAAAAAACAAAATCATCGTACTCATACTGACCATTATCATTGGCTGTTCGAAAAGCTTCCCTTCTTAATTGAACCCATTCTGGTGGATTATATAATTCAAAATTTCTTTGTAAAGTTTCTGATGCAACAAATGAGCTAAATGAAACTTTTAATTTACCCTCATTAGCTTTTTTTGTAGTAACTAAAATAACTCCATTTGAGGCTCTTGCTCCATAAATAGCTTGTGATGATGCGTCTTTTAATACTTCAATAGATTCTATATCATCTGTATTTAAATCTTGAATATTATCTGTTGGCACACCATCGACAACAAACAAAGGACTATTACCTCCTAATATTGAATTTCTTCCACGAATTACAATATTTGATGAGCCTCCAGGTCTAGCAGAATTTTGTGTAATTCTTACCCCTGCAGCCTGTCCCCTTAGCATTTCAGAAAAATCAGATGTTGGCTGTGTAATGGCTTTATCAACATCAATAACAGATACTGACCCATTTATATCACTTTTCTTTTGAACACCATAACCAACAACAACAATTTCATCAAGACTAACAAGATCATCAACAAGAGTTATATTAATATTTGTTCTACCATCAATTAAAATCTCTTGAGTCATCATTCCAACTGAAGAAAAAATCAATTCTGTTGCATCATTAGGAAGATTTTCAAGATTATAGTATCCATCAAAATCTGTAGATGCTCCTATACTCATTCCTTTAACTAAAACATTAACACCAGGAAGAGGAATACCATTAGAGTCAACAACTATTCCAGAAACAGAACTGTTTTGTGAAAAAACATAAAGAAAATTAAAAATAAAGAAGAAAAATAATAATCTTAGTTTACTTAACCCTTTAAATAATACCCTTATTTCCATATCTAGTCTTCGGTAAAATTAGCATAGAATTCTCCTAGTGGAGTAATTTGATTATCATCATCAATTAAAACAGATGTAGCTGTCTTGGCATAATTTTCATTTGAAGTTGAAGTACTAAACCAAGAATATCTATGTACAAATTCCATATCTTCTAATTCAGGAAGAACAGCTTCCATAAATTCTAATACTTGCTCGGGGGAATATTGATTGTTTTCAATAGTTGTTGCGTCTGGATCTCTAACTGCAAATTCAGTTATCCAAATTGGTTTTTGATATTGATCAAATACCTCATTAATTTTATTTATAAAATTTGTTGGATTTGGCGGGCCATACCAATGTACCGCAACAAAATCTACTTGAAGATTTTCATCTGATGCTCTTGTCATAAAATCTATCATCCAAGAATTTAAAGGTGCTGCAGTTACTGGACTACCCAGTGTTGCTCCTGTATCTTCCAGTCTAGACCATAGCTCTACAGCTTGATCTACACTCATATTTGATTGTGATTCAAGGTCAGGCTCATTAAACCCAAGTAAATGAGTTATATCTCCATTCTGATATAATGTTTGAATTGCACCCATTATATCACCAGATGTATTGTTTGCCCCCCAAATCATAGGCACAAACTCTACTGCTTCTGGATAATTTTCCTGTAGTTCCCAGTTCCATGAATAATGCCACTTAGCATTTAAAGTAGTAAGCCTGTAATCCCAACTATCAATTGATGATACGCCAAAGGCTACACCCTTTTTTGTAGTGGTCTGGTCTTCATAGCTAAGGTTTAAGGTAATTGGATCGAAGTCATCATTATCTTCAGAACATGAAAAGAATAATAAAAAAATTAAAATAATTTTCAATGCAAACCTCATATTCATAATGAATCTAAATTAATCTCAGCAAATATAATACATTACTGATTACCATAATATATGGGTATTCTCTTTTTTGTATCTTCGAAACAATATTTTTTTTTAAAAAAGGTTAATAAGTCTGTATGGACAAAATTATTGTTACAGGAGGATTAGGTTATATCGGCTCACATACTTCAGTTGAGCTATCCAAAAAATTTCAGGTAGTTATTGTAGATGATCTATCAAACAGCACAATTGATGTTTTAGATGGAATTTCTAAAATATCCAATTCCATTCCAATTTTTGAAAAACTTGATCTTAAAAATAGAGAAGATGTAAAAATTTTATTTGAAAAACATAATGACGCAATAGGACTAATACATTTTGCTGCTTACAAGGCTGTTGGTGAAAGCGTAGAAAATCCTCTTAAATATTATGAAAATAATTTATCTAGTTTAATTTATATTCTACAAGAAATTGACAATTTAAAAACCCAATTTAACTTTATATTTAGCTCTTCTGCAACAGTTTATGGGCAAGCAAAAAACCTTCCAATTACTGAAGAAGAATCAATAAAGCAAGCTGAATCTCCATATGGTAATACCAAACAAATAAGTGAGGAAATACTTCATGATTATTCTAAAATAAATTCTAAAATAAATGTTATTTCTTTAAGATATTTTAATCCTATTGGTGCGCATAATTCCGTTGAAATTGGAGAACTTCCAATTGGCGTTCCTCAAAATCTACTTCCTTTTATTACCCAAACAGCAGCTGGAATTCATGAAAAGATTACTGTTTTTGGCAATGATTATAACACCCCTGACGGAACTTGCATTAGAGATTATATACATGTTGTTGATCTTGCAAAAGCCCATATTGTTGCAATTGAAAATTTAATTATTAAAAAAAGTAATTCTAATTACAACATATATAATATTGGAACAGGAAATGGAACAAGTGTTTTAGAAATGATACAAGCATTTATAAAAGTTACTGGTTTAGAACTAAATTATATAATCGGTCCTAGAAGACAAGGTGATGTAGATACCGCATACGCCGATAATTCAAAAGCAATGAAAGAATTGAACTGGAAAGCAGAAAATTCTATTGAAGATGCAATTCTATCAGCTTGGAATTGGGAGAAAAAAATAAGAAGCCTATAAACAATGAAATACCATTATTTTATACTATTTGCACTTCTTTTTAATTGTTCAGAAAATATTAAAGAAGCCCCTGATGGAATGGTTTGGATCCCAAAAGGTTCATTTTATCAAGGTGCAATAGAAAATGATACTCTTGCTCTATTTCATGAGAAACCAAGACACCTAGTTCATGTGGATGGATTTTATATGGATATTTCTCCAGTTACAAATAGAGAGTTTAAAAAATTTGTTCAGGAAACTAGCTACAAAACAACTGCTGAAAGAGATGTTGAGTGGGAAGAGCTAAAATCCCAATTACCACCTGGAGCAGAAAAGCCACATGATTCTATATTAAAAGCAGGATCTTTAATTTTCAGTAAAACTTCTGAGCCTATTACAAACTTTAATGATGTTTCACAATGGTGGAAATGGAAGATAGGTGCAAATTGGCAAAAACCTAACGGGGAAAATAATATAAATGATAAAGATGAGTACCCAGTTGTACATATTTCTTATGAAGATGCACTTGCTTATTGTAAGTGGGCTGGAAGAAGACTTCCTACAGAAGCAGAATGGGAATATGCTGCCAGAGCAAACAGAAAAGATGATATATATTATTGGGGCAATAGCCATGACTCATTGAAATACAAAGCAAATACTTGGGAAGGAATTTTTCCTTACAAAAATTCAAAAACGGATGGTTATGAAAACCTAGCACCAATTAAATCTTTTCCAGCAAATGATTTTGGCTTGTATGGCATGGCAGGAAATGTTTGGGAGTGGACATCTGACTGGTACAATGTTAATTACTATAAAGAGCTTTTAGAAGACACTGCTGCATGTCATAATCCTAAAGGTCCTGATTATGCGTACAATCCAAATAATATATATGCTCAAGAAAAGGTTATCAAAGGTGGGTCTTTTTTATGCAATATTGAATATTGTATTAGCTATAGAATTTCTGCAAAAATGAGTGCTACTCCAGATACTTCTCTTGAACATTTAGGATTTAGAACAGTTGTTTCAAACTAATCCTTCCACTCAGCTATAAAGACATTTGTATCTCTTGTCCCTCCATTATTTCTATTAGATGAAAAAGCTAATCTTTTTCCATCATTTGAAAAAACTGGAAATGAATCAAAAGTATCTCCATGGGTAATTTTCTTAAGATTTTTACCATCAATATCTATCATATATATATTAAATGGAAATCCCATAATGGATTCATAATTTGAAGAGAAAACAACTTTTTCTCCTGAAGGATGGAAAAAAGGACTCCAATTAGAATTGCCTAAAAAAGTTATTTGTTTTAAATCACTTCCATCACTATTACAAATAAAAAGCTCCATTTCAGTTGGCTGAACAAGACCTTCACTAAGCAATGATTTATATTCAGCTACTTCTTCATCTGTCTTTGGTCTAGATGCACGAAAAACTATTTTTGATCCATCTGGAGAAAAGAACGCACCTCCATCATAACCCAAAACATTAGTAATTTGTTTTACGTCAGATCCATCAATATTCATTGTATATAATTCTAAGTCTCCACTTCTATTCGAAGTAAAAACAATTTTATCACCCTTTGGAGAGACAGTAGCTTCTGCATCATATCCTATCTCGTCTGTAAGCTTTTTTACAATATTTCCATCTAGATCAGATACATATATATCGTATGAATCATATACTGGCCAAACATATCTTCCATTTTTTCTAAGTGGTGTTTCTGGACATTCTAAATCATTTTCATGAGTAGAAGCATATAGAATGTGCTCGTTATCTGGCATAAAATAAGAACATGTAGTCCTTCCATTTCCTGTACTTACCATTTTAGGTTTTTGATCTTCAAAAGTCTGATCTCTTTCCATTATAAACATCTGATCACATTCAAGACCCCAGTTACTATAATTAGATTGAAAAATTAAATTCTTATCATCAAAACTCCAATAAGCCTCAGCATTATCTCCACCAAAAGTTACTTGCTTAACTGAAGTAAAATTAACCTCATTTTCATATTTTAAATTGTCTTGATTTAGAGTCTCTGAACAAGAAAAAAATAATGCTAAAAATAAAAGTGGTAATAGGCTTCTCATTAACTAAAGGGTTTTATATTTTTGTGCAAATTTAATTACATTAAAATGAAATTTCTAGCAAAATTTATTCTTTTTATTTCTATTGTTTCCTGCAATAACAATATATCATATGAAAATAGAATATTTGATGATATTAACTATCTAGCAGACAATAAGTTAGAAGGAAGACAAACGGGCTCTAAAGGTGAGCAAATTGCAGCAGATTATATTGCAGATAGATTTAAAGTTCTAAAAATAGATGCTAAAGGAACTGACAGCTATTTTCAAGATTTTAGCTTTAATAAATCATCTAATCCTCATGAGCAAGTAACCTTTGAAGATACAGACAATGAAAATCAAATATTCTCTAAAAATGTGATCGGTTTTATTGATAATGGCGCTAAAAACACAGTGGTGATTGGAGCCCATTATGATCATCTTGGATATGGAGGTCAAGGCTCATTATATGTAGGAAAAGAAATTCACAATGGTGCTGATGATAATGCAAGTGGTACAGCATTAATGTTAGATTTAGCTAATCAACTTAAATTTGACAATTTTAATAACAACTACTTATTTATAGGTTTTTCTGGAGAAGAAATGGGACTGCTTGGTTCAAACTATTTTGTTAAAAATCCTACAATTGATCTTTCTTCAATAAATTATATGATAAATTTAGATATGGTAGGTAGATTGAAAGAAGATAAGTCTCTTGCAATTTACGGAGTTGGAACCTCCCCTATTTTTAAACAGACTATAAACTCAAACAATGATTCGTTTAATATTATTGAAAATGAATCTGGTGTAGGCCCATCAGATCATACTTCTTTTTATATTAATGATATTCCTGTTTTACATTTCTTTACCGGTCAACATGCAGATTACCATAAACCAAGTGATGATCCAGACAAAATAAATTATCAAGGTGTAAAAGAAATATCTGATTATATTTTTTCGCTAATATCTGATCTTAATGACAATGGAAGGATTGCATTTAGAAAAACTAAGAATGAAAGTGAAGAAGTTCCTAGATTTAAAGTTTCATTAGGAGTTATGCCTGATTATATGTTTAATAAAGGAGGGATGAGAATAGATGCAGTTACTGAAGATAGACCTGGATACAAAGCTGGACTAATAAAAGGAGAT
>JAZABS010000048.1:0-9185 GCA_036136835.1 Bacteroidota bacterium
TAATATGAACATAAATAAATTACTATTACTAATCTTTAGTTTAACCTTTATTAGTTCTTCAATTAATGAAGAAGAAAAAAATGGAAAACACAATATTTTGTTTATTTCGGTAGATGATTTAAGACCATTAACTAACAGCTATGGGAATAACCAAATGATTACACCAAATATGGACAAACTTGTTTCAGAAGGGGTTCAGTTTAATAATGCATTTACTAATGTAGCAGTCTGTGGTGGAAGTAGGGCGAGCTTAATGACTGGTATTCGTCCTAGTTATAATAGATTTTTAAGATTTTATTCAAGAGCATCAGAAGATACTCCTAATGCAGTTTCATTGCAAAGAATTTTTAAAGAAAATGGATATACAACTCTTTCATATGGAAAAATTTATCACCATCCTGATGATTTTGAGGATGATTGGTCTAAGCCACCCGTTGCAGCTAAGCAGTTTGATTATCAAGCTGATGAATCATGGGAAATCATTAGAGAAAGAGGAGGGAATAATCCGCATAAAAACCCTCATGGCCCTGCTTGGGAAGTTGCTGATGTTTCAGATGATGTATATTCTGACGGTAAGGTTACTAATCTAGCAATAAAAAGTCTTAAGAAATTTAAAAAAACTGGTGAGCCATTTTTTCTAGCCGTTGGTTATGTTTCACCACATCTTCCTTTTATTCAGCCAAGAAAATACTGGGATATGTACGCTGATGATGATATAGTTTTAGCTGAAAACAATTATCAACCTAAAAACTCTCCTCAAGCTGCTATGCATCAGTTTCAAGAATTAAGAAATGGATATGTTGGAATTCCAAAAAGAGGTCTTTTAGATGAAGAATTGTCTAGAAATTTAGTTCATGGGTATTATGCAAGTGTAACATATATGGATGTTTTAATCGGAAAGCTTGTTGATACACTTGATGAATTAGGACTAAGAGATAATACGACTATAATTTTATGGGGTGATCATGGGTTTTTTCTTGGGGAACATGGTTTATGGTGCAAGCATAGCTCATTTTACGAAGCTATACGCGTTCCTTTAATTGTCTCATCACCTAATATGAAGAAAAATGTTAAAACTAATTCTATGGCTGAATTAGTTGATGTGTACCCTACATTATGTGAACTTGCGAATATAGATCCTCCTAAATATCTTGATGGGGTTAGTTTAGTGCCGATTTTAAAAGATCCAAATGTCAAATTAAAAAATGAGATATATACAAGATATCAAAGGCATGAAGCAATTGTAGATGAAAATTATTCATATACTGAATTTGTAAATTTAAATCCTGATGATAAAATTCCTGATGGAGAGCCTGGAATGGCAGACATGTTATTTGATATGAAAAATGACAAGGATCAGAATATTGATATTTCAAATCGACCAAGTAGTCAGAAATTGGTAAAAAAATACAAAGATAAGTTAGCATTAATGCGAAAATATGTTAATCAGAAGAAAATCGATAAATAATTAATCCCATAAAAATGAAAATTAAAGTAAAATTTAATACAGCTATACTATTATTAATTTCTTTCTTTTCATCTCATATTTTTTCTCAATCAGAGGAAATTGAAATGAAAAATAGTGACTTAGAAAGATTAAACAGAGAAGGTAATTTTATTTGGTGGCAGAATAACCAAAAATTTAATGGTGTTGCTGATTTTTTAGTTGAAAGAAAAGATGTAAATAACGGTAGTACAAAAGCATTAAAAGTTAATGTGAAAAAACTAGCAGATAAGGGTTGGGGTGTTAGCTCATCATTTAATTATAATTATTCTGCAAGTCAAGGTGATGAGGTTACAATTGAATTTTATGCTAAAGGCATTGGAACTATGAAGCTTGTTACATCTAATGAAGTTCAAGGTTCCTTTCAGGGAAAAAATTTCTTCTTAAACGAAGAATGGACAAAATATACTCATACTTTTTCTATACAAAACGATTCTGAAAAACATAAAGTTAAGTTTTGGTATTTAGATATAGGTGAATTTATTATTGACGATATAAAAGTTTTTAAAGAATCATTTTAAAATTAAACTATGAAAAAAACATATAAAAGTATCTTATTTATTGCTCTAGCTTTTTTAGTTATATCTAGTATAAAAAAGAATCAAGAATTTTTAAATCAACCTTTGGTAACTGAAATATATACAGCAGATCCATCAGCACATTTATTTAACAATAAAATATATGTTTATCCATCTCATGATATTGAAGTTACTGAGCCTGATACAGATGATTGTGGAAGTCAATATGCTATGAGAGACTATAGAGTCCTTTCAATGGATTATATTGGAGGGCCTGTAACTATTCATGATGTTGCACTAGATTTAGATGATGTTCCTTGGGCAAAAAGACAATTCTGGGCTCCAGATGCTGCTCAAAAAGATGGTAAATATTATTTATATTTTCCAACTAAGGATAAGGAAGATATTTTTAGAATAGGGGTTGCTGTTTCAAATAAACCTGAAGGCCCATTTAAATCAACTAAAAACGCAATTGAAGGAAGTTATAGTATGGATCCAACTGTTTTTCAAGATGATGATGGTAGTTATTATATGTACTTTGGTGGAATTTGGGGTGGACAATTACAAAGATGGGATGAAGAAAATAATTATACGCCCTCTGGTTGTGAAACACAGGATAATGGAATTCCTAATAGCCCTGCAATCTCCCCAAGAATTGCAAAAATGGCTGATGATATGATAAGTTTTGCTGAAGAAGTAAAACCGATTAGAATAATTGATAAGCAAGGAAATCCTATATTAACTAAAGATCATGATAGACGTTTTTTTGAAGCTGCATGGGTTCATAAGAAAGACGGAGTTTATTATTTCAGTTATTCAACTGGAGATACTCATTATATAGTATATGCTACTGGAGATAATCCTTATGGCCCTTTTACCTATCAAGGAATTTTAAACAATCCAGTACAAGGATGGACAAATCACCATTCAACAATAGAAATTAACGGTAAATGGTATTTGTTTTATCATGACACTCAACTTTCTGGTCAAAGTAATTTAAGAAATGTAAAGGTTGCTGAATTTTTTCATAATGAGGATGGATCAATAAGAACTGTAAATAGCAGAAAATAATAATTAGCAAGATGAAAATATATAAGATTGTACTTTTAGTTATTACATTTATTTATAGCTCATCATTTATTTTCTCACAAGATTACTATGTCTCTGATAATTTAGGATTAGACAGCAATTCAGGAACACTATCATCTCCTTTTAAAACTATTAATAAAGGGATTTCAATGGTTAATGCAGGAGGAACAGTTTATGTTATGGATGGCATATATAAAAATGAAGATTATGGAACAGTTGATATTTCTTCAAATACAAATATGAATAATCCACATGTGGTAACTTTAAACAAATCAGGAAGTACAGAAGCTTATATCACATTAAGAAATTATCCTGGCCATTATCCTAAAATAGAATTTGATGGTCAAGGAGGTATTTTAATTGCGAGTAATATGAATTACATAATAATAGAAGGTTTTGAGGTCGAAGGCCCCTCAGCTTCTATAAATTATGATCAAGCAATTGCTGATAGAAACTACAAAATTCAATTAGCTGAAGATGAGGATGATTCAACAAATTATACTAACACTTATTTTAATGGTAAGGGAATATGGGGGGGTTATGGCGCTCATCATAATGTTATAATTAGAAACAATATTGTTTATAATACACCTGGCTCTGCAATTCGCTTTAATGACAGTGATTATATAACTATTGAAAATAATATAGTGTATAATTCTACTTGGTGGACTTCTTCTGCTTCAAGTGCCATAGTTTTTGCTGAAACTATAGCAGCATCCGAGGATGATAACACATCAGATGTTAAAATGATTATAAGAGGAAATGTTGTTTACAATAATTGGAATCGAATTCCTTTTTACGCAAGTCAATTGCCTGATAATGCTAATCCACCAAACCCAAATTATGGAACGGCTAATTATAATAATATTCTAGATGGGCAAGGTCTTTATGTTACTAGAAGTGATCCAGAATATAATGGGACATTTTTGTTTGAAAACAATTTATGTGTAAACAATGGGAAAAATGGTATTAATTTTGACCATTCAGAGTCTGCTTCAGCTATTTATCAAAACAACACTTTATATTATAATGGGGTTCATGAAATTATTCAGGATATTTCAGAGGCAGAAGGAAACCCTGCCCATAGAGGTCAAAAAGTTGGTGGCATTAAGGCTAATAATGTACTAAATGCTACTGTTGTTAATAATATTATGATTACTCGTGATAATGAATTTTCTGCATTACAACTTAATAATGTTTATGGAACTAGAACAGCTATGAATAATATAATTGTAAATGGAACATATGCTTGGCCAGCCACTGAGGAAAATAATCTAATTAATGTTGATCCTCTTTTTAGTTCTGCTCCTAATATTGTTGATGGACCTATTGATATTAATGGAACAGATTTTTCACTTACCTCTGACTCACCAGCTATAAATGCAGGAGACTCTAGTTATACTCCAGTTTACGATATCGAAGGTAATTTAAGACCTACAGTTGCTAATGCTATTTCCTTTGCAAGTTTTGAAAATTCTACTGGAGGATGGTCTGCTTTTGGATCTACAATAGAAACAAGCTCAAATGTATCACTTACAGGAGAAAAGAGTTTATTAACTACAGATCGTACTGCTAATTGGCATAGTCCAAAATTGGTTTTAACTGACTTATTAACTGTTGGAGATACTTATGATTTTTATGTTTGGGTTAAATTAGCTGAAGGTGTTTCAGGTACGAGCCAATTAACCATTAAAAATACTGATGAAAACACTTACGACAATTTAACCTCTCAGGTTAATGTATCTGATCAAGATTGGACACAGCTTACAGCAAATTATACATATACTGACCAAGCAAACTTATTTTTATATGTTAAGGGTCCAGCAACAGAAAATGAAGTTGGAGGAGATTATTATATAGACGATTTTTCCCTTGTTACAGAAGGTTCTCAGCCGGTTGATTTCACAAACATAGATGATATAGTAGATATTGGGGCTTATGAATTTATAGATTCATCATTATCTATAGATGATTTGGCTAATTCTCATGAGCCAATATATAAAATATACCCAAATCCTACATCTAATTATATACATATTGATAATATAGAATTTAATGATTCAATTTTAATATATAATATAGTTGGCCAATTAGTTTACTCTGATAATAGCAATGGTAATCAAAAAACTATTGACCTTACTGAATTAGATTCTGGAATTTATCTTTTAAAGATTTCAAATAATAACAGCTCATATAGTTATAGGATAATTAAAAAATAATTATTCAACCATAAACTTAAATGATGTTTTTGAGTAATATTCCTCATTTGGATTTAATAATGTAGATGGGTAGTTTTTTTGGTTTGGAGAGTCAGGATAATGTTGAGTTTCTAAGCATATTCCTTGCCTTTTTATAAAAGGATCAGATAGGTAATTTCCAGAATAAACTTGTATTCCTGGTTGATCAGAATAAATCTCTAGAAGTCTCCCAGAAATTTTATCATAAAGACTTGCTGAGAAGCCATATTCGTTATATTCTTTATTTAAAACCCAGCAATGATCATATCCATTTCCAATAGATAATTGATTGTTTGTCGCATTAATTTCTTTACCAATTGGTTTGTACTGATTAAAATCAAATGGGGTATTAGCAACATTCTCAAATTGACCTATAGGAATTAGATTACTATCAACAGGAATATATTCTTTTGAGTTAATTTTTAATAAATGGCTGTCAATATTTTCTTTTTCACCTGTAAGATTAAAATATGAGTGGTTAGTTAGATTAATAATTGTCTTTTTATCTGTATTTGCAGAGTATTCTATGTCTAATTCATTATCATTTGTTAATGTATATATTACTGAAACTTTAAGATTTCCAGGATAGCCTTCTTCCATATCTCTACTAAAATATTTTAATATTAAAGAAGCAGAATTATCTTTTATATCTGTTTTAGCTATCCATATTACTTTATCAAACCCAACTAATCCTCCATGCAAATGATTTTCATTATTGTTTTTTGCTAAACTATAAATACTATTATCTATTTTAAATTTACCATTTTGTATTCTATTAGCATACCTTCCTATAATTGCACCTAAATAAGACTGATCAGTATTATAAGATCCTATTTTGTCATAATCTAATACAATATTTTTATATGTTCCTTTTCTGTCAGGTATATTAATTTCTTTAATTACACCTCCATAGGAAAGAACTTTTACACTTATGTTTTTGCTGTTTTTTAGAGTAAATATTTGAACTGAGTCATTTTTGTTAATAGTTCCAAAAAAATCCTTTGATATAGATGGACTAGACTTAGTTTTCATTTTAGATATTTTTTTATTGTTTTCACATTTTAAAAAACAAAATGTAATGATAACTATACATAATATTCTTATTCTGTATTTTTTAAGCACAATAGAAACTGTTTTTTTATTTAGCCAGTAAAATAAAGCAATATACCTATTACTATTGCTACCAAAATTACTGAGAGAACAATATCAATAGTGTCATAAGAGCCTTTAGTTGCTTCTCGATCTTCCTTAGTTAAAGTCCCAAACGATAAGCCAGATATTCTTTGATAATTAGGCTCAGCAGTTGCTAAACTTACACTAACACAAAGGATAACTGAGAAAATAAACATAAAGATTGCCATATGAGCAAAATTAATAGAAGCAAATTCAAACATAATCCCACCTGGATCTATTCCAGATTTTATATCTGCTTGATAGTATATTTCAGAACTTAATCTCATTACTAGTAATACAAACCCTGCCATTAGAGTTGTTATTGCTGCTTCAGCATTAATCCTTTTCCATATTATACCTAGTAAGAATACAGCAGTCACTGGAGGAGCAATATATGATTGTACATTTTGGAGGTACTGATACATTACACCACCTCCAATTTTCTCCATTATTGGTATCCATATAAACCCAAGAACTACGATTATTGTAGTTGCTACTTTACCCACAAAAACTAAATCCTTTTCACTTTTATTAGGTCTTAATTTTTTATAAATATCAATTGTAAAAATTGTAGAACAAGAATTAAATACAGATGCTAATGAACTCATTAATGCAGCCATAAGACCACCTGCAACCAAGCCTTTTAATCCTACAGGAAGCAATGTTTTTACCAGCATTGGAAAAGCACGATCAGCTTTTTCAATAGAATATATTTCTGGATTTTCAATGGATAATGCAAAAGCAATAATTCCAGGAACTAAAAATATAAGAATAGGTAATAGTTTTAAATAAGCACCAAAAATAGCACCTCTTCTTCCTATTTTTATATTGTTTGCTGCTAAGGTTCTTTGAACAATATACTGATCAGTACACCAGTACCAAATCCCAACGATAGTACCACCTATTAAAAGACCAGTCCATGGAAAGTCAGGATCAGACATCGGTCGCCACATATTGAAATGATCTGGACTTACAGCGCGCACTGTTTCTTGTAATTGTCCCCAACCGCCCACTTCTTGAAGACCTAGGTAAGTTATTATTACAGAGCCTAAAATAAGTACAAATGTTTGAAGAGTTTCAGTATAGATAACAGCTTTTAAACCACCAATTATAGTATATATTCCAGTAAAAATTACAATTCCAACAGCTCCGTAAATAAAAGGAACAGCTAATAGTTCTGATACGACAATACCACCCGCATAAATTGTTACAGAAACTTTTGTTAGTACATATGCGATTAGGGAAAAGACTGATAGAAACCAGCGTGATCTACTATCAAATCTCTTTTCTAAGAATTCAGGCATTGTAAAGGCACCACTTCTAATATAGAAAGGAAGGAAAAGCCATCCTAGCAATAATACGATCCATGCATGCAATTCATAGTGGGCCATAGGGGTCCCTGATTCAAAACCTGTACCGGCCAAACCTACAACATGTTCAGAACCAATATTTGAAGCAAAAATAGATGCTCCAATAACAAACCATCCAACATTTCTTCCAGCTAAAAAATAATCTTCTGTGTTTTTATTCTTTTCTAATGCTACCCATACTGCAACCCCAATAAGAGCCAGAAAATATAATCCTAAAACTAACCAATCTAGGTCTTGTAAAACTGATTCCATAATTCTATTCTATATATATTGATTAATAATGTTTTCTAATAATTCTTGTTTTCCACTCTTTAATGGTAATTCTCCATTTTCTTGAGCTATTTCATATAAATTCTCTAGTGTTAGATTGCCTTCTTCAAATGCTTTTCCATCTCCAGAGTCAAATGAGGAGTATCTTTGATTTATAACATCTTTATATGGAGAATCGTTTAATAATTTATCTGCAGCTAATAATGCTCTAGCAAAAGTATCTGCTCCACCTATATGAGCTATAAAAACATCCTCAAGATCAGTAGAGTTTCTTCTAATTTTTGCATCAAAGTTTACACCACCACCCTTTAAACCACCAGCTTTTAAAAATATTAACATTGCCTCAACAGATTCATAAATATTATTAGGGAATTGATCTGTATCCCATCCATTTTGATAATCCCCTCTGTTTGCATCAATACTACCTAACATACCTGCGTGAGCAGCTACTGCTAATTCATGCTGAAAAGTATGCTGAGCTAATGTAGCATGATTAACTTCAATATTGATTTTAAAATCCTTGTCCAAACCATAATTTTTTAAAAATCCAATTGCTGTAGCTGTATCAAAATCATATTGATGTTTTGATGGTTCCATAGGCTTTGGTTCAACAAAGAAGTTCCCCTTAAATCCTTTTGATCTAGCATAATCTCTTGCCATAGTTAGGAATTGAGCCATATGATCTAATTCTCTACCCATGTCAGTATTTAACAGTGACATATATCCTTCACGGCCACCCCAGAAAACATAGTTTTCACCATCTAATTCCATAGTGGCATCTAATGCTAGTTTTACCTGACCTCCAGCTCTTGATACTATATTAAAATCAGGGTTTGTAGCTGCACCATTCATATATCTAGGATTAGAAAAGCAATTTGCAGTACCCCATAAAAGTTTTATTCCAGAATTTTCCTTTTTAGCTTTTATATATTGAACAATTTCGTGAAGTCTTTTTTCTGACTCATCAAATGAATTAGCTTCTTCAACCAAATCATAATCATGAAAACAGAAATATTCAAATCCT
>JAZABS010000049.1:0-47874 GCA_036136835.1 Bacteroidota bacterium
TTACTGTTACTTGGATTTTCTTCTCTAGTTTTGATTTTCATTTCAGGCCTTACTCTTTGTCTTGTAATTTGTATTAATCCAAATTTACTCGGAGGAAGGATTTTATGTTTCGCTCTATCTTCTGACATTTCTGTCTTTAGATGGTTAAATAGTTTTTTTCTATTTTCAGCCGTATTCTGATCTATAAAATCAACTACAATTATTCCACCCATATCTCTAAGTCTTAATTGCCTAGCTATTTCACTAGCCGCTATTATGTTAACTTCTAAAGCAGATTCCTCTTGATTTTTTGATGATGATTTCCTGTTTCCACTGTTCACATCAATAACATGTAGTGCCTCTGTATGTTCAATAACCAGATAAGATCCTTTTGTCATTGATACAGTTTTGCCAAATGAAGTTTTTATCTGTCTTTCTATTCCAAATTTTTCAAAAATTGGAATATCTGATTTGTAAAATTTAATTATGGACTCTTTTTTTGGTGCAATTTTATTTACATAATCCTTAATTTGAATATGTAGCGCTTCATCATCTACAATTATTGAGCTAAATGTTTCATCAAATAAATCTCTTAATATCTTTGATGATTTGTTCATTTCATTAAGAACTTTACTTGGTTGATTAGCTCTTTGCAGTTTTCTGCACATTGCTATCCATCTTCCATATAAATTTTGTAAATCTTTATCTAGTTCAGCTACTTTTTTGCCTTTTGCTACTGTTCTTATTATCACTCCAAAACCTTTGGGTGCAATACTTTTAACAAGTCTTTTTAGACGATCCTTTTCATCATCATTTTCAATTTTTTGTGAAATCGATACTCGATTTGAAAAGGGCACTAATACTAGATATCTACCTGCCAACGATAACTCTGATGTTATTCTTGGCCCTTTGGTTGATATAGGTTCTTTCACGATTTGAACAAGAACACTTTGATTAGGTTTAAGTACATCTGACATTACTCCATTCTTTTCAATATCTTTTTCAAATGTGAAATTTTTTAGTGAATAGTTTTTTAATTTCCCAGAGACAACACTTTTAATGAATTTTAACAATGTTGGAAGTTTAGGACCTAAATCATGATAATGTAGGAACCCATCCTTTTTATATCCAACATTAACAAATGCTGCATTTAGTGCAGGCATTGTTTTTCTTACTTTTGCTAAAAATATATCTCCAACGGAAAAATTAAAATTTTCATCATCTTTTTGAAATTCAATTAGTTTACCATCTTTTAATAAGGCAAAATCAATATTATTTGAACTAGAACGAATTATTAATTCTTTATTCATTTTGTTCGTTTTTACAGTTATAATAACTGACCATTAATAATTTTATTCGATGTAAAATTCATTAATTGCAAAAGTCATTATTGCAACTTTTAAATGAATTTAATTTCAAAGAACTTAAGGTTGAATGTAATTAGTTAGATTAATTGTTTCTGTATTAATCTTTTTTCTTATGACGATTAGCTCTACGTCTCTTTTTCCTTTTATGAGTAGCTACTTTATGTCTTTTACGTTTTTTACCACTTGGCATTTGTCAATATTTTAATCAATCTTAACTTTAGTTTTGACCCCTTCTACAAAAAATTTAGAAGGTTTAAATGCTGGAATATTGTGTGCAGGAATTTTTAATGTAGTATTATTTTTAATATTTCTAGCTGTTTTCTCAGCTCTTTTCTTTACTATAAAACTTCCAAATCCTCTTAGATATACATTTTCTCCATTTTCAAGAGAATTGATAATTTCTTTCATTAATGATTCAACTGTAAGTTGAACATCTACTTTTTCAATTCCCAAATTCTTGGAAATGTTTGATACAATATCAGCTTTTGTCATAAATCAATTTTTTTGTTACTAATATATTTCAACAATGGCGCAAATATATGTATTTTAATTTCAATATTTAAAACATGATTAATTTAATTTTTTTACTAAATATTTAAATTAGACATAAAATTTATTGTATGAATTTTAGCACTTATATCTTAAAATGGTATAATCTTAATAAAAGGGATCTTCCATGGAGAATGAACCAGGATCCTTATTTAGTATGGTTGTCTGAAATAATATTACAGCAAACAAGAATTTCACAGGGCACTTCTTATTACTTAAAATTTGTTGATAAATACCCTAATATTAAATCGTTAGCTTCAGCTAGTGAAAATGATATTCTATTATTGTGGCAAGGTTTAGGCTATTATTCAAGAGCAAGAAATTTATTAAAGACAGCTAAACATATTGTTAATAATTTAGATGGAGCTTTCCCAGACAATTATAATGATTTGTTGAAATTACCTGGAATTGGACAATATACTGCAAGTGCTATTGCTTCAATATGTTTTAATGAGAGAAGGGCAGTAGTAGATGGGAATGTCTTTAGAGTTATTTCTAGAATTTATGGTATAGAAAAGCCAATTAATACTTCTGGAGGTAAAAAATATTTTATTGATTTTACTCAAAAATTAATACCCAAAAAGTTCTGCGGAGATTATAATCAAGGAATTATGGATTTTGGTTCTTTAATATGTAAACCTAAATCCCCTTTATGTCAAGATTGTGTATTATCTTCAAAATGTTATGCAAGAAAAACTAATAATATTCAATATCTACCAATTAAGTTAAAACAATCTAGTCCAGAGACAACATATTTTAATTATATAGTTAATATAAATTCTAATTATATGACTTCTTTGAATAAAATAGAAGATGGTATTTGGAAAAAGTTATTTCAATTTCCTAAAGTTGAATCAAAAGCGGAACTAAATAAACATGATTTGTTATCTAATAAAAAAATTAATAAACTAATCAATCTATCAAACGGTGAGATTAAATTATTTAATTCTAAACCTTTAATTCATAAATTATCTCATAAAATTATCCATGCAAAATTTTGGATTTTTTTAAATCAAAATCCAACTGTTAATTCAATAAACTTTTCAGAAATTAAGAAATATCCTGTGCCTAAGCTTATTCAAAAATTCTTAGATGATTTTAATTATAAAACATTTTTAAAAACATTTAGTTATAAATGATATAATTAATTAAATTAGATAAAAAAAAATATGTCAGGAACATTAAATAAAGTCATGCTTATTGGTCATCTTGGAGATGACGTAAAAATTCATCGTTTTGAAGATGGTGGATGTGTTGGCAGATTTCCTCTTGCAACAAATGAAACATATCTAAATAGACAAACTAATGAAAGAGTTTCGAATACTGAGTGGCATAATGTTGTCTTAAGAAATAAAGCTGCGGAAATATGTGAGAAATATTTATCTAAAGGCGATAAAGTTTACATTGAGGGCCGTATAAAAACAAGAAAATGGCAGGATGATAAGGGTATGGATAGATATTCAACTGAGATTAATTGCACTGAATTTACGTTCTTATCAAATAAACAAGATCCACAGCCAGATATGGGAATAAGTCCTCCAAAAAATACTGATGAAGTAGAAAATTCAAAATCTGAAGATTCTAATTCTAGTGATGATTTACCTTTCTAGTTTATTTATAACTTTCAATTAGTTGAATATATCAATTACAGAAATACTTTACTTAGTAATATCAGATTTTCAATTCAATTCTGATATTATATTATTGGCTATTTTATTAATCTTATCTGGATTAATTTCTGGATCAGAGGTTGCATTATTTTCTTTATCTAAAACTGACATTAAATCTAATTCTGATTTAAATGCATTTAAAATAGTAGATAATTTATTAAAAGAACCGAATAAGCTTTTGGCAACTATATTAATTACAAACAATTTAATCAATATAGGGATTGTTCTCCTTTTTACTCAAATTGGGGAATTATTATTTCACTCAATAGGGTCTCCTTTAATAAAATTTCTTTTAGAAATTGTTGTTGCTACTTTTTTAATATTATTGTTTGGAGAAATTTTACCAAAAATATATGCTTCACGAAATAATATTGGTTTTTCAAGAATTATTGCATATCCATTACGAATTTTAGATATAATTTTTTCTCCATTTAGTTACCCAATGCAAAATTTTTCAAATTATATTAAAGATAAAATTGCGATACAAAATTCAAATATTAGTATTGACCATATATCTCATGCTTTAGATTTAACAAGTACAGAAGAAACTACTTCACAAGAACAAAAAATTTTAAAAGGAATAGTAAATTTTGGCAGTATTGAAACTAAAGAAATCATGCGTCCAAGGATTGATATTTTTGCAATAGAATCAAGCCTTAACTCTAATCAGGTAATACAAGCAATTAATAAGACCAATCATTCAAGAATTCCAGTATATAAGGAAAATCTGGATAATATTATTGGAGTATTGCATATAAAGGATTTGTTGCCATTTTTAGAAAAAAAAGAATTTGAATGGCAAAATTTATTAAGAGAACCATTATTTATTCCTGAAAACAAGAAATTAGATGATCTAATGATAGAATTTCAGGAGAAAAGAGTTCATTTAGCTATAGTAGTTGGGGAGTATGGGGGAACTTCAGGATTGGTCTCTTTAGAAGATGTGATTGAAGAGATAGTAGGGGATATTTCCGATGAGTTTGATGATGATAATTTATTATATTCAAAAATCGATGATAACAATTTTACTTTTGACGCAAAAACTAGTTTACATGATTTTTGTAGAATCATTAAGATCGATAAAGAGATATTTGATGAATATAAATTTGATTCTGAAACAATTGCAGGTTTTATTTTAGAAATTTCAAAGATTTTCCCTAAAAAAAATAGTAAAATAAATTTTATGAATCTTATTTTTAAAATAGAATCAATCGATAAGAAAAGAATAAAACAAGTAAAAGTAACAATCTTAGATAAATGAGAAATTTAATTTATGTATGTTTTATTTTTATCCTTGGTTGTGATAACTATTTGATGCCTAAGCAGTCTGCTTTTTTAAGATTAGATTACTCTAATCCACAATATGAACAAATAAATAATAATTCATTTCCATTTTTATTTGAAACGAATAATATCTTATCTAATATATCAGAAATAAATATTAGTAATGAATCTATTGATTTTATTTTAAAGTATGATGAATTAAATGGACAGGTAAACTTTCAATATAAAAATGTTGCTTCAAAAGAAGCATTAGATACTTACATACTAGATTTGAAAAAAACGATTGAAACTCACTCTATTATGGCAAATACTGTAAGAATTAGAGATTATGTTTTAGAAGAAAATGATATTTATGGAAGGATATTTGATTTATCTGGGAATGTCGCTTCTCCATACCAATTTTATTTAACAGATAATAAAAATAGTATCATCTCAGGATTTGTATATTTTAATATTAAGCCTAATTATGATTCTATTTTACCGGCAATTAATTATATAGAAAATGATATGATTAATTTGATTGAATCCTTTTCTTGGAAAAAAAATAAATGAAAAAGTGGTTATATCTTATCAGTTTATCAATAATATGGGGAAGTTCATTTATTCTTATAAAAAAAGCTTTAATTGGTCTTAGTCCTACACAATTAGGATCTTTGAGAATTATTTTTTCATCGATAATTATTTTTGCTTTTGCTTGGCATACTTTGAAAATAATAACAAAAAACGAGTGGAAATGGATCATTATTTCAGCTTTTCTTGGAAGTTTTTTTCCAGCTTTTCTCTTTGCTTTTGCTGAAACAGAAATTGATAGTTCAATAGCATCTGTATTAAATTCTTTAGTTCCCCTTAACACAGTTATTATTGGAGCTATAGTATTTAAAATAGCCTCATCAAAAAAACAAATTATCGGAGTAATTATAGGTTTTATAGGTACTTACCTGCTTATTGAGAAAGGGATAGAACTAAATCCCGATCAAAATTATTTGTATTCAGGCCTAGTTATACTTTGCTCTTTTTTATATGGTTTTAATGTTAACATTATAAAAAAATATTTAAATGAAGTTCCTCCTGTAGCCATTGCAGCAGGTCATTTTTCAGTCATTTTTATTCCAGCAATTGTAATCTTTTTGCTATCTGATTTTAAGTCAGAACAAATTCATGATCCAGATACAATCAAATCAATAGGATATGTATTGGTTCTATCAGCTTTTGGAACAGCACTTGCTAAGGTTCTCTTTAATAAATTAGTTCAAATGTCCACTGCAGTTTTTGCATCTTCTGTTACATATTCCCTATTAATTGTATCCTTGTTTTGGGGAATATTAGATGGCGAACTTTTTAGTTTTAACCAATTTATGGCAACAATACTAATTGTATTGGGCGTATTATTATCAAGTAGAAACCCTAGGCAATCTTTAGATTAAAAATCTGAGTCCTTTAATTCTTCATTAATAAGAATTTCAGTAATATTTAATTTAAGTCCTTGAGCTGCTATTTCTGTGTAAAAAGGAAATTTAATTCCATTTACTACTCTATAATCATTGTAATTTGTAGAGACTATATTATTATCAACCTCCTCCTCAACACTTAATAATAATCCAGAATCTACACTATAGTATCTATAAGATACTTTTTCACCTTCAGTTACTTTTACTTTATATGCATCATTAAAGTCAATGGAGTTAATACTTAATAATTCTAATTCTTCTTCAGAATAATACAATTCTTCAAAAATCCCTTTTACAGCTTTTGCTCTATCAATTTGTTTTTGCTCCATTGCATTTCTTTGCCCTTGAGATACCATATAACCAGATTCACCGTCAAATGATACTTTCATTAATGTCATCGTATTGCCCGTCATACTACTACCAGAGGATCTGGATCCTCCTCGCATACCTGGACCTCTTCTTCCTCCTCCCATGCTATTCCCCATGCTTTGACCGGGCATACTCGCCTCAATTGTAAAAGAAGATTTATTTGGCAGTTTGTTTTTTATAATTGCCTGGGGTTTAAATGGTGCCCCTGGTGGAACTTCCATATCAGCTTTTTGTACTAGAGTAGTAACAGATTCAAGTAGATCTCTACCACCAATTGCGTCAATATAAGTATTTATCACTTGAGAAGCTGTTAAACCATCTGGAATAGCCTTATTAAATACAGGTTTTGCTATAGCATTAGCATATTGATCAAAATAATTAATTGGCCAACCAACATTTTCTGCAAGATTATCTGCTACATCACTTCCTTTGCCAACAACAACAATTCTTGTTCCATTAGGATAATTGAAATATTTGTTTGCTACTCTTCTTACATCTTCATCACTAACCGCATTTATTTTTTCAAGATATGTTTCATAAAAATCTTTAGGCAGATCATTTAATTTAATGTTTAGTGCATAGTTTGCAATAGTTTGAGGCCTTTCTAATCTAGTTATAAAATTACCTACATATTTTGCTTTAGCATTTTTTAATAATTCAGCATCTACATTCTCTGTTTTTATTCTATTGATTTCTGATAATATTTCAACTACCGCACTATCAGTAACCATATTTCTAACCTTTGCAGCAGCTGTAAATCTAGCAACACCATATCTGTTTGATCCAAGGCTTGAATAAGATCCATAAGTATATCCCTTATCTTCTCTTAGATTTTTAAAAAGGTATCCTTCTCCACCTCCACCTAGAATATTATTAGTAATTAACGCTGCATGATAATCTTCATCACTCATTTTTAAATCTACATTATTAGTTACCAATATAGAAGATTGAGTAGCAGTTGGTAAATCGACAAAATTAATTTCAGTCAGATTAACATTAGGTGTCATTACTGGAATAGGGTCAGTATGAGATTTACCTTTTTTCCATGCTCCAAATTTTTCAGAAATCGTAGACTTAATATCTTTATAATTTACATCTCCAATTACTACTAAATATGAATTGTTTGGTTTAAAATATTTTTCATGATAATCTAAAACATCCTGAAATGTTATATTATTTAAAGTTTCTTCAGTTATGAATTCACCATAAGCATGATTTTTTCCATATGACAGAGCACTACCAACTCTTCCAGATATTGCATCTAAACTTTTTTTATCAGCCTTAAGCCCTTCAATTAACTTTTTCTTTTCTTTATCAAATTCATCTTCAGATAGAAGAGGATTAATTATAGCATCAGTCATTAGATCGAGAACTTGTTCATTGTTCTTAGTTAATGTAGTAGCAAAACCTCCACTAAATCCAATATTTAATGATGCACCAAGAAAATCAATTTCATCTATAAAATCTTCTTTAGACATAGATGTAGTCCCTTTTCCAAGTATACTACCTAGCAAACTAGTTACACCAGCTTTATCACCTTCAACTATTGGATTATTGTCAATTCTTAGACTATATGAAACTCTTGGTAGTTTGTGATTCTCAACTACTAAAACTTTTATTCCATTTTTTAATTTAAATTCTTGTGGTTTATCAAGTTTTATTTTTGGAGTTGGACCACCCATAGGTTGAATAGATCTATCTAATTGAGAATACGCATTAATATTTAGCAGTATTATTGTTATGAATAGAATAAATTTTTTCATTTTAATATTTTTTCTTGTTATTATTTTGATTCTTCTGGTAGATATTCTATTTCTACTCTTTGATTTGTGTTTAGATATCTTTTTGCAACATCTCTAATTTCCTCTCTAGATATGGATCTATATATGTCAATCTCCTTATTAATTAGAGTTACATCACCATAAAGCATATAATAAGTTGCTAAGGAACTTGCTATTCCAGCTATACTTGAGTTTGAGTTAACAAATTGAGATTCAAATTGATTTTGAAGTTTTTGATAGTCTCTCTCTGAAATTAATTCATTCTGAACCTTTGATATTTCTTCATCCATTTCTTCAATTAAAGTATCTAGACTAACATTTCCAAGTGGTAAAGCAAAGAATGTAAACATGCTATAGTCTTGTTGCGTTATATTAATCGCCGCAACTTGTAATGCTTGCTCCTGATCATCTACAAGTTTCTTGTATAATACAGAACTTTCTCCTCCACTTAAATAAGAAGATATCATGTCTAAAACATATGCATCCCTTTTCCCAAATCCAGGAGTTCTATAAGCCGCTAAAATGGCAGGAATTTGAATATTTCTATCATAGGTTTTAACTCTAGTCCTTTCAACTATAGGATCTTCTTTAGGGAAATTCCTAATTACTTCAGGTTTGCTTTTTACTTCTGAAAAGTACTTTCTAACAAGATCTTTAGTTTCTTCTATTTGAATGTCTCCAGCAACAATTAATACAGCATTATTTGGTCCATAATATTTGTCATAGTAAGCCATGAATTCTTCTAATGTCGCTGCATCTAAATCCTCCATTTTACCTATATTTTCATCCTTGTAAGGATGTACTTTAAATAGATTTTCACCTAAAACCTTAAAGATTTTTCCATATGGAGCATCATATCTTTGTCTTTTTTCTTCCTTAACAACTTCATTTTGTGTATCTACACCAACTTTATCTATTACAGGGTGAAGCATACGCTCAGATTCTAACCATAAACCTAATTCAAGTTTATTAGACGGAAATATTTCATAATAATATGTCCTGTCATTTGATGTATTGGCATTAAATGTACCTCCATTTGCAGGTATAATTTTCATAAATTCACCTCTGCCTATGTTCTCTGAACCTTCAAATAATAGATGCTCAAAGAAGTGAGCAAAACCAGTTCTGCCTTCTTCTCTGTCCTTACCACCAACATCATACATAACAGAAGTGACAACTACTGGTGCCGCATTGTCTTGGTGAAGGATAACGTGCAACCCATTTTCAAGATCAAATTCTGTAAAATCTACTTGTTGAGCAAATAGGCTATTTATAAGAAGAAAAGCAGAAAATAATAATAGAATTTTTTTCATTTTTTTCAGTTTAAATTGATTTAATTAACGTTTTATATTATATAAATTGGGACTGCAAATCTACAAAAATTATAAATTAGTCTATTTTTAATAGATATTTATATCATAAAAAAACATTTGTAGGTTAACATATAAACTTTATATTTGCAGACGTTTTCGAATGATATAATCATATAAATATGTATGCAATTGTTGAAATAGCGGGGAAACAATTTAAGGTTCAAAAGGATCAAAAGCTATATGTTCATCGTTTAAAAGAAGATGAAGGCAAGAAGGTTACTTTTGACAGAGTTCTTATGGTTGATAACAAGGATAAAGTATCTTTTGGCTCTCCAGTTATTAGTGGAGCTCAAGTAGGTGCAAAAGTTTTAAAGCATCTAAAATCTGATAAAGTCATTGTATTTAAGAAGAAAAGAAGAAAAGGATACAGAGTAAAGAATGGACATCGTCAATTATTAACTCAGATTCAAATCAGTGATATATCATTATCTGGAGCAAAAACAACAAAGAAATCGGAAACAAAATCAAAAACAGCAAAGAAACCAGAGACAAAGGAAAAATCAGCAGAAAAAAAGGAAGATTTAACTAAATTATCTGTTGCTGCTTTAAAAGATATGGCTAAATCAAAAGGTGTATCAGGAATTTCTAAAATGAAAAAAGCAGATTTAATTAAAGCTCTAAGCTAAAAGTTATAAAAAATGGCACATAAAAAAGGAGTAGGTAGTTCTAAAAACGGTAGAGAATCAGAATCGAAACGATTAGGAGTTAAAATTTTTGGTGGACAGGCAGCCAGAGCTGGTAATATAATTGTTCGTCAAAGAGGAACTGTTCATAATCCTGGAGAGAATGTTTATTTGGGAAAGGACCATACTCTTCATGCTCAAGTTGATGGAATTGTAAAGTTTACAAAAAAGAAGGATAACAAATCTTTTGTTTCAATTGTTCCTTCAAAATAACAATCTTTAATTTTCTTAGTTGTACTTTTATAGTACATAATTTTATTTGATAATGCCAATTGTTCGAATAATAAATCCGAATGATACTACTATCGTTGGTATTTGGAAGATTACGGAAACTATAGAAGATTTTTTCACATTGATTCCGCTTTCTGCTAAATCTAAAAAATTATTAAAATCAAGAAAGTCAACTATTCATCAATTACAGTTTTTAAGCATAAGAGCTATTCTTCTTGAACTAGGATATTCAGATGATTCTTTAGATTATAGTAAAAATTCACCAATATTAGATGGTGGTAAAAAAATATCAATAAGTCATTCAAATTTATTCTCTTGCGTGATTATAAGTGATACTAATGTTGGCATTGATGTTCAACACTTCAACGATAAAATTAATAGAATTGCTCACAAATTTATTGGATATGAATCCTCATATTTAGCAAATAATGATATCCAAAAACTTTCCATAATATGGAATATTAAGGAATCTATATACAAGATTGCTAATATTGAGGGGTTGGATTTTAAAAATCATTCTTTAGTAATCCCATTTAATATTAGTGATGATTTTACATTTTCATGGCTTGTGTATAAAAACATAAGACATCGATATATATCCTATTTTTTTACAATAGAAAACTATAGTTTTGCATACTTAATATATAGCCCATGAATGAAATTTATGATTTTTTTCTAGAAGCATATTCTAATTCACCAACATATGTCATTGTACTTGAATTTTTTGCATTTGTTTTTGGAATCATAAGTGTAGTTTATGCTAAAAAAGAAAACATATTAGTTTATCCAACAGGAATTATTTGTACTGTTATTACAATATATCTTTTATATAGGGCTCAGTATTTTGGTGATATGATGATGAACATATATTATTCTATAATGAGTATATATGGTTGGTGGAATTGGTCAAGAATAAAGGATAATCGATACATAGTTTTAATAACTAATACAAGTAAGAGAGAATATTTGACCTCTGCATTTTTCTTTTTTCTAACTATAGCAATTACATTTTTTGTATACAAAATGAATCTAGAGATCCTGCATATTTCAAATTATATAGACATATTTACCTCTGGAATTTTCTTTACAGCAATGTGGCTAATGGCGAATAAGAAAATTGAGTGTTGGATTTTTTGGATTATAGGTGATATAATTACAGTGCCTTTATATGGATATAGAGGACTGGGTATGTTATCTTTGCAATATATGATTTTCTTGATTTTAGCAATACAAGGATATTACGAATGGAAAAAGACCTTAAACAAACAGAATCAAACTGCATAAAGGTTGTGCTATTTGGACCAGAATCTACTGGAAAGACAACTTTAGCAAAAAAACTAGCTAGACACTACAATTCAGTTTGGGTTAGAGAATATGCTCGAGAGTATTTGCAAAATAAATGGAATAATGAGAGAAAAACTTGTGAGCCAAAAGATCTTCCAGAAATAGCCAAGGGTCAAATCAAGCTAGAAAATGAACTTTCAAAAAAAACGGATTCAGTTTTGATCTGTGATACAGATCTATTAGAAACTAAAGTATATTCAGAGTCTTATTATTCTGGAACATGTGACCCAATTATAGAAAAATATGCACTAGAAAACACTTATGATTTATATTTACTAACATATATTGATGTTCCATGGGTTAAGGATGATCTTCGAGATAAGCCAAATGAAAGAATGAAGTCATTTAAAATTTTTGAAAGCACATTAAAAAAATATAATCGTCCATATGTAATTTTAAAAGGAAGTAAGCAGGAAAGATTAAATATTGCAATAAAACATATTGATGGTTTGATGAAAAGTATGTAAATTTATCAGGTGAAAAAGTTTTACAGCATTTTTCTCTTAATTGTTCTAACTATACCTAACCTATTTAGTATAGAACATATTTTTTCAGAAGAACATATAATTTGTGACGAAGTTGAGCTACATGTTCATGAATTGGAGAACCATTGCTCAGTTTGTTATTTTTTCAACACAAACTATGATGATAGTTTTGTAGATTTTGAAAAAAAAGACAATCAAATAATAGCTATAGCTAGTCCAACTATAGTTAACACTAAACTTTATTCTACTAATCTTTTATTTTATTTTGATTCCAGAGGTCCTCCTTTAAATTGTTAATTTTCAATCAAACATTAACAATTAATCAAATAAAAAATTATGAAAAAAATTATATCGTATGCCTTTATGGCATTATGCTTATTATATACAAATAAAAATATTGCTCAGGAATCAACTGAGGCAACAGTCGATTTAGATGAAGTTGTAATTTCAATTCCATTTGGTGAGACTGAAGATGCAAGTGTAATTCATGTAGAAAAAGTTACAATTGACTCAAATAACCCGCTAATGTTTCAACAAATTTCAAAATCTATTGAAAAATTGGCAGGTGTATCATTTATGACTACTGGTCCTGGAATAGCAAAACCTGTAATTAGAGGTTTGTCTGGCAACAGGGTAGTTGTTTATAACATGGGTGTGAGAATGGAAAACCAACAATGGGGAGATGAACATAGTATGGGATTAAATGGCTCTGGTATTAGCTCTGTAGAAGTTATTAAGGGCCCAATGTCAGTATTATATGGAAGTGATGCCATTGGAGGTGTCATTTACGCAGTGCCTGAAAACTTTTTGCAAGGAGATGGTACTAAGGTAGATTTAAGTACTGCATATAACTCAAATTATCAAGGGACTACCACTAATGTCGGTGTAAAAGGAGGATCAAATGAGTTGAAATATATTGTAAGAGGTAGTATGACTGATAATGGGAATTTTAATACACCAGATGGTGAAGTTGAAAATTCTTTTCTTGAAGAAACAGACATTAAATTGGCTTTAGGATATACAGCCAAGTCTTATCAATCAAATTTTAGAATGAGTATGACAGAGACTAAGGTTGGTATTCCGCATGGTGAGGAACATCATGATGAGGATCATGATGATCACGAAGATGGTGATGATGATGAAGATGGTGATGATGATCATGATGATCATGATGAAGAACATGAAGAAGGCGTTTATTTAGAAACAGAACACACTATGTTTTCTTGGGAAAATGTTTTTACATTTAGTGATTCAGAGTTAAATGTTACCGTAGGTCACTCTAATAATATTCTTAGAGAATATGGAGGACATGATGAACATGATGAGGATCATGACGATCACGAAGATGGTGATGATGATGAAGATGGTGATGATGATGATCATGACGATCATGACGACCATGACGAGCATGAAGAAGCTCATATGGATGTGGGCTTAAAAACTACAAGTCTTGATTTAAAGTATACTTTACCAAAGTTAGAAAATTTAGAATCAGTAGTTGGTGCTAGTTTTTTAAGCCAAGAAAATAAAAATCATGGAGAGGAGATGTTAATTCCAGATGCAGAAAAAATGGATATTGGAATTTTTGGAATGTGGAATTATCAACTTGATAATATGAATATTATGATTGGATCAAGATTTGATAATAGAGAAATAAAAGTTGGAGGAGATGAACATGAATATTTTAGTTTTACAAATTCTTTAGGATTAAAAACAAGTATGGGATCAAATTCTACTGTTAGACTAAATCTTTCGTCAGGGTATAGAGCTCCAAATTTGGCTGAATTATTTTCTGATGGTGCCCATCATGGTTCAAATCAATATGAAATAGGTAATAGCAGTTTGGTTGAAGAACAAAACACTCAATTTGACGTTTCATACAGTCATACAAATGGAAGTAATTTATCTGTAGGTGTTGACGTGTTTTATAATGATATAAGTGATTATATCTATTTGAATCCAACAGGTGCAGTTATCGATGATCTTCCTGTTTATCATTTTGATCAAACCGATAGTACAATTTTTGGAGGAAGTGTTCATTTATCATATGATACTAACATTGATTGGCTTTCTTTTGATACATCAGTAGAATATATGAATGGAGAAACAGCTGATGGTGATTATTTGCCAATGATTGCTCCTTTAACATTGAATCAGGATTTTACTATTGATATTAATGATAATATATTTGAATTGGATCTTTTATATAAGTCAAAGCAGGATAATGTAAGTGAATTTGAGTCTAGTACAGATTCTTATTTTACAGTTAATCTTTCAGGCTCACATAAAATTGATATATCCGACAATTCTTTAAATATATTTTGGTCTGTAGATAACTTGTTAGATGCAGAATATATGGATCATTTATCCAGATTAAAAAATATAGGAATTCATGAAATGGGAAGAAACATTTCTGTAGGATTAAATTATAATTTTTAATCAAATATTTTAGTTTGGTAAAAGCGGTTGTTCTTTTTGAATAGCCGCTTTTTTTATTGGTTATAAAAAGATTCGTAATCTATATATAAAAATTAGAAAAAAAACTATATTTGACTGTTCTCATAAAGGGGTGCTTTTTAAGGCTGAGATCATACCCATTGAACCTTGAACAGGTAATGCTGTTTAGGAATTATTTAATAACAATAATTACCCCTTTTTATTTTATAACAGATCTCTTATGAAAAGATTTATTCTGCTTTTTTATTTAACTGGTTTGTCTAGTTTTTCACAAAGTACTATTCTAGATTCTACAGCTGTTCAAAAACTTGAGGAGGTAGTTGTTTCATCGGTTAGAATAAAAAATAATATTCCGGCAGCTTATAGCAATATATCAAAAGATGAAATTTCTAAAAGAAATTTAGGTCAAGATCTTCCCATATTACTTAATTACTTGCCTAATGTTGTTACCACATCAGATGCAGGCGCTGGTATTGGATATACTGGTATAAGAATTAGGGGAATTAATTCTCAATCAACGAATGTTACTATTAACGGTATTCCCTATAATGATGCTGAATCACTTGGAACGTTTTGGGTTGATTTGCCAGACTTTTCATCATCAGTTGAAAATTTACAAGTTCAAAGAGGTATTGGCACTTCAATAAATGGATCCAGTGCTTTTGGTGCAAGTATTAATATTTTAACTAATAAGATATCATCTAAATCTTATCTTGAAAGCTCTAATTCAATAGGAAGTTATAATACTTTAAAGAACACTATTAAATTTAGTACTGGCTTAATTAGTGATAAGTTTGAATTCTCTGGCAGGTTATCAAAAATAGATTCAGATGGGTATATTGATCGAGCATTTTCTGATTTGAAATCATATTTATTGCAGGGTACATATAAGAATAAAAATACTTTGATAAAATTTCTAAATTTTGGAGGTCATGAAATAACTTATCAAGCTTGGAATGGAATTGATAATCAAACATTACAAACAGACAGGACATTTAATCCCTCAGGCTTATATTATGATAATGATGGTGAAATTCAATTCTATGATAATGAAGTAGATAATTATAAGCAGGATCATTTTCAATTGCATTGGAGTGAGATAATTAATGAAAACCTTACATCTAATATAGGATTGAATTTAACTAATGGTAAGGGATTTTATGAGCAATATATAGAAGATGGAAGTGATGATTATGTTACAAGAAAATGGCTTGATAATCGATTTTTAGTATTTAATTACAATTTAATTTATAATAATAAAAGATTGAATTTAATTTATGGAACTACTCTAAGTGAATATGATGGCGATCATTATGGTGAAGTAACATGGCAACAAAACTCAAATAGTTCTCAATTAAATGATCTTTTGTATAGCGGTAATGGACTTAAAAATGATTTTAGCAATTTTTTAAAATCTACTTATCAGATTTCTAAGAAGATTTCTATATACGGAGATTTCCAGTTAAGAAACATAAAATATAAAACTACAGGAAGCACCATAAATTTATCAGATTTTTCAGTTAACAAGAAATACAGTTTTTTTAATCCTAAGGCAGGGATAAATTTTCAAATGAATAATAAAAATAGATTATATTTTTCCTTAGCTAGAGCATTTAGAGAACCTACTAGAAGTGATTTTGAAAGCAATCCTGAAATTATGCCTGAAGAATTAGTTGATTATGAATTAGGATGGAATTATAAACTAGAAAAAATACAATTTAAAACTAATTGGTATTTTATGCGCTACATGAATCAGCTTGTTTTAACTGGAGAAATTGATGATGTTGGAGCACCAATAAGGGAAAATAGCGGCAAAAGCTATAGGCATGGCTTGGAGATAGAATCTTTAGTTGGTTTGTCAGATAAAATCAGTATAAATGCAAATATTAGTTTAAGCGAAAATAAGAATATAGATTATGTTACATCTTTTGATGGCGAGATAGTCAATTTAGGGGATACTAAAATTTCATTTTCTCCTAAATTGATTTCATATATAGGGCTTATGTATACACCTTCAGAGAAATTATATTTATCATTTTTAAATAAGCATATTGGCAAGCAATATATGAGTAATACTGAGGCTCAATTATCAAAGCTAGAATCTTATACAGTATCAGATTTAAATTTGATATATAAATTAAAAGACACTCTATTTTTTAGTGAAATAATAGTTTCAGCTATGATAAATAATTTATTTAATATTGAATATGTTTCTAATGGTTATTATTACACTTATGATGATACTTGGAGTGATATTAATAATACGACAACCATTGAGGGCACCGGATATTATCCTCAAGCTAAGAGAAATTATTTGTTAGGAATTTCGATGAAATTTTAGAAGCTAGTAACAAGTAGGCTACTTCCATTTTGTTCTACTCTATATGTTTTTAGAGCACATGTCAGTTGAGTTTTAATTGATTGTCCTGTGATTAAACTGTATTTATTCTCGTCAGGACAACTACAAGAAGCTTCTAAACCTTCAATTGATAAAATTGAACATTGACTGTATGTGTGATTTGGATCTGCACCATCCCATGCTAAAAATCCTGTACCAGAGTTTGTTACTATTACGCCACCATTTCCAATATTAGCTATGTATACAGAATTACTAATAAAATTTAAATCATTGTATTGAGGTAGATTTAGATTAATCTCGTGAGCGACTTCAATATCTAGCAAATAATTGCATCTTGGATCAGAATCTAGATCAGAGCATGAAAAAAAAATAAATAATACAATAGAATATAATGCTAATTGCTTCATAGTGCGAAATTACAACAAAATAAAATTGAAATAAATATTTTGTATATTTGAGTATGATCTCGTGAAAACGAGATTTTTTTAATATAACTGGTTTATAGCACTAATATTTAGCAATGAGTAAGGTTTCATACTATACTGAAGATGGTTTAAAAAAACTAAGAGAGGAACTCAATAATTTAAAGGATATTGAGAGACCTAAAATTTCTAATGCTATTGCTGAAGCTAGAGATAAGGGAGATTTAAGTGAAAATGCAGAATATGACGCAGCAAAAGAAGCACAAGGGATGTTAGAAATGAAAATTTCAAAATTAGAAGAAACATTGGCAGGTGCTAGAATAATTGATGAATCTCAGTTAGATACTTCTAAAGTTTTAGTCTTATCAAAAGTTAAGATTAAAAATGAAGCTAATGGTATGGAAATGGATTATATGATTGTTGCAGATGGAGAGGCTGACTTAGCTTCAGGAAAATTATCAGTTAATTCTCCAATAGGAAAAGGCTTATTAGGAAAATCAGTTGGCGATATAGCTGAAATTAGTGTTCCAAATGGAAAAATAAGATTTAAAATTTTAGAAATTTCTAGATAAATGCCCTCAATATTTTCAAAAATTGTATCTGGCGAAATTCCTTGTTATAAGATTGCTGAAAATGATAAATTTTTAGCATTTTTAGACATATTCCCAAACACAAAAGGTCATACTCTTTGCATTCCTAAGAATGAAGTAGATGATTTCCTTGATCTAGATCCAGAACTATTCAAAGAATTAGTTGGTTTTTCAAGGAATGTAGCATTAGCTATTAAAAAAACCATTCCATGTGAAAAAGTTGCTTTATCAATTGTGGGATTAGAAGTTCCCCATGTTCATATACATCTAATACCAATTACTTCAATTAACGATGTAACATTTATAAACAAAGTAAAATTAGAGAAAGAAGAATTTGTATCTATAGCTAATAATATTGCATCAGCTTATAGTTCTCTTTAATTGAATTTTTATTGTTGTTCCCTCCCCAACTTTTGATGAAACAACACCTATTAAGCCTTTATGATAGTCCTCTATTATTCTTTTAGACAAAGAAAGTCCTAGTCCCCAACCTCTTTTCTTAGATGTATATCCAGGATCAAATATCCTATTAAAATATTTTTTTTCGATTCCACTTCCTGTATCCTTTATTAATATATCAGTCAGTAATGTTGTGGTATTTATTTCAATAATAATTTTCCCTGATCCTTTCATTGAATCAATACTATTTTTTATTAGATTTTCTATTGTCCAACTAAATAGCTGTGAATTTAATAGTGCAATAATTTTTTCTTTTGGTTTTATAAATTCAAAGTGAATTGAATTAGAGGATCTACTTTTCATATACTCTATAGTAGACTCAGTTTCTGAGATAATATCTTTTTTTTCAAGAGTTGGTACTGAGCCAATATTACTAAATCTTTCGGTTATAATGTTTAGCCTCTTAATGTCTTTCTGAATTTCATCAATATAGCTCTTATCAATATTTTTTTGTTTTAAAATTTCAATCCAACCCATAATTGAAGATAGAGGTGTAGCTATTTGGTGAGCAGTTTCTTTAGCCATTCCTGACCATAGTTTATTTAAAGCTGCTGTTCTAGAGCTTCTGTAAAAGAAATAAACCACAGATCCAAAAAGAACAACAATTAGTAAAAGTGCCAATGGGTAATATTTTAGTTTATTTATAACGGTTGAATTACCATAGTAAAGCGTTGATAATAACTCATTATCATACTTAATTTCAATTGGTTTATTTTCTCTAGAGAATTTTTTAATTAATCCATCAACTAATAAGGAGTCCAAAGGATTAAAATCTTGGATATTATTGTGCTCTATACTTCCATCATTGTTTACTTTAATCATTGGTGTTGAAGTGTTTTGCCTTAAGATATCTAATGTTAATGGTGATATCTTATCTTCATTTGAATTAATTAGTTCAATTTGAGCTTTAGACCAAATTTCCATTTTTATTCTTTCCTCACTTTTAAAATTTTGAAAGAAAATGTATGTATTCCAAAGAATCGATGAAATAATAATAAAGGAGCCCAAAATTATAGACCATCTAATAAGATTAGTTTTATCCCCCATTATATATAAATTAAGAATCCTAAATATAGTGAGATTAAATCAAAATAAAGTATGGATTAATTTGCAAATAATTACTAATCTTTACTTTAGATTATTAAATTTGTCAATTCATATATTAATTAGAAAATAAAATAGATGGAAGTTCAGGGTAAAATTAAATTAGTGGGGGACATACAAGAGATAACGGATAGTTTTAGTAAAAGAGAATTAGTAATTGTAACACAAGAACAATATCCTCAAACATTATGTGTAGAATTTGTGCAGGATAAAATGAGTTTACTAGACGATTTTCAAGAAGGACAAGAAGTCAAAATAGGAATTAATCTTAGGGGAAGAGAATGGAAAAATCCAGAAGGAAAAATTAAGTATTTTACCTCTCTTCAGGGTTGGAGAATTGAGAATCTTCAAAATGAAGTTCCGAATAATGATCAACCTGGACTAGATTCATTAAGCCCATTTGAACCGGCTGATGATGTAAATAAAGAGGATCTTGATGATCTTCCTTTTTAGATCTGTTTGTATAAGTAACAGATATTTTTCAGACTTAATTTTAGACATAAATGTTAAATGAAGGTGATTTATTGTTATTTGATGATAGGGAGAATTTTTTAAAGACTTTAAAAAAGAAACTCCCATCAAAAAAATATAATAAAATTTTAGATAGGGTAAATTATAATAATGAATTATTGTTTTTACAATCTAAACTTGTTGATCTTCAAAATTATATTAAGAATGAAAAGTTAAGAGTTTGTATAATCTTTGAGGGAAGAGATGCTGCTGGAAAAGGAGGAGCAATCAAACGTTTTGCTCAACATCTTAATCCAAGAAATTCAAGAATTGTTGCTCTACCTGAACCAACTTTAGAAGAGAAAGGTCAATGGTATTTTAGAAGATATATAAGGATGATGCCTAACCCTGGTGAAATTGTTTTTTTTGATAGAAGCTGGTATAATAGAGCCGTTGTTGAGCCTGTTATGGGATTCTGTTCCTCTAGTGAATATAACTCATTTATGTCAGCGGTAAATGAATTTGAAAAAATGCTGATAGAGGATGAAGTTCATATAATAAAATTTTGGTTTTCAATTTCAAAGTCAGAACAAAAAAGACGGTTTATAAAAAGGATTACAAACCCCTTAAAATCTTGGAAATTTAGCAATGTAGACTTGGAAAGTCAGAATAAATGGGACTTATATACAAAGTACAAGAAAAAAATGTTTAATAAAACTAGCACAGCTTATTCCCCGTGGATAAATATTAAAAGTAATAGTAAATTGAGGGCAAGAATTGAATCCATAAAGTATGTTTTATCAAGATTTGAAATATCTAAAAGTAATATTAAAGTCGACGATACAATTATAAGCTCTATATAAAAAATGAAAGGAAATCTATCAAGTAAGGATATAAAAATATTGAATTCTAATAAGGCATTAGTTAACTTAATTAGTCGACCTAATACTTCTATTTCTAAAACAATTAAATATGTAAAGTATGAATTGGAATTAAAGAGGTTACAAGCTGAAATGATTAAATTGCAGAATTGGGTATATGAAAATAGAAAAAAAGTTGTGATAATTTATGAGGGTAGAGATGCCGCAGGAAAAGGTGGTGCAATAAGAAGAGCAGTTGAACATCTTAATCCTAGGAGATTGAAGGTAATAGCCCTTCCAAGACCAAATAAGTCACAAACTTCCCAATGGTATTTTCAAAGATATATAGAAAAGTTACCCAAGGATGGTAATATGGTATTTTTTGATAGAAGTTGGTATAATAGAGCAGTTGTTGAGCCAGTTAATAAATTTTGCACTGAAGATGAATACAAAATATTTATGTCTCAGGTAAATGAATTTGAAAAAATGTTAGTTGATTCAGATTTCTATTTATTGAAATTTTACTTTTCTATAAATAAAAATATTCAAGATAAAAGGTTTAATGAAATCAAAAATAGCCCTATAAAAAGATGGAAATATACTGCGGTTGATAAAAAAGCCCAAAGATTGTGGGAAGAATATACTTATTATAAAGATATCATGTTTGACAAAACTAATACAGAATTTTGTCCTTGGCATGTTGTTGAAGCTAATAAAAAAATATTTGCAAGAACTAAAGCCATTCAATTGATTCTAGACAATATTCCTTATGATAAGAATTACAAAATATTAAAGAAAAATATAAAGTTTTAGCCTAAAACATTCTCTATAAAATCTTCAACTTTATATGCATCTTTGACTGAATGTTTCCCAATTTCAGTTCTTTTTAACATTGAAAGGTATCCTCCAGAATTTAACCTTTCTCCAAAGTCATTAGCGATTGACCTTATATATGTTCCTTTGCTACATAATATTTCAAAATGAATATTTGGGATTTCAATAGCTATAATATTAAACTCTAAAATTTGAATTTTCCTAGATTTAATTTCAACTTTTTCTCCAGCTCTAGCATATTTGTAAAGCCTTTTTCCATCCTTTTTTATGGCAGAGTATATAGGAGGTTTTTGATTATTAGATCCAATAAAACTATTTGCTTGTTTTAATATCATTTCATCATTAATATGATTTATTGGATATGTTTTGTCAATTTCTGTTTCACAATCATATGATGGAGTTGTTGCCCCTAATGTAATAGTCCCAGTATATTTTTTGTTTAAAATACTGAGTGTATCTATTTTCTTTGTCATTTTACCTGTGCATAAAATTAGAAGACCTGTAGCAAGAGGATCTAATGTGCCGGCATGGCCTACTTTTATTTTATTTATTGAGAATTTTTTTTTTATTGCATATCTAATTTTGTTCACTACATCAAATGATGACCATCCTTCATCCTTATTTATTAATATTATTTCTCCTGAGATTAAATCGTTTATATCCATTAATAAGAAGAAATTATTATTGATAATACTCCAACAATTATACAATATCCACTAAAGATAATTAAGCTATTGTTTTTAACAATCTTTAGCATTAGCTTACATGCAAATAATCCGGTTATAAATGCACTTAAAAAACCAAATATGTATATTGAATAATCTATATTATTGAATATTACATTACTACTAAACAAATCTTTAATTATTTTACCAAAAATTAATGGAATTACCATTAGAAATGAAAATTTTGCTGTCTCATTTTTCTTATTACCTAAAAGTAATGAAGTACATATTGTTGCCCCTGATCTAGAAATTCCAGGTATCATTGCAAATGCCTGTGATATACCAATTATCAATGAATGTAAGTATGAAATATCTCTTTTAGTTTCCTTACTCATTTTGGTAAGCAATAAAAGTATTCCTGTAATTATTAGCATTGAGCCAACTAATGAAATATTTCCGGTGAAAAATAACTCAATTTCTTTTTCAAAAAACAAACCAATAAGTACTGCTGGAATCATCGAGACAACTATTTTAAGTAAGTATTTATGATTTGAATTGAATGAATTTGAAATCGTCCCCTTCAATAGCTCCATTATATCTTCTTTAAAAATAATAATTGTGCTAAGTGCTGTTGCAAAATGTAATATTATTGTAAATAATAAATTTTCAGTAGCTAATAAATCAGCATTAAGGACTTCTCTTCCAATTTCTAGATGACCACTAGATGAAACTGGAAGAAATTCGGTTAACCCTTGGATGATACCTAAAATAATAGCATCTACTATATCCATTATTGTTTTTTATCAGAATTTAAAATTGCATAGACTTGTATGGCTAATCCTATGATTACAAGTAGTGGTGCTACCTTTATTCTTCTAAAATTATAGATTTCATAATTAAAAATATTTGGATCAGTGCTTCCTCCGCCAGACATCATGACATAACCAATTATTATGAAAATTATTCCAATACAGCTGATTAAATAGTTCTTCTTTGCAAATAATAATTCTTTATTAAAGGGTTTTTTATTTTTCATATTAGAAATTAAATTTTTCAGTATTAAGATTTAATATATTTTGTGTAGCAAAGTAAGTGCTAACTCCACTAATAATTACTCCTAAAACTATAATAAGAACAAATAATATAGCTAATAACATTGTGTTTATCATTTCAAGCAATAATATGTTTTGGTTAAGATAAAAAATAAGGCCTCCCAAAGCTAGTGATGAAATAATTGAACTTATTATACTTAGTTGTATATTTTTCATGATAAATGGAAGTCTAATAAAATGTTTAGTTGCACCAACCATTTGCATTGTTTTAATTGTATGTCTATTTGAGAAAATAGAAAGCCTTATTGAACTATTAATAATTAAGAAGGATATTAATGTAAAGACTATGGATATTGGAAGAATCCAATATGTAATTTTATTAAGATTTTTATTCATAACTGAAATTAGATCTCTATCATAAATAACTTCATCAACAAATTTATTTTCTAATATTTTATTTGAAATACTATCCAAAACTCTATTATTAATATATTCTGATTTTAAATTTATATCAATTGAATTAACTAATGGATTATATCCAATATCATCAATAAAATCTTCCCCATATTCTTCCTTCATAAATATAGCAGCTTCGTCTTTAGAAATAAATGTGATATTCTTTATATAGTCAGACATTGTTAAACTATTCTTTAATTGATTGATTTCAACATTTTTTATATCTTCTTTCAGATATATTGAAACAGTCAATTTTTCCTTAAAAGAATTTCCTACAGATTTAATACTAATAGCAGAGAGGCCTAAGACACCAAACAGGAATAATACTATTGAAATTATTATAATAACTGAGATATATGATGAAAATAATCTTTTTTTCTGGAATTCTTCAAACTGTTGATCCATGCCTTAGAATTTGTAAAGTAAAAATAATGAACAAAATCAAATATTTAAAAAGATTTTCTTATAAGAAAATGTAAATTTGTTTAATATCAATTGAAGAAACTGAATGAAATATAATTTCAGATCAATAGAAAAGAAATGGCAAAAGTATTGGGCAGACAACAATACTTATCAAACAGGAATTGATTTAGATAGAAAAAAATATTATGTTATGGACATGTTCCCTTATCCAAGTGGAGAGGGCTTACATGTGGGACATCCTTTAGGATATATAGCTTCAGATATATACTCTAGGTATAAAAAATTAAAAGGATATAACGTTCTTCACCCTCAGGGATATGACAGCTTTGGATTACCAGCAGAACAGTATGCAATTCAAACCGGGCAACATCCAAAAAAGACTACAGATAAAAACATAAATACATATAGAAATCAATTAGATAAAATAGGGTTTTCATTTGATTGGTCTAGAGAAATTAAAACTAGTGATCCAGAATATTATAAATGGACACAATGGATATTTATTCAATTATTTGATTCATATTATTGTAAAATTGATGATGCAGCATCTCCTATATCGGAGTTGATAGAAGAATTTGAACGTAATGGCAATGCTAATGTAAAATCTGCATGTGATGATGATACTCCTGCTTTTAATGCACAAGAATGGAATGCTTGTAATGAAAAAGAGAAACAAGATATTTTATTGAAGTATCGTTTAGCCTATTTAGCAGAATCAGAAGTTAATTGGTGTCCGGAATTAGGGACTGTTTTGGCTAATGATGAAATTGTAAACGGAGTTTCTGAAAGAGGTGGTCACAAAATTGAAAAAAGATTAATGCTTCAATGGAATATGAGGATTAGTGCTTATGCAGATAGACTATTAAATGATTTAGAAAATATTGATTGGTCAAATTCAATTAAAGAGACACAAAGAAATTGGATTGGCAAATCAATAGGAGTTTCAATGAAATTTAATGTAATTGATCATGATGAAAATATTGAGGTTTTTACTACTAGGCCAGATACAATATTCGGAGTTAGCTTTATGACTTTAGCTCCTGAACATCAGCTGGTATTAAAAATTTGTACTGATGATCAAAGAAAGGAAGTAGAGGAATATATAGAATTAGCATGCAATAGAAGTGAGAAAGATCGCCTTTCTGAAGTAAAGAAAATTACTGGAGTTTTTACAGGGGCATATGCTGAACATCCTATTTCAAAAGATAAACTTCCTATATGGGTTGGTGATTATGTATTAGCAACCTATGGAACAGGAGCAGTAATGTCAGTACCCTGTGGTGATCAAAGAGATTATGATTTTGCAAAGTTTTTTGGAATTGACATTCCAAATATTTTTAAAAACAAAAACATCTCAAATGAAGCTTTTACAGATAAAGAAGGGTTTGAATTACAAAACAGCTTATTTTTAGATGGCCTTTCTTTTGATGATGCTACTGAATCTATAGTTTCTAGGTTAGAAAACGATAAAATTGGTATTAAAAAAATTAATTATAGACTAAGGGATGCAGTTTTTTCTAGACAAAGATATTGGGGAGAACCTTTCCCTATTTACTATGTAAATGGGATCCCTAAAGTGATTGATAAAAAGTATTTGCCAATAACACTTCCAGATGTTAAAAAATATCTTCCAACTGATGCTGGAGATCCACCATTAGGTAGGGCAGAAAATTGGGCTTGGGATGAGAAGCAAAATATGATAGTTGCTACAGATAAAATAGACAATAAGACAGTTTTCCCAATGGAGTTGAATACAATGCCTGGTTGGGCTGGAAGCTCTTGGTATTTTTTAAGATATATTGATCCTAAGAATCCAAATGAAATTTGTTCCAAAGAATCATTGGAATATTGGTCTAATGTTGATCTATATATTGGAGGCAGTGAACATGCAACAGGTCATCTTTTATATTCTAGATTTTGGACTAAATTTTTGTTTGATAGAAAAATAATTCCATTTGATGAACCCTTTAAAAAATTAATTAATCAAGGAATGATTTTGGGTACAAGTGCAATTATATATAGAATTTCAGGAACAAATAAATATATTTCAAAGGACTTGTTAAAAAATGAGAATATTGAACAAATACATATTGATGTAAGCTTGGTTAATTTTTCAGATGAGCTAGATATTAATAGATTAAAAAAATGGCAGCCAATGTTTGAGGATGCTGAATTTATTTCTAACAATGGTGTTTTTGTAGTTGAAAGGAAGGTTGAGAAGATGTCTAAAAGATGGTATAATGTTGTGAATCCTGATCTAATTTGTGAAGATTTTGGTGCAGATAGTTTGAGATTATTTGAAATGTTTCTAGGACCTTTAGAACAATATAAACCATGGAATACATCTGGAATTGTTGGAACACACAATTTTTTAAAAAAATTATGGAAACTATATATAGATGATACTGGGCTAAAGGTAAAAGATATCCCTGCTACAGATGATAATCTAAAAACTTTACATAAAACCATAAAGAAGGTTGATAATGACATTGAGTCTTATTCATTTAATACTGCTGTTTCAAATTTTATGATTGCAGTAAATGAATTAACTGAACAAAAATGTATAAGCAATGAAATATTATCACCATTATTAATAATATTATCTCCATATGTGCCGCATATTACTGAAGAATTGTGGAGTTTGCTTGGTAACAATGAGTCTATAACTAAAGAATCATTTCCTTTGTTTGACAGCAAATATTTAGAAGAACAAAGCAAAATATATCCTATTTCAATTAACGGAAAGGTTAGATTAAGACTAGAATTGTCATTAGATCTGAGTGAAAAAGAAATAGAAGAAATTATTTTAAATCACGATGATGTTATTGCTAAATTAGATGGAGTTTCTCCAAAACGGGTTATCGTTGTCCCAGGTAAAATCATTAATTTGGTAATATAGATTTACTTTGATGGAAATATTTTTGACAGTTTTTTTTGTTGATATTCTTTTTATTGGAATAGCATATCTCTTAAATGAAAACAATGCCAAATATTTATTGGCTGGATACAATACAATGTCTAAAGAGGAAAGAGAAAAGGTAGATTTGCCAAATTTTTTAATTTTTTGGAAGAATTTTTTTATAATGCTCACCTTTATTACTACTTTAATTTTCGTAATATCATTTTTTGTTTTTTCTGAATCAACGGCTGCATTAATTTGGGCCTTATCCCTACTAATTCCTTGGCCAATTTTTATATATAAAGCACAGAAATTTAAGAAGTAATTTTATTTTTCAAATGGCACATACTTTTCATTAAATTCAATGCCATATTCTTTTAATTCATTTAAAATAGGAGTGTAAATTTCTTTTGATACAGGTAATATAACTCCACTAGATTTAATTTTCTGATTTAATATTGCTAATGCTGCTATTGCTAAAGGCAATCCTACTGTTTTTGCCATTGCAGTATATTTTTCATCTTCACCTATGCTAACCATAGTTGAGTCTATTTGGTGTAATACATTATTTTTTTTGAATCCAAATTTATGATACATAACGATCATATCTTTATCATTTTTTTCAAGTTTCCAGTTTTTAACAAGAATATGTTCCAATATTTGAGCCGGAGTTGCATTAGTTAAAGAAATTTTATTTATATCACTAAAAATATCTAATTCTAATAATTTTTGCCATATTATGTCTTTTTCATCCAAATTAAATTTTTTCTTGATATTAGCTTCGACTGAATTTTTTGAGTTTGATTGAAAGAAATATTTTACATATTCTCTGTAGCTCATATTATTAGAATTTTCAATGTTGTAGCTATCATCAGTCATTCCCAATTGAACAAAAATATTCCATGCATTACAAAACCCAGCCCTTCTAATGGTTCCTCTATATATTGTCTCTATATCATTTAATTTATATATGCTACGGTATTTTAATGAATCTCTATTAGCATATGATTCAAACTCACCATATTGATCAATCAATAAGGATTCAGTATTTTTAAAGAGATCATTGTATGAAATACTTATTTCTTTATTTTCTTCAATATATTTTGCATCACCTCCTTGACCTGCTAACACTACGTTTCTTGGATTCCAAGTGAATTTATAATTCCACAGGTTGTTATCACTTTCAGGGGCAATCAATCCTCCAGTATATGATTTAAACGATACTAATTCATTCCCGTCATCTTTTATTTGATCAATTATTTTCATGGCACTCATATGATCAATCCCTGGATCAACCCCTATTTCATTCATAAATATCAATCCTGCTTTTTTAACCTCTTGATCTAATTCATTCATCTCATCACTTATATATGAAGCAGTTAGTAGGCTTTTTCTATGTTTTAAACATTCTTTTGCAACTAGAATATGAAATTTAGCAGGCAACATAGAGATAACAATATCTGATTGGGCAATTTCTTTACTGCTATTGGATTTATTAAAAATATCAAATTCAATTGCATTAATATTTTTTTGTCCATCTACTAGTTTTTTTGCGGAATTCAAATCTATATCTCCAACTTTGATAAATAGATTTTCCTTTAATGATTTACTTGTCAAATATTTTACAATATATGCTGTAGATTTCCCTGCGCCAATTATCAAAATATTTCTCATATTTCAAATAAAATATTCAGTAATATTACTAAAATAAAATGCTATTAATTAATAATTTTAGATTATTTTTATTAACCATTTATATAATAAACTAAAGTTATATTTATGAATAACAATTCGGATATTTCCTTAGACAATTATGGAATCCATAATTCAAAAATAAACTACAACCTTCCAGTATCGGATCTTTATAGTATAACAATTTCAAAAAACTTAGGAAGATTAACTAGTCAAGGAGCTTTATCAATTAATACTGGGAAGTTTACGGGAAGATCTCCAAAGGACAGATATATAGTTAGAGATCATATAACTGACAAAAAAGTGTGGTGGGGGGATATAAATATTCCAATTGATCAGACTATTTTTGATAGTTTATATAAACAAATAACGGATCATTTATCAAATAAAGAATTATATGTGCGAGATGCATATGCATGTGCCAATGATGATTGTAAAATTAATATTAGGACAATTTGTGAATATCCATGGAGTGATATTTTCGTTCATAATATGTTCCTCAGATTTGATAACGATTCTTTAAATGGCATTACTACTGATTGGACTATACTGAATGCTCCTAGTTTTTTCGCTAACCCTTCGTTAGACAATATAGGTGACAAGAATTTTTCGATAATTAATTTTACTAAAAAGTTGATAATAATAGGTGGAACTGGTTATACTGGTGAAATAAAAAAAGGAATTTTTTCAGTCTTAAATTTTACATTGCCTGTATATAAAGAGGTTTTGCCTATGCATTGTAGTGCAAATACTGGAGTTGATGGAGACACATCTATTTTCTTCGGATTATCTGGTACTGGCAAAACAACTTTATCTACTGATAGTAGTAGAAGACTGATAGGTGATGATGAGCACGGATGGAATTCAAAAAACCAAATTTTTAATTTTGAAGGAGGTTGTTATGCTAAGGTTATAAATTTATCAAAAGACAATGAACCTGAAATATATAATGCTATTAGAGAGGGAGCTTTATTAGAAAATGTTGTTATAGATGATGACGGAGTAGTTGATTATAATAATAAGTCAATAACTCAAAATACTAGGGTTAGTTATCCTATCCATTTTATTGATAATATAATGAACCCTTCTCAAGGTGGAACCCCGAAGAATATCTTCTTTTTGACTGCTGATGCCTTTGGAGTATTACCTCCGATATCAAAATTAAATCCTGGTCAAGCTGCATATCACTTCATTTCTGGGTATACTTCAAAAGTTGCAGGTACAGAAACTGGTATAAATGAACCAGAGCCATCCTTCTCTGCTTGTTTTGGTGCTCCATTTATGCCATTACATCCGACAGTCTATGCAAAAATGCTAATTGATAAGATGAAAAATTCAGGGGTCAATGTATGGTTAGTTAATACCGGATGGACTGGAGGTCCTTATGGTATTGGTAAAAGAATGGAACTAAAATATACTAGAGCTATGATTAATGCCGCAATGGATGGAGAATTAGATGCAATAAATAAGGAAAATTACCACATACACTCAGTCTTTAATGTTAAACAGCCTAGACAATGCCCTAATGTTCCTTCAGAAATATTAAGCCCAAGACAAACATGGAATAATGATGCTAAATACTATAAAAAAGCATACATGCTATCAGAATTCTTTGTAGAAAATTTTGAAAAATTTAAAGAATTTGCAGATAATAGAATTTTAGAGGGAGCTCCAAATACTAAATAATTATTTCTTGTTAGATTGGGATATGTAATTATCTAATGCCATTGTCATTGATGGAAATTTTTTAGATGGAGCATAGATATCTACATTAAGACCTTTATCTTCTACAGCTTTCCTAGTAATTGATCCAAAAACTGCAATTTTAGTTCCATTTTGTTTAAATTCTGGAAAGTTTTGAAATAATGATTCAATTCCAGATGGACTAAAAAACACTAAAACATCATATGTTACATCTGATAAACTAGAAAGATCACTAATTACAGTTTTATAGAAAACACATCTTTTCCATTTAATTTCAAGGCTATCAAGAAGTTCTGGGACCTCAGGTTTTAATTTATCAGTTGTAGGTAGTAAAAAATTTTCATCCTTATGTTTAGATAAAATTGGACATAATTCTTTAAATGATCTTTGCCCTACATATATTTTCCTTTTTCTATATACAACATATTTTTGAAGATAGAATGCAACAGCTTCTGATTGACAAAAATATTTCATAGAATCAGGAACTTTAAATCGCATTCTTTCACATATTCTAAAAAAATGGTCAACAGCGTATCTACTTGTTAAAATTATTGACGAAAATTTAGATAAATCAAGTTTTTGCAGTCTAATTTCTTTTAGAGTTGCTTCTTTGACATGGATAAAAGGGACAAAATCAATTTTTAATTTTCTTTTTTTCTGAAGCTCAAAATATGGAGAGTTTACCAATTTTGGCTTAGGTTGAGAAACTAAAACTGTTTTTATTTTTGCCATTTTATAATTTCTATGTCTTTCTTATTATAGAAAGAAAAAAATTATACTATATCTAGATATTGTATAATTTCGAGTCTGCAAAGATACAAAATAAAATAAAACCAATAGTTTTTGATGGATTTAAGAAGAAAACTCAATCAATTTAGATATAATTACAATTATAAAGTATTATCATTCAAATATCATATTTTTGTTTAAAATAATAGAGAAATGAATGATGTTTTGGTCATCATACCAACTTATAATGAAATAGAAAATATTGATAGGATTATAACTTCTATTTTTGGCCTATACAAAGATATTAATATTCTTATAGTTGATGACAATTCCCCTGATCAAACTGCATCAAAAGTAATTGAGCTTCAAGCTACATATAAAGAAAAATTATATCTGCAAATTAGAAAGGTTAAATCAGGTTTGGGGCCAGCTTATATTCATGGATTTAAATGGGCTTTAAATAAGAATTACAATTTTATATTTGAAATGGATGCAGATTTTTCTCATGATCCAAAGGATATTGAATATTTGTATAATGCATGTAAAAATGGAGGAGCAGATGTATCTATTGGATCTAGATATAAAGAAGGAATTAATGTTGTAAATTGGCCTGTTGGTAGAATAATTTTATCATTATTTGCATCTTATTATGTTAGATTTTTAACTGGAATGAACATTAAAGACCCTACATCTGGATTTATTTGCTATAAAAGAAGTGTGATTGAAAATATTAATTTGGATATGGTTAAATTTATAGGATATGCTTTTCAGATTGAAATGAAATATAAATCATATATAAAGAAATATAAATTATTAGAAGTGCCAATAGTTTTTACAGATAGAGAACATGGAAAATCGAAATTAGATGCTTCAATAATCAATGAAGCAGTATTTGGAGTAATTAGTATGAAAATTAAAAGCTTATTTTCTAGGAATTTTTAGTATGGCAAATAGTATATTAATCAAAAATGGTAAGATAATTAATGAAGGGGAAATATATCCTTCAGATATATATATCGAAGATGAAATAATTAAGGAAGTATCTGAATCAATTACACCAAAATTTTCTGACACAAAAACTATTGATGCTGAAGGAAACTTTATTATCCCTGGATTGATTGATGATCAAGTTCATTTTAGAGAACCTGGATTAATTCACAAAGGAGATATTTATTCTGAATCTAGAGCTGCAGTTGCTGGAGGTATAACTTCGTATTTTGAGATGCCTAATACAGTGCCTCAGACTACAACTCAAGCTGAATTAAAAAACAAATTTTCCATTGCATCTAAGAATTCATTAGCAAACTATTCTTTTATGTTTGGTGGAACTAATGATAATATTGAGGAAATATTAAAAATAGACCCTAGGGAAGTACCGGCTCTAAAAATATTTTTGGGGTCATCTACTGGTAATATGCTAGTAGACAATCTTGATGCATTAGAGGAAATCTTTTTAAAATGTCAACTTCCAATTGCTGTTCATTGTGAAGATGAAAATACAATAAAAAATAATCTAAAAATTTATAATGATTTATACGGTGAAAAAATTCCGGTAAAACTCCATCCTAAAATTAGAGATGAACAGGCGTGTTATATTTCATCATCTATGGCAGTTGATTTAGCTAAAAAAACAGGAGCAAGATTGCATGTTTTTCATCTTTCAACTAAAAAAGAAACTAATTTATTTTCTAATTCTATTGATTTAAATAACAAAAAAATAACATCAGAAGTATGTATTCATCATTTAACATTTACTGACAATGATTATGATAAATATGGATCTAGAATTAAATGGAACCCTTCTATAAAATCTATAGATGATCAGAATGGTCTTTGGGAAGCATTAAATGATGACAGAATAGATGTTATTGCAACAGATCATGCGCCACATACAATTGATGAAAAAGGGAATGATTATGTTAAATGCCCATCGGGCGGACCATTAGTACAACATTCTTTAGTAGCAATGTTGGAGGGCTATCATAATGATAAAATTAAACTGGAAAAGATAGTACAAAAAATGTGTCATAACCCAGCTATTTTATTTGAGATTGAAAATAGGGGTTTTATTAAAGAAGGATTTTATGCAGACTTAGTTATTTTTAATTTAAATAAGCCATGGACTGTTAATAAGGAAAACATTTTATATAAATGTGGATGGTCTCCTTTTGAAGGGACTACATTTAAATCTAGAATATCTCATACTATTATAAATGGAAATTTAGTTTTCTCTAATAATAGCATAATTGATAAAAAAATGGGTAAAAAGTTAACATTTAAAAGATGAAGAAATATTTTTTCATATTAATTGTTTTTTTTGGTTGTAGTAATTCCAATAATAAAGAAACAATTCCAGAAAATTTAATAGCAGAAGAGAAAATGGTAGATGTTATTTATGAAATGACGCTTATAAGTGTTTCTAAAGGTGTAAATAGACAAATTCTTGAAAAAAATGGAGTAATTCCAGATCAATATATTTTTAATAAGTACAATATTGATAGCTTACAATTTGCCATAAGTAATGAGTTTTATTCGAATGATTTAGATACTTATTTAGATATATACGAAAAAGTAAAAGAGAAACTTCAATTAAATAAGCAAATTGTTATAGACAGTATAGAGAATTACAAAAGGAATAGAGCAAAAAGAAGCTTAGAGATTTCAAAAGAGGAAAGAAGAAATGATAAATTGGATAGTATTAAAATGAAAAGATCAAGGATGCTTTTGAAAACAAATGATTAATCAACTAACTTTGAGTATATTTATTTAAATGGAATTAATAAGTTTTATTGATGAGTTAAAATGGAGAGGCATGATTCACGACATTATGCCTGGCCTTGAAGATTATCTAAGGGATGAGATGAGATCTGCTTATATTGGATTTGACCCTACATCAGATTCTTTACATATAGGCCATTTGGTTCCAATAATGCTTCTTGCTCATTTTCAAAAGGCTGGACATCGACCAATTGCATTGGTAGGAGGTGCTACAGGAATGATTGGTGATCCATCTGGAAAATCTGCCGAGAGAAATCTGCTTGATGAAGAAACTATAAAGTCTAATCAAAAAATTATCAAAGATCAATTAGCTCATTTTTTAGATTTTAGTAAGTCAAACAATAATGCAGCATTGATATTAAATAATTTAGATTGGATGAAAGGATTAACTTTTCTTGATTTTACTAGGGATGTTGGAAAACATATGACGGTAAACTACATGATGTCTAAAGACTCTGTAAAAAATAGAATTTCTGGTGAGCAAAGTGAAGGCATGAGTTTTACAGAATTTTCATACCAATTAGTTCAGGGGTATGACTTCCTATATTTGCATAAGAATTATGATTGCTCGATACAAATGGGAGGAAGTGATCAATGGGGTAACATTACAAGTGGTACAGAACTAATAAGAAGAATGGATAATGGGAAAGGCTATGCATTAACATGTCCATTAATTACGAAATCTGATGGAAGTAAGTTTGGTAAGACACAGGAGGGAAATATTTGGTTAGATGCAAATAAAACCTCTGTATACAAATTTTATCAATATTGGCTTAACACATCAGATGAAGATGCTAAGAATTATATTAAAATATTTACTTTTCTTGATAAAAAAGAAATTGATACACTAATTTCTGAGCATCAAAAAGATCCACATTTAAGAATCCTTCAGAAAGCACTTTCTAAAGAAATGACTTCAACTGTCCATTCTAAGGAAGCCTATGACAATGCTTTTAAAGCTTCTAATATTTTATTTAGCAATAATTTTAAAAAGGACATTGAACAATTAAATGAATCAATATTCCTTGAAATATTTGAAGGAGTTCCTCAGTACGAAATAAGTTCTTCCATTTTTGGCAAAGGATTAGATATGATATCTGCATTATCTAATGAAACCAATTTTCTGAAATCAAATTCTGAAGCACGAAGAGCTTTAAAAGAAAATTCAATATCTGTAAATAAGATTAAAGTAAATGAGGATTATATTATAGATAATAAAGATTTAATAAGTAATAAATATATAATATTGAATAAGGGGAAGAAAAACACTTATATTATTAAAGTCATATAGACTTATTCAACTAGTAAATTGCACCCTCTTTGATCAGAATAATCTAATCTTCCAAGAATTTCGAAATCACCTTCTTTATCAACTTTCCCCATATCATCTGTTGCAATAAAAGAGCAGGAATTATAGTTTGCTAAATCAATAATATTTATTCCTCCACTTTTATTGTTTGTAATTATTTTCAAGGGATCTTCTTTTTCCCTTATCAATATTTTCATCCATTTAGGACATTTAAATTTCTGATTTTTTAATGAATATGCCTGGGACATTAATTCTGTCATTCCATATTCACTATTTATGTTTTTTACTCCAAACCCTAACTCTAGTTTTTCATGTAGATCCTTTTTAATTAATTCTTCTTTTAAACCTTTCATTCCTCCAGTTTCAATTATTATAGTATTTTTTAAATTGAACTTATGTAAATCAATTAAATTTAGAAGGGCATATGATACCCCAAAGAGAATTGTTTTCCTCTTCTTTGCTTCTAGATATAAAAGTTTATCCCTTAATTCTTTGTAATTATTAAGATAGAAACCACTATGCACATTTTTTGACTTTTCTATCAAATTATTTACCATGTAGATTAACGATGAATTTTTGTTTTCAAGGTATGTTGGCAACAGTGCGATAATATTGTAATTAGTTGGCTCTCCATAGTTTTCTATGAAGATTCTACTAAAGCAATCCTCATAGAGTTCTAAATCTATAATATGATGCTTGCTTAAATTGCTTTTTGTTGTGCCACTACTATAAAAAATTTTTTTAATTTTTTTGTTTGATGAAACAATTTTGTGTGTTTTATAAAACTGAATTGGAAGAAATGGAATCTCTATGGAAGATTTAACTTTATCTATATCCTTTCCAGTAAACTTGCAAAATTCTCTATATATATTATTGTTTTGGAATTGATACTGAAAGATTTCAATTGAATATTTTTCAAATTCCTCTTTTGACTTAATATTAAATATTTTAGTAGAATTAAACACGTGTTAAATATAAATGAAAAAGAGCATTAAATTAATAATGCTCTTTAATCCATTGTAAAATTTAAAAAATTAGTTTACTATTAATTTTTTAACTATCGATTGATTGTTTTTATATACTTCTATAAGATAAATTCCTGACTGAAGATTGCCAATTTTAATTGGTTGTAAAATGCTATTATTACTCATTATTTTTTCACCAAGAATATTATATATCTTAAACGATGCATCCTGATTATTTGCTGTAATAATTTCAAAAACTCCAGAATTAACAGGATTAGGATAAATTTTAAAACTTTCAATAAATGTAGTTTCTATACTCATTTGAGGTTCTTGACCAGGAGTTCCATGATCACCATTATCACCATATTCTGAAACAGATATAGCCCAATTTGAACCAATATCATTATCTGAACTATTATATGCATCAGGTAACAATTGCATACTATAAGCAGACTCATCTGGGAAGGTGTCCCCGTTATCATATGCAACTTGATCAATTATATTGGTTCCACAAGAAATTATTATTTCATCATCACCATTGCCTAAAGTGAAATTACTTTCAGTCCCCCATCCATAATCTACAGGAGCTCCACCATTAATTGATGTATCAGTTTCTTCTCCTAAAACAGTGTATCCCTGAGCAGGTACAATTAAACTTCCATTAATAGTTATACTATTTGAACCTTCATCAGATATTACCCAATTTTCCATATCTATATCTGATGCAGTCGTATTAAAGACTTCAAACCATTCCTTTCCATCATCATCTCCATCAGCATTATTTAATATTTCAGTAATTATAATACTTCCTTCATCTACACAGTTTGCACATAATATAGAAAATGTAACAGAAGCTTCAATAGGAGGATCTAAAGGCTGGTGTGCATCATCTGCCAATGACATATCTACAGTATATGTGAATCCGCATTCTACTTGCAGCTCTATAGGATTTGTATCATAGACCATTTGTTCTGTACCATCAATAACAGTAGTTCCATCAGTAGCTGAAAAAATCCAGTGAATATGTCCGTCAACATCATCATCTCCACTAGCACCAACATTAAAATTAGATACTGTGAAATTTATTGTTGCAATTGACGTTCCTGCAGGATATGTATAGCCATCATTAGGAGATGTAATGGTTAAGCTTATATCTTCTACACAATCGCTAGAATAACTTCCAACAGTGTCCCATCCTGAATTTTGATCAGTAACAATCCATTCTGAATCATCTTCATTTGTACCAAATGATCCTAGTGGAGTAGGGTTAGGACTACAAATTGAACTTTTTCTAGTCAAAGTGTGATTTTTAGTTCCATCAGATACACCAGCTACATCCCATCCATCACCAGGATCTCCTTGAAGATCTCCAAGAATATCAATAATAGTATATTCTGAAGCAGTTGCTCCAGCAAGAGTCAATGCAAATGCATCATCTCCATTACTTAAATATGTAAAAGTTTGATCTGAAGCAATTCCTGCATCTGCACTTGGGTGAGTGATAACATATACATCTCCATGAGAAATTATTGTCCCAGCATCAAATGTTATATTATCTGGATAGTCCCACTCATCTGCAGTATCACAACCGTTAGAACATGATGAAATAGAATAATTGGACAGATCAACATCTTGGCCTGTACCATTATATATTTCAATAAATTTATTGTTACTAGATCCCTCTCCCCATTTAGTGATTATTAGGTCTGTAGTTTGTCCATAAATAAATAATGGAAAGAAAAGGATTAAGAATAGGTAAAGTTTTTTCATTTCGGTTTTTTTTTTAAAATTATGAATTTTTATGATCAATATCTATTACATATATATTAAAAATGTAAACTAATTGTTATTATATAGTTAATATCATCCTTTTATTTAGATCTAATTTTATAAGTTGGTATCTTTACATATAATTATAAGCCTTGTGAATCCAGAAAAAATTAAAATTTTACTTGTTGACGATGAGCCTGATATTCTAGAAATAATTACTTATTCTTTAGAAAATGCTGGATATGAAATATATACTGCAACAAATGGTATTGAAGCAGTGGAAAAGGCATCTAAAATAGAACCACATTTAATTATTTTAGATGTTATGATGCCTAAAATGGATGGCATTGAAGCATGTGAAATTATAAGGAACAATCCTAAAACAAAAAATATCCTAATCACTTTTTTAACTGCAAGAGGAGAAGATTATAGTCAAATTGCTGGTTTTAATGCAGGAGCTGATGATTATATAACAAAGCCGATAAAGCCAAAAATTCTATTAAGCAAAGTAAAATCTCTACTTAGAAGAATGACAATAAATAAGGATCAAATTATTCAGTTTGAAGATTTAATTATTGACAGGTCTAGCTATAAAGTTTTATATAAAGGTGAAAAAATAAATTTACCTAGAAAGGAATTTGAATTGCTATATTTGTTAACATCCACACCAGGAAAGGTTTTTAAAAGAGAAAATATTCTTGAATCTGTTTGGGGTAAAGATGTTATAGTAGGAGATAGAACAATAGATGTTCATATTAGAAAACTTAGAGAAAAAATAGGTAGTTCTTTTTTTGAAACAGTTAAAGGTGTTGGTTATAAATTTGTTATTTAATGCCATTGAAAAACAAACAAAAAAATCCTTACCAGTTTGCCTTGATTACTGCCAGTTTAATAGGCGTTACTAGTTATTTGATATTTTTATTATTGGGATCTACTTCCATCTTAGGATCTTTTTTAATTTTTTTAATTTCTTTTTTAGTAATTCAATATAGAACTCAAATTTTCTTATTTAATAGATTTAAGGAATTATATGAGGATTTAGAGATGTTGGATTCACAAAAAATGAATAAATCTTCTATTTCAACTGACATGGATTCATTGATGGAAAATATAGAAGAATTCGCAAAAAATAAAAAAATAGAAATAGAGTCTTTAAAATCTCAGGCACAATACAGAAAGGAGTTTATAGGTAATGTAGCACATGAACTCAAGACACCAATTTTTACTATTCAAGGTTATATTTCAAATTTATTAGATGGTGCAATGGATGATAAAATTCTTCTAGACAAATATTTAAATAGAACAGATAATAGTATTGAAAGGTTAATTTATATTATTAAGGATCTAGACTTAATTACACAATTAGAGTCATCTACTATGAATTTAAATATTTCTAGTTTTAATTTAATTGATCTAATTTCTGATATTTTTGAGCAACTTGAGATTAAATCAAAAGAAAAAAATATCAAATTATTTTTTGACAAGAAATATGATAAAGAAATTTTAGTTAAAGCTGATAAGGCCAGGATAGAGCAGGTAATTACTAATTTATTGGTTAATTCTATAAATTATGGAAGTAAAAATGGCAGTACAGAAGTTAGCATTAGCGATTTAACTGAGGATAAATTGATTGTAAGGGTCACGGATAATGGAGATGGTATCGATCAGGAACATTTGCCAAGATTATTTGAGAGGTTTTATAGAGTTGATGTAAGTAGAAGCAGAAGCCATGGAGGTTCTGGATTGGGACTAGCCATAGTTAAGCATATTATTGATGCTCACAATGAAAACATTTATATAAATTCTGAATTAGGAGTTGGAAGTGAGTTTTCATTTACTCTTCAGAAGATTGCAAAATAAAGTAACTTTTAAATTAATTCATTTGGGCAGTAAAAATAAATTAAAAAGATTTAAAGAAAATGAGGGTTTTGAAAATGTAATCCAGCCCTTAAGAGAAGATCTAATTAATGATAAATTTAATTACAAAGGAAACTGGAATAAACTAGTTTTTAAGAACAATAATCCTATTGTTATTGAACTTGGCTGTGGTAAAGGAGAGTACTCTTTAGGATTAGCCAAAATGTTTCCAGAAAAAAATTTTATTGGAATAGACATTAAGGGTGCTAGATTTTGGAAAGGAGCTAAAATCTCTTTAACAGAAAAAATTAGTAATGTATTTTTTGTAAGGGCTCAAATTGAGTTGATTGAGAATATTTTTTCTAAGGGTGAAGTTAGTGAAATATGGATAACCTTTCCTGATCCACAAATAAAATATAAACGCAACAAACATAGGCTAATAAATATTGATTATATAAATAGATATAAAAACATTTTAGTTCAAGATGGTGTAATTAATTTAAAAACTGATAGTGAATTTTTTCATGGATATTCTATCGGATTAATTCAAGGAATGGATCATGAAATTATTTATTCAAATCATGATATATACAATAGATCTGGATCGCCTTTAGAAGCAACTTCAATTCAAACGTTTTATGAGAATATGTTTTTGGATGAGAACAAACCAATAACTTATTTAAAATTTAGATTTAATTATAAATGATATCTAGTAAAGAATCTTTTTTTAAAAAGGTATATAAAATTGTAAAAAAGATACCTTATGGAAAAGTAACGACATATGGATTAATTGCAAAACATTTGGGGGCAATAAAAAGTGCAAGAATGGTGGGTTATGCAATGAATTCTTCTCACAAATATTCAGATATCCCTGCACATAGAGTAGTAAACAGAAACGGCATCTTAACTGGAAGACATCATTTTTCAGGTTCTTTATTAATGCAGGAATTATTAGAAAATGAAGGGATAAATATAATTGACAATAGAATACAAAACTTTACTGATGTACTTTGGGATCCTTCCACTTAAATAAAGAATTCGTCTTATATTTGTACTAGTTATTAGTTCAATGGTTTTATCAAAAAAAAATATTTTACTACTATTTGAAGATCCTAAGTTCAAAGATATTTTAATCAATAATGTTGTAGTTTTTGAAAATGAGGTTGTTATTGATATTACTATAAATAATCCAACGCTTCAAGCTAAAAAAAAATCAGAATCTTTAATTAAAAATATTATAGATAAGAACTTTAATGAAAAGATTGATCTTACTATTAATACAAAAGTTGAAAAGCCAAAGGATAATTTAAACCAAATTAAGGGTAAGCCAATACCAGGAATTAAAAATGTAATTGCAATAGCATCAGGTAAGGGCGGAGTTGGCAAATCAACTATTACCTCTAATATTGCAATTTCACTAGATAAGATGGGCTTTTCTGTAGGAATTTTAGATGCAGATATATATGGCCCTTCTATTCCAATTATGTTTGATATAGCCAATTCAAGACCACTTTCAGTTTCTGTTAATGGCAAGAACAAGATGAGTCCTGTTGAAAGTTATGGTATTAAAATTTTATCTATTGGGTTTTTCACTAAAGCTGATCAAGCAGTAATATGGAGAGGCCCAATGGCTTCAAAGGCTTTAAATCAGATGATTTTTGATGCAGCTTGGGGAGACCTAGATTTTTTACTTATTGATTTGCCACCTGGAACCGGGGATATTCATTTGAGTATATTACAAGCTTTGCCAGTAACTGGATCAGTAATTGTAAGTACTCCTCAAAATATTGCTTTGGCTGATGCTAGAAAAGGTGTTGCAATGTTTAAGCAAGAGAGTATAAAGGTGCCAGTATTGGGAATTGTTGAAAACATGTCATATTTCATACCAGAAGAATTACCAAAAAATAAATATTATATCTTTGGTAAGGATGGTGCTAAGAATCTAGCAAGTGATTTAAAGGTTCCCTTTCTAGGCTGTTTACCTATAATACAATCAATTAGGGAAGCTTCTGATTATGGGCATCCTGTTGCTTTGCAAAAGAAATCAATGATTTCAGACGTTATAGATGACATAACAAGAAATATGATAACTGAACTGGTTAAAAGGAATAAAGATTTGCCAGCATCGGAGGCTTTAAAAATAACTACAATGGCAGGTTGTTCTGCTATAAATAAATAAAAATGAGTAAATCCAATTTAAAAGAAAAAGTTGAAAATGCTTTAGAAGAAATAAGGCCTTTTTTAAAGAATGATGGTGGAGATATTTCTTTAATAGAAATTAAGAATAATACTGTAAAAGTTAGACTTGAAGGAGCATGTACTTCATGCTCAGTTAATCAAATGACTTTGAAGACTGGTGTTGAGATGACAATAAAAAAGCATGCTCCAGAAATTCAGAATGTTGTTAATGTAGGAATATAGCATTTAATTAATGATAAAAACAGATATTTTAATAATTGGAGCTGGCCCAGTTGGGTTATTTACAGTCTTTGAGGCAGGTTTATTAAAATTAAAATGTCATTTAATTGATATTCTACCAAAACCTGGAGGCCAATGTTCTGAGCTTTATCCAAAAAAACCAATATATGATATTCCAGCTCATCCCGAAATATTAGCTGGAGATTTAGTTGACAATCTGCTTAAACAATGCAAGCAATTTCAGCCTGGATTTACTTTAGGTGAAAGAGCAGAAGAAATTATCAAAAAACCAAATGGAATATTTGAAGTAACCACAGATAAAGGGACTATTCATCAAGCTAAAGTAGTTGCTATTGCCGGTGGATTAGGAGGATTTGAACCAAGAAAACCAAATTTGGAAAAGATAGATTTCTATGAGAATAATGGCATCTCATATTTTGTTAAAGATCCAAATTTATTTAAAAACAAGAATATCCTTATTGCAGGAGGCGGTGATTCTGCTTTAGATTGGACAATAGAACTTTCTAATATAGCCTCTAGCCTTACCTTAATTCATAGAAGAAATGAGTTTAGAGGAGCTCTTGATTCAGTTGAAAAGGTTCAGGAATTAAAAAATAAAAATAAAATAAAACTTATCACGCCTTCTGAAGTAGTCTCTTTAATTGGAGATAAGAAATTAGAAGCAGTTGAAATTAAGGTTGGAGATTCAGAAAACTTGATATTGGATGTTGATCATTTTATTCCGCTTTTCGGATTAACTCCAAAACTAGGACCTATTAATGATTGGGGATTAGAGATAGAGAAAAATTCTATAAAAGTTGATAATTCTCTAGATTATCAAACAAATATTCCAGGAATATTTGCAATAGGTGATATCAATACTTATCCAGGAAAACTAAAATTAATATTGTGTGGTTTTCATGAAGCTGCTATGATGTGTCAATCCGCATATAAAATAATTAATCCTGATAAAAAATTTGTTTTAAAATACACTACAGTTTCAGGTGTAAGTGGTTTTGATGGTACAGTTAAAAAAGCTGATCTACCGGTAAGAAAATCAATAGATTAAATCTTAAATTTATAATTGGAGAATTCACTTGAGTATGTCTCTTCATTTATATCTGTTTGCATATTTTCTCTTGTTTCACTCCACGAATTATTTTTTTTCATGACATTGTCATAGATTGCATCCCATAATCCAATTCTTTTTTCAAGGGCAACTATAGAGATGTCTCTAATTTCTTCCCATTTCAAGGGGTCATTTTCAGCCAGTTCATTGACCATTTGTAATGCCATAGGGCCATGTTCATCTTCATCTAATTCAATATGCCTTTCGAAATAGTAAATTAATTTAGAAATATCTTTTTCAGTAAAATTGTTTTGAAATTCATGTAATATTTCATTAAACATATTTGGTATTAGATTTTCTCTTCCAAATGTAAAAATAGCTGCAATTTTGTGAGGCTTTCCCTCATCAATTATTGAAAATGTGAATTTTAAGAATTCTTTAATTTTTGGATGAATATCTAATTTTTCTATGGAATTTTCAATGCTATCTGAAGATGATAATAACATTATATTTTTTTCAATGTTTTCAACTTTTACACCTATATCTATCATTGCATCCAAATATAATTCGTAATGACTTTTTCTTTTTCCATCTTGACTTATATCAGTTTCTTCAGCTAAAACGATCTCATTAATTAAATAAGCAGTTTCAGAATTTTTATTTGGTGTCCAAGGTACTTTAGTACAAGTTAAATTGTTTTGTAGTGCTTTTAATAATGACATAAAATCCCAAACAGCAAATATGTGATTTGATGTGAATATTTGTAAATCTTCTATAGATTTAATTTCAGTATAAAGTTTGTGATTTAGTAATTTTTCTCTTGGCTCTTTAATAGAGTCTCTTATCTTTTCAACATCCATCTATTTAAATGCATTTATTCCAGTAATATCCATCCCTGTAATTAACAGGTGAATATCATGCGTTCCTTCATATGTTATTACACTCTCAAGATTCATCATATGTCTCATAATAGAGTAATCTCCAGTAATACCCATTCCACCTAGAATTTGTCTAGATTCTCTAGCAATTTTAATTGCCATTTCAACATTATTTCTTTTAGCCATAGAAATCTGTGCCGAAGTAGCTCTGTCCTCATTTTTTAACATCCCAAGTCTCCATGCCAAAAGCTGAGCTTTTGTAATTTCAGTTATCATTTCTGCAAGTTTTTTCTGTTGTAATTGAAATCCTCCAATAGGTTTTCCAAATTGAATTCTTTCTTTGCTATATCTAAGAGCTGTGTCATAACAATCCATTGCTGCTCCTATTGCACCCCATGAAATCCCATACCTTGCTGAATCTAGACATCCTAATGGAGCTCCTAATCCAGATTTATTTGGAAGTAGGTTTTCCTTTGGAACTTTAACATCATCAAATATTAATTCACCTGTTGCACTTGCCCTTAAAGACCATTTATTGTGAGTTTCGGGAGTAGTAAATCCTTCCATCCCTCTTTCAACAATTAGCCCATGGATTCTATCTTCCTCATTTTTAGCCCATACTATTGCTATATCTGCGAATGGAGAATTAGAAATCCAGAGTTTGGCACCATTAAGTAAATAATGATCTCCCATGTCCTTAAAATTTGTAGTCATTCCACCAGGATTGGATCCATGATCTGGTTCAGTTAGACCAAAGCAGCCCATAAATTCTCCTGAAGCTAGTTTAGGAAGATACTTTTTCTTCTGCTCTTCACTTCCATATTTCCATATAGGGAACATCACTAAAGATGACTGCACAGATGCAGTAGATCTGATACCTGAATCACCTCTTTCTATTTCCTGCATCAATAAACCATATGAAATTTGATCAAGTCCTGCTCCACCATATTCCTCTGGAATATATGGTCCAAATGCACCAATATCCGCTAACCCTTGAATTAATTGGTCTGGAAATTTTGCATTTTGAGCATATTCTTCAATAATAGGAGAAACAGATTTTTTGACCCATTCTCTTGCAGAGTCTCTAATTAGTTTATGCTCTTCAGTTAATAGTTCATCAATATTGTAGTAGTCTGGAGCTTGAAATAGATCTTGTTTCATTTTAATGAAATTTTGCAATGCAAATTTAGTTAATGCTTATTGAAGTTTAAATATTTTTGAATTAATTTTTTCAAAATTCTATTCCTCATTAAAAAAATTAGAAATCAAATTATGAAAATGATGAACTCCTTTTTCTTTAGTAGGTGAAAACCTGCCAGTTTTATAGAAAGATGAATTTAGTCCTTTTTGAACATTTTGAACTACATGTTCATCTTCCATTTCAACTTTGTCTAAATCTCCGCTAGCACCCATATTTAATTTTGATTCATCAAATACATATGATCTAAAAATAATTTTTGTATGAGACATAGACTGAGGTTTGACAAGATTTACAGATATACCCCAAGGATATATATTCAACATTAGGTTTGGAAAAATCCAGTAATAATAGGCAGCTATGTTTTTTCCAAAATCAACATGATTTTTTGGTATAATAAAACAATCATCATTTGCTGAAGAATATCCAACTTGAAGATTAAAATAATCATAAATCTCTGTATCATAGTTTTCATAGTCTAAAACTTCATTTAAATCTTTATGCACAAATGGAACATGAAATCCTTCAAGATAATTGTCACAATATAGCGCCCAATGTGCATTTATTTCATAATCCTTGGAAAGAGACTTTTTTGGAGTTAAATTTTTTAACGGGAGAAATCCAATTCTCTTTTCAATTTCAATTAACACCTTTTTAAAATCAAATCTTGGATTTAGGCCGACAAATAATAATCCATTCCAATTAATTAATGGAAAATTATGAAGATTATCACAATCTCTAGGAAAATTTAATGCTTCATCAAATTCAGGCATGTATTCAAATTTGCCTTTTTCACTAAATCTCCTTCCATGATATTTACAAATTATTTTTTTTGTTTTAGAAGGTTTCTCAATTAAAATGTTTCCTCGATGTGAACATACATTACTTATACAATTTATATCTTCATCTTCTAATCTTGTTAAGATAACAGGTTCTGTAAGATAATTATCTAAAATTGTTAGAGGATATGCAGAGTTTTTTTTAATTAAGGACTCATCACCAACCCATTGCCATGATTTTAAAAAAATTTTTTCTTTTAAAAGATCAAATGTTTCAGAATTTTTATAAAACGATGCAGGCAATGTCTCAGCCTTTCTAATATCAGGATCTATAAAAATTTTGTTTTTCATTTTTTTATAATTAATCTAAATATAATTCAATAAGTCCATTTGGAGCAGAGATATAAATAGTTTTATTTTTTCTATCTATTTTTTCAATTATTTTATCATTGATTGGTATTAGGATTTGCTTCTTTTGATTTTCTATAACAAATATACTTTGGGATGAAGCATCATTAACAGAAATAATAGATCCAATATTACCATAATTTAAGTCCACTACTTTATAACCAATGATTTCATGGTAATAGAATTTTTTCCCTTTTAATTTAGGCAGGAGATTCATTGGTAGGTAAACTTTTTTGTTTAATAAATATGATGCCTCTTCTTCTGAATTAACATCTTCAAATTTTATTCTAAGTGATGTTTTTTTGTGCATTGAAGATTTTTCAATAAAATGTGGAATAATTTTTCCATTTAAATCTATAAATACCGATGAAATGTTATGATACAAATTAGGCTCATCAGTATCAAGATTTAGTATAAGTTCACCTTTAAAGCTATATTTCTTAGTTATCTTTCCTAAATAGAAGTAGTCCTTTATATCCATAGCATTCTAGCTACAATGATTCATTAGTAGTATTAAATTTAAAATTAATTTTTAGAATAAATTATTCTTTTTTAGTAGAATCATCTTCTTCAGCAGGAGCCTCTTCAGCAGGAGCTTCTTCAGCAGGTGCTTCTTCAGCAGGAGCTTCTTCAGCAGGTGCTTCTTCAGCAGGAGCTTCTTCAGCAGGAGCTTCTTCAGCAGGAGCTTCTTCAGCAGGAGCTTCTTCAGCAGGAGCTTCTTCAGCAG
>JAZABS010000050.1:0-4192 GCA_036136835.1 Bacteroidota bacterium
CTAATGAAGTAAGATCGAATGTTCCAACACCATCATAGTCATCATCACACACTTCATAGACAGGTGGTGTGATTACATCTGGTATAGGATTTACAATAAGCTCTAGGGTAGTGGTAGCATGACAAGCTGTTGTATCATCTACCAATCGAACATACATCGTTTGATTGTCTGGATTTGTATTTAAATAAGGGTCTGTTATTGGATTATCTCCTGTCTCAGCATCTTCCTCTAACTCATGATAAGTAACAGTAATACCGGTTTGTCCATTTAAGATCTCTATGTCTTTATCAGCTAAATTAAATGAAGTAATACCATCATAATCATCATCACACTCCTCTAACGGAGTCGGAACTATTGTCTCGGGGGGATTAATACTATTTAGTTCAAAACTTGCTATTGAATAACAATCCGGATATGTGTTTTCAACTACTCTAGCATATATAGTTTGAGAAAATGGGACAATGTTATCATATGTATCAGTTGATATGATAGGATTTGTATTATTTTCAGCATTTTCTTGAGTTTCAAAGTAATCTATAGTGTATTCAGAAGGGGTTAGCTGTGCGATTATATTAGGAGTTTGTAAGTTTAAGTTAAAAGTAGCATCCCCATCTGCTATTAGATTATCACAGGAATTTAACACTGGCAATGATCCAATAGTCTGAGGAGTATAAAACTCAATAATAACTTCATCATTTGTTGTACATCCTTCAGATAATGCTACATCTACACTATAATTTCCAGGTTCGGAAACTGTTAATGTAGAATTAATTTCTCCTGTAATTTCTTGACCATCTTTATACCATATATAACTGGCATTTTCAAAAGAGCTCTCAATTTGAGTATCAATAGTATAGGTTCCTCCATCGCATGGTGATAATCCAGTAGGAACAAGAATATCATCTCCTAGATTAATGCCAAGATCAAAACTTCCAGCTTCAAGAAAAACAGCAGAATCTAACATGCTATCAAGAGCATCAGCCACCGCTAATTTTATATGATAGGTTTCACCAATATTGACATCTGCTTCAGCAGTAAATGCCCTAGTTCTTCCATTATATTCAATGTGTGGTTCTCCATCTGGGGTATATGAATGAAAATATTGGGGATTTGCAGCATCACACACACTATTTTCAGGATGAATGTTTGTTATAGCTATTGGAATATCTGTATCTGGTAAAACAGCTAGATTTGTAGTTACTCCATTTTGGTCAGTTAAAAAGAATCCAAAAACATCAGAATACGTGCACTCCCAAGAGTCATTACCATATTCTTCAGAAGCCATAATAAATCTAAAACTCAATTTATTTGATATTGGAACAAAATCGAATTCAATAACAGATGCATTCCAAGTCTGATCTGAAGGGTTTGATAGAAGAGATGTTAAATCATCATCTCCAAGCCAGCTCATATTTCCTTCATCTTCATTAATTCCATTATTAGGTCCTGTTCCATTTGAAGCATTTCCAGAGGATAAAATTATGCCTTCAGTAAATGTAAATCCACTACTTGGTTCACTGAAATATCCAATACCATTTACATCATTAAAATTAGTACCTGTTGAATAAGTTATATTTGAAACTTCAGCACATGGATTATTAATTAAAACATCTGTTACTAATTCTTCAACAGTGTACGTACATTGGTCAACCGTTACATTAGGAGTTATAATTTCAGGACCAGGAATAATTTCTGCTGTTATAGGAATTCTACTAAAACTATCACACTCACTTTCATCAAAAGGAGTTACCCAATATGTTGTAGTTGTGCTTATATCAGGATTGTATGTTGTTCCATTATAAATTAGATTTCCTCCTGTTTCATTATCATACCAATAAACATCTCCACCATTTTCAGATTGTGCAGATAGGCCGCTAAATTCATTAATGCATCCATTGAAATTTTCTGACGCAGTGATGTTTGGAGCATTAAGAGTTGTACTAGAAGATAGATTAAGTATAGGATCACCTGGCATTCCTCCAAATTCTACTATAAATCCTTTTGCTTGATATGGTCCACTGTTTGGTGTGTCATTAGGAAGGTCATTCCAAGATCCTACGTCACCTATAGAATCATCTGTTATATGGGCATAATCTTCATTTCCAGCTTGATTTGGTTCGAGTGGGTCTGTATTCCAATTACTATACATTCCAGGTGCGGCAGATCCGGTATAATTTCCATTCCAAAAATTTGTTCCAGCTTCAGGCCCGGTTACCCAATTCCAAACTCCTTCAACTCCCTCATCACTTGCTCCTATCCAACCAACACCTGTTATTTGTTCTGCTGAAATTTGATTTTCTTCCTCAGATAATATCGTAACAAGATATCCTTGAAGACCATAATATGTCATGGTCTCTGCTTGATCTTTAGCATCAGTCCAGGTAATATTTAAACTATCAACAAACACATAGTAATGGTCAGTAGATGGAAGGTAGTTTGCATCTCCAATGGTAAAAGAAAATGTTTTAGACGAAGGAGTAGGATTACTACTAAAAAAAACTACATCACCTACAGCATCAATGATATCAGAAATATTTGCAGGATTTCCACCAGGGCCAGTAATTTCTAATTTACCCTCTACAGTATTCCATGAAGTAGCAATATTAGGATGGGTTCCTGTTAGAATTAGTTGATCTTCTCCGCTTATATATCCAGTTGAAACCTGAATATAAAGCGCATCCATTGTTGTATCATCAGGATCTTCTATATTGAATGATGTAGTGATATTCTGTTGAGTTAATGGGCAATAAATATCATCACCTTCCGATGATATTACTGGAGGTTGATTATCCTGAGCATAAATAAAATTTACACTAAGTATAAAATAGAATAGTATGTTAATTAATCTTATCAACTCATAAAATTTATTCAATAATCGTTCCAAATATATTAATTTGAATCTAGGACTTTAGCTATTTCTCTACCTAGTTCAGCAAAAAAAGGAAATCCTACGGATTCATATTCATATATATTGTCATTATAAATACGATTATTATTGACTTTTATTATTGCTGATAGAATAAAGGAAGATCTTTTAGTTTTAATAAAAGCACTTTCAATTACATGGCCATATGCAAATCCAATTTTATTGAAAATTTTTATTTCATCATTTGGCTTGTTCTTCATATCGCCATATATAAACAAGTTACTATATGTATCATAGAATTCTTTGCTATCATATCCAATATCTTTAGGAGATAAAGACATGGAAGTTTTTAAAAATTTTAATTGTTCTTGAGTTAGTTTTAGCTCATATTTATTTTTAAATTTTTCAGGCAAAAATATAATCTTCATTAGACGGTGTAGATCATTTATTGGGAAATAGTTTTTTTCTGAAAAATCCATAGGATTAGAAATTAATTTGCCATAGTTATCTACAAATCCATATCCTTTATATAGATTTTTAGCCTGTATTTTATCTAATTTTTTATTTTCATTATTAGGATATTCTATTTCTAATGAATCTTTAGTGTAAAATGTTATTTTTTTAGTTTTTATATCGGATGAGTTTTTAGTTGATAATCGATGAGAAATTACAGACTTATTAATCCCTTTTTCCTTTAACTTGTTTTGTATATAATCTTGACCTAAAAATTCAAACAGTCTATTATACGATTCGTTACTGCTCATAACCATAATTTCATTTATCTCATCTCTAATAGTTGTTATTACACTATCATTTTCTATTTTAAATTTTGTATCAAGGTTTATTATAGGATTTTCATTTAGTTTTTCAATTGCAAAAATTGAAATAGGAAGTTTAACTGTACTTGCTGGATAGAAATAATTATTATTAGCTATTTGGTAATTATATGTTTTAAGCCTCTTCTTACTTTTCTTCTCTTTAATTACTGTAAGTTTAATCTGAATATCATGAATATTCTTGTTTTCCATTACTCTTACTATTTTCTCATTAGTTGAGTTCAAAGCACTCTTGATAGGAGATAACTGGCTTTTGCAAGAAAAAAAAAGTGATATGAATATTATTTGAAAAAAAACCTTTTTCATTTTTAATATATAATATTTACTAAGATAAATCATTATTGATAATTGTTTGAAATTAATGACAAATTATATGGATTCATTTAGTATATAAATCACCAAGTTTATTACATTTGCTTTTCTAATATTTAATTTATGAATTTACATGAATATCAGGGAAAAGAGATCCTAAATAGCTTTGGGGTTAATA
>JAZABS010000051.1:0-15494 GCA_036136835.1 Bacteroidota bacterium
AAGTAAAAAAACATGGTAGAAAAAATCAAATTGAGGGAGATGTTGAAAAAAACAAAAAAGTAATGGTAATTGAAGATTTAATTAGCACAGGAAAAAGTAGTATTGGAGCAATAAAAGCTTTAAAGTCGCATGGTTTAGAGGTAATAGGAATGGTAGCTATTTTTACTTATGAATTTGACATATCCTATAATAACCTAGCTAATGAAAATATAAAGCTTATGACTTTAAGCAATTATTCAACTCTACTAAAAATTGCTAAAAAAACAGAATATATATCTGAATCTGAATTTAAAACACTTAATAAGTGGAATACTAGTCCATCTTCTTGGTCGTAAAACTAATTCAGCAGTAAAATATCCTTTATGGAATAGGATTTTGTTAAATTATCTTCAAGCAAAACTTTTAATCTACCTAAATTGTTAACACCTTTTATAAAACCAGTAAAAACATCTCCTTCTGAATTTTTAAAAGTAGAAGGAATATTTATCCTGTATAGAACATCTTCATATTGTCTAAAAACCAAATCAATTTTAGATTGATTGAAGTCAATAAATTGTTTTTTAATATTATTAACTAAATCATTTAGTAATTTATCTATATTAAATGCAACTCCTTTAATTTTTTTAATTGAGGTTGCATTCGGTAAATTTTTGAATGTATCTTGATTTACATTCAATCCAATTCCAATTACAGACTCCTTTATACTATTTTGTTTTATCATATTTTCGATAAGTATACCACATATTTTTTTATTATCTGACATTATGTCGTTTGGCCATTTTACATATAATTTTGGCAAATTTAGTTTTTCTAAAGTCCTGATAATTGACAATGACACTAACATACTAAGAACAAACTGATCTTCAACCTTAATCCCTAAATCCTTCTTATAAATGCTGCAAAGAAGATTTTTAGAATCCTCTGATTCCCACATATACCCTAATTGTCCTTTACCTTCAGTTTGAAAATTTGCAGTTACTATTGTATAGTCACTAATATCTTTTTCTAATATTATTTTTTTTAAATAACTATTTGTAGAGTCTATGGCATCAAGTTTGATAATATTCATACGTAGAAAATAAAAAAAATAATAAATTTGCACAACAAGGTAAAAGGAATTGATGGCGAAAACAAAGAGAAGCTCTAATAATTTAATATCAACTATAGTTGATGGAATTGAAGAAGTTAAAGGTGAAGAAATAAACATTCTTGACCTAAGGAAGATCGAAACTAGAGTTTGTGATTATTTTGTAATTTGCGAAGGGAGCTCTAATACCCAGGTTAATGCAATAGTTAACTCAATTAATAAAAAAGTTAGCAAAAGTTTAAAAGACAAAGCTTGGGGTATAGAAGGAATGGAAAATTCTGAATGGGTTTTAATGGATTATATAGATGTTGTCGTACATATTTTCCAAAAACAGAAAAGAGAATTTTATGATATTGAAGGACTTTGGGGAGATGCACAGACTATTGATTTAAAATAATATTAATGAAAAACAAGAAACCACAAAATAAAAATTCATTTAACCAGTACTGGATATATGGTGGAATAATCTTCATTTTCTTGCTAATAAATTTATTTTCTGGTAGCGCTGGTCAAGATACTATATCTACTACCCCATCTAAATTTTTCGAATTTGCTAAAGAAGGAGATGTTGAAAAAATTGAAATAATAAATAAAAGAGAAGTTAGAGTTTATCTTACAAGAGATGCTGAATTAAAAGATATTCATAGAAATTCAGTAAAATCTAATCTGCTACCAATTGCAAGTAAAAGTGCTAATTATAAATTTGAATTCGGGGATCTTCAAAATTTTGAAAATAACCTAGCAAATATTTCAAAAGAAAATAATTTAACAATTGAAACTAATTATGTAACTGAGCAGAATGTTTGGGGTGATATTTTTATTTCATTACTTCCATTTATTTTACTTATAGCAATTTGGATATTTATAATGAGGAGAATGTCTTCTAGTGCTGGAGGTGCTGGAGGTCAAATTTTTAGTATTGGTAAATCTAAAGCAAAGCTTTTTGATGCTAAGTCTGATATGAAGATTACATTTAAGGATGTAGCAGGACTAGAAGGAGCAAAAGAAGAGGTGCAGGAAATTGTTGATTTTTTAAAAAATCCAAAAAAATATACTGCATTAGGAGGTAAAATTCCAAAAGGAGCTTTATTAATTGGTGCTCCTGGAACTGGAAAAACCCTTCTTGCAAAAGCTGTTGCAGGTGAAGCAAAAGTTCCATTTTATTCACTTTCTGGATCTGATTTTGTTGAAATGTTTGTAGGAGTTGGAGCATCCAGAGTAAGGGATTTATTTAAGCAAGCAAAAGAAAAATCTCCATCAATAGTATTTATTGATGAAATTGATGCTATAGGAAGAGCAAGAGGCAAGAGCAATTTCACTGGATCTAATGATGAGAGAGAAAATACTCTTAATCAACTATTAACAGAAATGGATGGTTTTGGAACCAATACTAATGTAATAGTTATTGCAGCTACAAATAGGGCAGATGTATTAGACAAAGCATTAATGCGTGCTGGGAGATTTGATAGGCAAATATACGTTGACTTGCCTGATATTAGGGAAAGAAAAATGATATTTGAAGTTCATTTAAGACCATTAAAAAAAGCTTCAAGTGTAGATATTGATTTTTTATCAAAACAAACCCCTGGTTTTTCCGGAGCAGACATTGCAAATGTCTGTAATGAAGCAGCACTAATTGCAGCTAGAAAAAATAAAAAATCCGTTGGAAAACAGGATTTCTTGGATGCAGTAGATAGAATAGTAGGCGGATTAGAAAAAAAGAATAAAATAATTACTGAAGAAGAAAAAAAAGCTGTTGCATATCATGAGGCTGGTCATGCTACAGTTAGTTGGATGCTAGAACATGCTTCCCCTCTAGTTAAAGTTACAATTGTACCTAGAGGTAGATCGCTTGGTGCTGCATGGTATTTACCGGAAGAAAGACTGATTGTAAGACCTGAGCAAATGCTTGATGAAATGTGTGCTGCACTTGGTGGAAGAGCCGCAGAAAAAGTCATATTTAATAAAATATCAACTGGGGCATTAAGTGATTTAGAAAAAGTCACAAAACAAGCTAGGGCAATGGTTACAGTCTATGGATTAAATGATAAAGTTGGAAATTTAACCTATTATGATTCTTCAAATGGGAATGAATATGGTTTTACAAAACCTTACAGTGAACAAACAGCTGAAACAATTGATAAAGAAATTTCACTAATAATTGAAAAGCAATATAATAGAGCGCTTAAGATACTTCAAAAAAATAAAAAGAAATTAATTCAACTAGCAGAGCTGCTACTTAAAAAAGAGGTGATATTTAAAGATAACCTAGAGGAAATTTTTGGTAAGCGTCCATTCAAAAAGAAAGAAAATTCAGAAAAATAAAAATTAACTATTTTTTTCATTTTAAATTAGAGAAGAGTTTTATAATTTTGATAAACATTTATCTTAAAAAAGATTGAATTTTTTTAATAAACTCTTTAAGGGAAATTCCAAAAAAAATAAAGCTGAACAAGACCAATTGCGTGAACAAAGCAAGTTTATGCCTAAAGAAAAGGTAGCTATTGAAGAAAGATTTATTGTAAATTTTATAGAAAATGGAGGGAAATTTCTTTACAGTGAAAATTATAATGAACTAAATGAAAATTTAGGACTAATTCTAAAAGAAAATGGTTGGTCTAACAATGATCTATTAATCACTAATGACAAAATTAAATCTTCATATAAATTACCCAATTCCATAAGTATTAATCAAGATAATGTGAATTGTTTTATTACTGATTGTGAAAATTTAATAGCAGATGACGGATCAATCTTAATTTCATCAAATCAAATTGAAGAAAAAAATCTAACAGATTTTCCTGACAACCTAATTATTTTATCTGATACTACTAAATTTAAAAATAATATTGGAGAAGGATTAAGAGAAATAAAAACAAAAAGCAAGAAAATACCAAGTAATATTACTACAATTAAAAATTTTAATATTTCAGAAGAAAAAGATTTTTTAAGTTATGGCACAAGTGCAAAAAACTTATATTTGATATTATTAGAAAAAGGTATATCATAAATTGAAAGAAATACATAAAAGATCAATTACAGGATTAATATATGGGCTGTTATTTTTGCTGTCACTAAAGTCTTTACTTTCTTTTACTATTCTAATTTTTTTATTTGGATTAATATCCCATGCAGAATTTAACAAGTTAATTAAACAAAAAGGGTATTCACCTTATATTGTTTTTACAATTTTATATGTTTTCTTTGCATATTATAGCTATCATTTCAACAATATTGAAGTAAATAACTCATTCTTTAATGAAGCTATTCAGCTACTACTAGCTATTTCTATTTTTGTTTTGCTGTTTGCTATAAGAGACTTATTTGATACTAAGGATATTCCAGAATTTTTAACAAAAAAATATATAAACTCAATATTTTATATATCAAGTTCATTTATATTCATTTTTCTTATAGGAAACTACAATAACGAATTTAATCCTAATCTAATTTTAGGATGTTTTATACTAGTATGGGTAAATGATAGTTTTGCATATCTCATAGGAACAACTTTTGGAAAACAAAAGCTATTTATGACTGTATCACCAAACAAAACAGTTGAAGGTTTTCTAGGAGGATTATTTTTCTGTTGTATTTGTAGTGTTCCTATTGCAAAATATTTAAATGAATTAAGTTTTACTAATTGGCTTATAATTTCCATAATAATTAGTGTATTTGGAACGATGGGAGATCTAGTCGAATCAAAATACAAACGGAAATCATTAGTAAAAGATAGTGGTGTTATTCTGCCAGGACATGGGGGTATTCTAGATAGATTAGATAGCATAATGTTTGCAAGCCCTTTTATATATTTATTCTTATTAATTGTTTCAGATGTTTCATAAGGAAGGATATACTATAATCATTTCATCATTTTTAATTATAGCCCTAATAATTTTAGGAATGGAATATTATTCAATAAGACATTCGAAACTTATAGCAACAGTTTTATTAATTCTTCTGGTTTTAATTCTTCAGTTTTTTAGAAATCCTAAAATTAATATTAACTCTAGTGAGAACTATGTATTATCTCCTGCAGACGGAAAAATTGTTATTATAAAAAAGGTTTTTGAGCCAGAATTCTTTAATGATGAAAGAATACAAGTCAGTGTTTTTATGTCACCATTAAATGTACATGTAACTAGATATCCGCTAAGTGGCAAGGTGATTTTTTCTAAATACCATCCTGGGAAATATTTAGTTGCCTGGCATCCCAAGTCAAGTACAAAAAATGAAAGAACTACTATTGTAATTGAAAATAAAAAATTTGGAAATATATTATATCGACAGATAGCTGGAGCAGTTGCTAGGAGAATCATAAATTATGCTAAAGTATCTGAAAGAGTAATCCAAGGAAAAGATGCTGGGTTTATTAAATTTGGGTCAAGAATTGATATATTTCTTCCTTTAGATGCTAATCTAAAAGTAAAATTAAATGAAAAAGTCGAAGGAGGTATTTCAGTTATTGCAGAAAATTAATTTTTTAATTTATCTAAACTTTCTCTAAGCAATTGAATTTTAGCCATTGTATCTGACTTTTTCTTTTTTTCAATTTCTATCACATTTTCTGGCGCATTATCAACGAACCTTTTATTAGATAATTTTTTTTCTACTGAATTCAAAAACCCAACATTATAATCAAGTTCATTTTTTATTTTCTTTATCTCTTCTTGAGCGTTAAACTTAGTAGATGTAGGAATAAAATAGGTGTTTGTTTTAACTCTAAATGAAATTGCATCATTTATCTCACCATCAACATAAGTAAAAATATTAATGTTACAAAGCTTTTTAATAATTGAATCATATTTTGTTATGAATTTTTCTTTATTCAAAACACTCAACTCTATTGATTCTTTAAATGATATGTTTTGTTTTTTTCTAACAGAACGTATTGAAGTTATGACTTCTGAAATAAATTTAAATTCTTCAATTATTGTATTATCATATTTGTTGTTTTCTGGCCAATTAGATACAACTAATGCTTCATCATTATTTCTCTTTTTAATTGATTGCCATAATTCTTCTGAAATAAATGGCATAAATGGGTGTAATAATTTTAAATTATTTTCAAAAATTGAAATTACCGAATCATAAGTCTTTTGATCTATTGGCTCTGAAAATTCAGGTTTAATAATTTCTAGTAATACTGAGCAAAAATCATCCCAAACTAATTTATATACCGACATTAATGAATCACTAATTCTAAATTTATCAAAGTGATCATTAATTTGATCTAACACTAATTGAAATTTATTTTCATACCATTCCAGTGCAACAACCGATGATTCTGGTTGATCAAAATTCTTTATTTCCCAACCATCAATTAATCTATATGCATTCCAAATTTTATTAGCAAATGACCTCCCCTGACTACATAAAGATTCATCAAATAATAAATCATTTCCAGCAGAAGAACTTAACATCAATCCAACCCTTACAGAATCTGCACCATATTCTGAAATCAACTTTAAAGCATCAGGAGAATTTCCTAAGGATTTGCTCATTTTTCTTCTTTGTTTGTCACGAACTATCCCTGTAAAATATACATTATTAAAAGGCTTAACCCCTTTAAACTCATATCCTGCAATTATCATTCGAGCAACCCAAAAGAATAATATATCTGGGCCTGTAACTAAATCTGAAGTAGGATAATAATAATTAAAATCTTTATTATCTGGATTATTTATTCCATCAAATACACTAATTGGCCAAAGCCATGATGAAAACCACGTATCTAATACATCTTCATCTTGATTTAGTTTATCTTTTGTTAAATTTTTATTACCTGTTTTTTCTTTGGCTAATTTAAGAGCTTGATCCATATCTTTAGCAACTACAAAATCGTTTATATCATTTCCATAATAATAAGCAGGAATACGATGCCCCCAATAAAGTTGTCTTGATATATTCCAATCCCTAATATTTTCCATCCAATTTTTATAAGTCTTATCAAACTTATTAGGATATAGCTTAATATCATTGTCAACTAAAACAGAATTAATTGCTGGCTTAACTAAATCCTCCATTTTTAAAAACCATTGGTAACTAAACTTTGGCTCAATTATTTCATTGGTTCTTTCACTCATTCCAACATTATGAGTAATTTCCTCCTGTTTTACTAAGATGCCTAATTTTTCGAGTTCAACAAGAATATCCTTTCTTGCTTTAAACCTGTTCTTTCCTTTATGATGAAGTCCATAATCGTTTAATGTTGCATCATCATTGAATATGTCTATAAATTCTAGTTTGTGCCTATCACCAATTAATTTATCATTTATATCATGGGCTGGAGTTACTTTTAAACATCCTGTACCATATTCTATATCAACATAATCATCAAAAATTATTGGGACTTTTCTTTCAGCAATAGGTACTATAGCTTTTTTTCCCTTTAATTTTATATATCTTTTATCATTTGGATTTACACAAATAGCGGTATCACCTAATATTGTTTCAGGTCTTGTTGTTGCAATTGTTAGAAATTGATTTTCACCATCAATTTTATATTTAACATAATACAATAGATCCTTCTTTTCTACATAGTTTACCTCCTCATCTGAAAGTGTAGTTTTAGCTTTAGGATCCCAATTAACCATTCTATATCCTCTGTATATTAATCCTTTATTATATAAATCTAAGAAAACGGAAATAACAGATTTGTTCATTGATTCATCTAGAGTAAATTTTGTTCTATCCCAATCACATGAACAACCTATTTTTTTCAATTGTTCAAGAATAATATTTCCATATTTATCTTTCCAATCCCATGCATGTTTTAAAAACTCTTCTCTGCTTATATCACTTTTATCGATGCCTTTTTCCTTCAAACTTTCTACTACCTTCGCTTCAGTAGCTATTGATGCATGATCTGTTCCAGGAATCCAACACGCATTTTTTCCTAATAACCTAGCTCTTCTAATTAAAATATCTTGAATGGTATTATTTAACATATGTCCCATATGCAAAACACCTGTAATATTTGGTGGGGGAATTACAATGGTATAGGGATCTCTATTGTCAGGCTTGGAGTGGAAATATTTGTTCTTAATCCAATATGAATACCATCTATCCTCAATATCTTTAAAATTATAATTGGAACTGATACTCATCTTTATATATGATTAGGTACAAAAATACTCATATTTCTTAATCTGAGTAATTATAATTATATTTATCTGCCTAATTTTTTAACTAAACATAATGAAAAAAATATTTTTAATTGTTAGTATTATAGCATTTAATTTCAATGTATTTTCTCAAGATAAAATTGCTAAAATCAATTTTAAAACTACTGAAATTGATTATGGTGTAATTGAGAAAGGATCAAATGGAGTTAGAGATTTTGAATTTACTAATAATGGTAATGCGCCTCTAATAATTACTAATGTAAAATCTACATGTGGATGCACAATTCCAAAAAAACCAACCAAGCCAATTTTACCAGGGGAATCCGAAAAAATACAAGTAAAATATGACACTAACAGAGTTGGTTTTATTAGAAAATCTATAATGGTAAGCTCAAATGCAGAAACACCTACTGTTGTGTTGAAAATATCTGGAAAAGTAACGAATAAAGTTAACGAGACAGGTTTAGAAAAAAAATCGAAAAGCCTTATTGAGGAAGACTTTTAATGATTTAATTTTTTCTATAAATTTAAATCAAATATAAAATTGCTGATATGCCAAAAATTTCTATAAAGGGAAAATTAATGCCTGAATCTCCAATTAGAAAGTTGGTTCCTTATGCAGAAGATGCTAAAAAAAGAGGAGTAGAAGTATTTCATCTTAATATTGGTCAACCAGATATAGAGACCCCTATACAAGCAATTGAAGCAGTTAAAAACTCTAATATAAAAGTACTCGCTTACAGTCGATCTGAAGGATCAGAAAATTACAGGAAAAAATTATCTGATTACTATGCCAAAAAAAACATTTCAGTATCTGATCAGGATATAATAGTTACTAGTGGAGCTAGCGAGGCACTATTCTTTACATTAGGAAGCATAATGGATCCTGGAGATGAAATAATAATACCTGAGCCATTTTATGCTAACTATAACGGATTTTCAATTGCAAATGGAATTAAGATTCTTCCTGTAAATTCTTCTATTGATGATAATTTTTCACTTCCAGAAATAGGTGAATTTAAAAAACTTATAACACCAAAAACTAAAGCAATTCTTATATGTAATCCGAATAATCCAACTGGCTACCTTTACTCAAAAGATGAGATTAAAAAATTGATTGAAATTGTAAAGGAATTTGATCTATTTCTAATTGCAGATGAAGTATATAGAGAGTTTACCTATGATGGATTTAAACATTACTCTATAATGGAAGAAGAATCCATTAATCAAAATGCAATAATGATTGATTCTGTTTCAAAAAGATATAGTATGTGTGGAGCAAGAATTGGATGCGTAGTATCAAGAAATAAACAAGTGATAAGTACTGTTTTAAAATTTGCACAAGCAAGATTATCTCCACCTACATTTGCTCAAATTGCAAGTTTAGCTGCATTGGATACTCCCGATAAATATTTTGACAATGTTATTGAGGAATATAAAAAAAGAAGGGATACACTAATTGAACAGCTTAATAAAATTCCTGGGGCTAAGGTTTCTAATCCTATGGGTGCTTTTTATTGTATTGTTGAATTACCAGTTGATGATGCAAATGACTTTGCCAAATGGCTACTTGAAAAGTTTTCATTAAATAATCAAACTATCATGGTAGCTCCAGCTCAAGGTTTTTATTCTTCAAAAAATGTTGGTAAAAATCAAATAAGAATTGCATATGTTCTTAATCAAAAGGATTTAATTTCAGCTACAAATATTTTAAATAAGGCATTAATTCAATACAATAATTAATGGAAATCCTTAAGAACTTTTCCCTAAAAAAGTATAATACTTTTAAAATTGATGCTATTGCAGAAAATTATGTTTCTGTAAAAAATGTCAGAGAACTCATTGAAGTTCTTAAAATGGAAGGATATAAAGAAAAGTTTATTTTGGGAGGCGGAAGCAATATTTTAATCACTCAAGACATTAAAGGATTAGTAATTCATATAAATATTAAGGGGATTAAAGAAGAGGTTAAGGAAAATAATATTACTGAAGTAGTTGCGTTTGCTGGAGAAAACTGGCATTCTCTTGTGGAATGGTGTTTAAGTAAAAATTTAGGTGGTATTGAGAATTTATCTTTGATTCCAGGTAATGTTGGTGCAGCCCCAATTCAAAATATAGGTGCTTATGGTGTCGAATTAAAAGATTTATTAGTTTCATGTGATGTTATTAATTTAAAAACTCACAAAATTGAAACATTTGACAATGATGCTTGTAAATTTGAATATAGAAATTCCGTTTTTAAAAAAACTAATGATTATATAGTCATTAGCATTAGAATAAAGCTAACCAATACTAATCATAAATTAAATTTAGAATATAAAGGTATTCAGCAAAAACTTAATGAATTAAACATAAAGAACCCTAATATTCATGATATTTCTAAGGCTGTAATTAATATTAGAAATGAGAAATTACCAAACCCTGAAAAGATAGGAAATGGTGGAAGTTTTTTTAAAAATCCTGTTGTCTCAATAGATAAAATCACTAAGCTAAAATCTACTTTTAATGAGATACCTTATTATAGTATCAATAAAAATAAATATAAAATACCAGCAGCATGGCTAATAGAAAAGGCTGGATTTAAGGGGAAAAATTACGGGAATTATGGAGTTCATAAGGATCAAGCATTAGTTTTAGTAAATCATAAATCTGCAAAAGGAAGTGATATTTTAAATTTATCGATATCAATAAAACAGGCCATCAAATTAATTTTTGACATTGAGCTAGAACCTGAAGTAAATATTATATAAAAAATTTATCTTTGTTATATGATGATCACCCTAATTACTATAATTATTCTTGGCCTCTGTATTGCTGGGATTAGCATTAAATTATTGGTAAAAAAAGATGGTGAATTTGCTGGAACCTGCGCAAGTCAAAATCCATTATTAAACGAATCTAATGAACCTTGTGGTTTTTGTGGAAAAACCCCTGACCAATTCAAAGATTGTGATGTTAAAAATTAATAACCTACTAAAAAAATTAGGACCAGGTTTATTATTTGCAGGAGCTGCTATAGGAGTTTCCCATCTAGTACAATCAACTAGAGCTGGGGCAGAATTTGGAATGGGATTTCTTTGGGCATTAATTCTTGTAAATATTTTTAAATATCCCTTTTTTCAATATGGGCCAAGGTATGCAACCGCAACAGGTGAGAGCTTATTAGATGGATATTATAAATTAGGTAAAGGAATTCTAATTGCTTATGCTATAATTACTCTGGCAACAATGTTTACCATTCAAACTGCTGTAACAATCGTAACGGCAGGCTTAGCCTCATCATTAACTAATGGTCTTTTTACCACTGAAATATGGACAATAATTATTATTGCTATCTGTTCGGTAATACTTTTTTTTGGAAAATATAAGTTACTCGACAAAATAATTAAATATGTAATAATTCTTTTAGCAATTAGTACAATCATAGCTACATTAATTGCTTATAATAATAATACTGATGAGATAATTTTAACTCAAATTTTGCCAGGAGTATCAACTGAAATAGCATTCCTTATAGCATTTATGGGATGGATGCCAGCTCCAATGGATATTTCTGTATGGCATTCCTTATGGTCACTGGAAAAACAAAAAACAAATAAAGAATTTAATTATAAATCTTCCCTGTTTGATTTTAATGTTGGCTATATTGGAACAGTATTCTTAGGTATTGCTTTTATGTCTTTAGGTTATTTTGTAATGTTTGGTGGTGGGGAATCATTTAGCTCATCTGCAAGCTCATTTTCTAATCAACTTATTGATATGTATACTTCAAGTCTTGGTAATTGGTCATATTACATTATTGGAATTGCTGCATTTACAACTATGTTAAGCACTACAATAACTACATTAGACGCATCGCCTAGAGCAATGAATAGAACAACTAAACTACTAATTAATACAAATTTCAAACATGGATATCTTTTATGGCTAGCAATTTTAGCGATTGGAACTATTTTTATATTCTTTGTTTTTTCTTCTAAAATGGGGCTCTTAGTTAAAATCGCTACAATTCTATCATTTTTAACCGCACCTTTTTATGCAATAATTAATTATATACTAATAAGCAGTAAATACACTCCTAAAGAATATAGACCTTCAATGAAATTACATATACTAAGTATTCTTGGTATTGCTTTTCTTGTAGGATTCAGTGTATGGTTTTTATTAAAAGGACTGTAATTTAAATTTATACTTTATATCTTTATAGAATAGATGGAGAATCGAAATAAAATGCCTGAAAACTCAACAGAAATTAAAGATAATCTAAGTTGGCATAAAGTTGATCTTAAGAAGAGAGAGGTTAAACATCAACCTAAACCAAAATGGCTTAGGGTAAAACTTCCAATCGGTGATAAATATACCCAATTAAGAAATTTAGTAGATAAATATAATCTTCACACCATTTGTACTTCAGGTAGTTGCCCAAATATGGGTGAGTGTTGGGGTGAGGGAACTGCTACATTTATGATATTAGGAAATATCTGCACACGTTCATGTAAATTTTGTGGAGTAAAAACAGGTAGGCCAGATGCAGTAGATTGGGAAGAGCCTGAAAAGGTGGCAAAGTCTATTCAAATAATGAAGATTAAACATGCTGTTCTAACTAGTGTTGATAGAGATGATTTAAAGGATGATATGGGAAGTAAATTATGGGTTGAAACTATTAAAAAAGTTAGAGAATATAATCCAGGAATTACAATTGAAGCTTTAATACCAGATTTTCAAGGAATACATGAACATATTGACAGATTAGTTAATATAAAACCTGAAGTTATTTCACATAACATTGAAACTGTTCGAAGATTAACAAAACAAGTTAGAATACAAGCAAAATATGATAGAAGTTTAGATGTATTAAAATATTTAAAAGAATCTGGACAAAGAAGAACAAAGTCTGGGATTATGGTTGGTCTTGGTGAATTTAAAGAAGAAGTTATTGAAACAATGAATGAACTTAAAGAAGCAAAAGTTGATGTTATTACTATTGGCCAATACCTTCAGCCTAGTAAAAAACACCTGCAAGTTCAAAGGTTTGTTACTCCAGATGAATTTAAAGAATTTAAAGAAATCGGTTTAAAAATGGGTTTTAGACATGTTGAAAGCAGTGCCTTAGTCAGGTCATCATACAGAGCCCAGAAACATATTAATTAGTCCCTAAATAGAATTTAATATCTCATCATTAAATTCTTGCATATGATCTACAACAAACTCAATTGGCAAATAGAATAGTTGAGTTCGAATTCTATTATATAATTTTACATAATCCTTTTCAGTAGTAATAATTAACTCATTTGTATTTAAAGCTATTATATCAGATTCTAAATAGTTATAATGATCATTAAAAGAAACATGATTAAAATTGTATCCACTATCTTTTAAATAATTAACCATATTTGATGGATCTGCAATTCCTGTAACCAATGTAAAATTTTTGTTCTTAAATTCATCTAGTGCTCTCTTTCCTTCTTCACTATAAACCATATTTGAATATTCTATATGACTAAAATAGATACTTTGTTCTTTATTAAGATTTAATTTTTTTACAATATTAATTTTATCATTTTTATTAAGGTTTTTATCACATTTTGTAACCATGATAATATCTGCCCTGTTTGCACTGCCTCTTGATTCTCTTAAATTTCCCAAAGGAAAAACATAATCTTGAGAATACAATTTGCTATACTCACTTAATAAGATTGATAATTTAGGCCTAACTTTTCTGTGTTGATAAGCATCATCTAATAAAATTACTTCAGGATTTAAATTTGAATTGATTAATTTATTAATTGCTCTTACTCGATTAGAATCAACACAGACAATTATGTTATTAAATTTTCTATAATATTGCATTGGTTCATCTCCTATTAAACTGGGATCAGAATTAGAGTCAGCTATAATAAAACCTTTTGATTTTCTTCCATATCCCCTACTTAAAACTGCCACCTTGTATTTGTTAGACAGCAATCTAATTAAATATTCAGTTGTTGGGGTTTTGCCTGACCCTCCCAATACTAGATTACCAATTGATATTATTGGAATATTAAATTGGTGTGACTTTATTACACCAACGTTATATAGAAAATTCCTTATTGTCGTAACAAACGAAAATTGGATGCTTAATTTCCAAAACAATATTTTTTTAATCATTTTCACAGCAACTAAAGTAATTATTTATCTTTGAAAAAAATAAAAATATATGATTGTCAAAGATGTAATAGATCATTTAGATGAATTTGCACCGCTTTGCTATGCTGAAGAGTTTGATAATGTAGGCCTCATTATTGGAGATTACAATCAGAAAGTAAAAGGAATATTGGTTACACTAGACTCTACAGAAATAGTTGTTGAGGAAGCAATCAAGAAGAAATGTAATTTAATTATTAGCTTCCACCCTATTATTTTTAATGACCTAAAGAGCATAACTAAAAAGAATTATGTAGACAGAGTAATTCATAAAGCAATAAAAAATGATATAGCAATAGTTGCAATTCATACAGCTCTTGACAACTCAATCATAGGTGTAAATAGTACAATATGTAAGAGATTAAAAATAAAAGACTCCAAAATATTGATTCCAAAGGAAAAAACTATAAAGAAATTGACAACTTATATTCCATATAAAAATGTTGAACGTCTTAAATCAGAAATTTTTAAAATTGGAGGGGGATCAATAGGTAAATATGAAAATTGTAGTTTTTCATATGAAGGAATGGGTTCATTTAAAGGTAATGAGCAGTCTAGTCCAAAAATTGGAGAAAAACTAAAATTTACTGAAGTAAAAGAAATATGCGTAAATATTACATTTCTAAAACATTTAGAGCAAAGAATAATTAATGTACTTAAAGATAATCATCCATATGAAGAAATTGCATATGAAATTATTACACTAGATAATTATAATCAAAATATAGGTATGGGTATGATTGGAAATCTAGATAAGCCAATGCAAGAGAATAACTTTATAAGCTTTGTTAAAAAACAAATGAAATCTTCATTAATTAAACATTCAAAAAGACTTGGGAAAAAAATTCAAAAAGTAGCTGTACTAGGTGGCTCAGGAAGCTTTGGAATTGAAAATGCAATTAATTCTGGTGCAGATGCATATGTAACATCAGATTTAAAATATCACGACTATTTCAGAGCAGAAGATAAACTGTTATTGCTAGATATTGGTCATTATGAAAGTGAACAATTCACAAAAAAATTAATGTTTGACTTTCTTACAAAAAAAATTCCTAATTTTGCGATCGTTTTATCAAAAACAAATACTAATCCAATAA
>JAZABS010000052.1:0-3907 GCA_036136835.1 Bacteroidota bacterium
TATAAACTTGCTACATTATTAATTCAGTCAGGTATAATTGGTAAGGTTAGAACAGTAAGAGCATGGTCTCCAAAAAACTGGGGATATGATGGTCCACGCCCATCCGGTAGCGACCCAATTCCAAAACAATTAGAATGGAATTTATGGCTAGGAACTGCAGCTAAAAGACCATATAAGAAAAATATCTATCATCCATTTATGTGGAGAAAAATGATAGATTTTGGCTGTGGCACATTAGGAGATATGGGTGTTCATATTTTTGATACACCCTACAATGCACTTAAATTAGATGTTCCGCTTACAATTAAAAATAAATGTAGAATACCTAATGGAATAGGCTTTCCTGAAAAAAACTATGTTACATATAAATTTCCAGGTACTAAATATACTACTGACACATTAAAATGGGTTTGGGAGGATGGTAAAGGGGCTCCAAGGACTCATAAAGATTTAAAACTACCTAATAGAGATAAATTACCTGACCAAGGAGCAATGTTTATAGGAGAAAAAGGAAGATTATTGCTTCCTCATTTTATGGAATTTCCAAAACTTATAATTGATGGAAAATATGAGAAAATAGATATTTCAAAATTTGAAGAAAGTGGAGAAATAACAAAAAATCCTATTAGAGATTATGAAAAAGAATCATATATCCATTATCATGAATTTATAGATTCATGCCTTGGAAAAGGGGATTGCTCTGCTCCATTTTCATATTCTGCAAGATTAACAGAAACTATATTGCTTGGAGTAATTGCTGGAAGATTTCCTAACAAAACCCTTCATTGGGATAATAAAACTGCAAAATTTCTTGAGGAAGAAGCTAATAACTTTATAAACTCTCCATATAGGAAGTTTTGAAAATAAAAAAACCCAACTTTCATTGGGTTTTTCGGTGGGCGCGAAGGGATTCGAACCCCTGACCCCTTGGGTGTAAACCAAGTGCTCTGAACCAACTGAGCTACGCGCCCTCAAGGGTTGGTCTGCAAATATAAATTAGTTATTGAAACTGAGCAAAATTTTTACTTCTAAAAATAAATTACATATAATTTATTAACTTGATAAAAATATGATAAGAATCTATCTTTTTTTGTTTTCTATTATTTTGATTGACTGCTCATCAACAAGTAAGATATTATCGTCTTCGAAATTTAAAATTTCTCCATCGGCACTAACTCTAATGGATGTGATTGTAGGAAAATTTCCTGGTGTAGAAGTAATAGGAGATAATGTTGCACATTATTTAGACTATCACCAGAATAATTTAGAAAGCACCTCTCCTAAAATTCTAATTAGAGGTGGGAGTCAATCAATTAATTATAATGCATATGCAGTTTATGATGTTGATGGACTTCTTTATACTGATTATCCTGGCTTTATCGATCCTCAACAGATTAAAAGTATAACCATATTAAGATCACTAGCTGCAACAAATAAATATGGAGGCATAGCCAGAGGTGGTGCAATAGTTATTAGATTAAAAGGAGCTAAATAACTTCAGAAACAACAAAAGTACTGCCACCAATATAAATAACATCATTAGGATCTGATTGTTTAATTGCAGATTTAAAAGCTTGTTCAATGCTAGAATAAGACTCCCCTATTCTATTATTATTTTTAAATAATTCTTGTAATTCTAACTCATCTAAACCCCTTTCAATATTTGGTTTAGCAAAATAGTAGTTTGAAGATTCTGGGAATATATCTACTATTGAATCTAAATTCTTGTCATTAACAAAACCTAATACAAAGTGGATTTTATTAGATTTAATTGATATTATATCATTAATAACAATTGATAATGCATCAATATTATGAGCAACATCACAAATAATTAGCGGTTTATTTCCAATTATTTCCCATCTTCCCCTAATTCCAGTATTCTGAATTATTTTATTTAAGCCATCTATTATATTTTTCTCATTAATTTTAATTTCAGTATCATTTAATAATTCAATTGCTACTATTGCAGTTTTTATGTTCTTTTTTTGATAAGAGCCTTTTAGCTCACATTCATATTCCTTAATATTAAAGTCTTCTGCAAAAAATATTTTTGATTTTTTTTCTTCAGCTTTATTGATAAAAACATTTGAAACATCATTTTGCTTTTCACCAATTACAACTGGAATATGGGATTTAATTATTCCCGCTTTCTCTATGGCTATATCTTCTATTGTATTTCCTAAGAATTTTACATGATCCATAGATACATTTGTTATAACTGATAGTTCTGGTGAAATAATATTTGTAGAATCAAGACGTCCTCCCATTCCTGTTTCTATTATAGCTATGTCTACTGAATTTTTCTTAAAATATTCAAATGCCATTCCCACAGTCATCTCAAAAAAAGAAAAGCTGTTATGATTAAAAAAATCCATATTTTTGAGAATAAAGTCACTAACAAAGTCTTTATTAATCATTTTTCCATTAATTTTTATTCTCTCTCTAAAATCTTTTAAATGTGGAGAAGTATATAATCCTACTTTATATTTTCCTTCTTGCAATATAGATGCAATCATGTGTGCAGTAGAGCCTTTACCATTAGTTCCTGCAATATGAACTGACTTAAAACTATTATGTGGATTGTTTAAATATTCGGATAACTTAGTAATATTTATCAAATCTTTTTTATAAGCAGAACCACCAATATTCTGATACATTGGCAACTTACCATACATCCATTTTAAAATTGAATTATAATCCAATAATTTATGTAATAATGAAATTTCTAAAAATCATAAAAACACCAGCACCAGCAATAAATCCAACAAAGGCAATCCATGATATTTTTCTCAAATACCAGAAGAAATTTATTTTTTCCATACCCATAGCTACAACACCAGCGGCAGATCCAATTATTATCATACTACCTCCTGTACCTGCAGTGTACGCTATAAAATGCCATAATTGGTCATTCATTTCAACTGTAAACATACCGATACTTGCAGCAACTAGTGGTACATTATCAATTAGTGCAGATGCTACTCCTAAAAATATAGGCAAAATATCAGAGAAAGATGATGCATTTAGCTCTGATCCTAACTTTGGCAGACCTTTTAGTTGATCAGCAAAATTATATAAGATTCCAATTGACTCTAAAGCTGCAACAGCCATTAAAATACCTAGGAAAAATAGAATACTAGGCAATTCAATTTTTGTTAAAGCCTTATGAACTGGGCTTTCATGATGTCTTTCTTCATCAATACCTGCGTCCATATCAGGGCTAGTTGCTTTCGATAAAGCAAATTCTCTATTACTATATATTTCAGCAAAAACTGAAACAAGACCTAAAGCAAACATCATTCCGACATAAGGAGGTAAATGTGTAATTATTTTAAATACAGGCACAAAAACAATAGCGGATAGTCCCAAAACCAACATTCTAAAAGAATACTTATTTCCCTGATCATCTATTGGATTCAATTTAATATCTCCCTTAAATACTGGAAGCATTGAAGCTATTCCAGAAGATACAACCATACATACAATAGAAGGAATTAATAGATATGAAATTAATTCAGGTGTGGTAACTTTTTTACCAATCCAAAGCATAGTAGTTGTAACATCTCCTATTGGAGACCATGCTCCACCCGCATTAGCTGCAATTATAATAATTCCAGCATACCATAATCTTAAATTTCTGTTTGATACAACTTTTTGCAAAATTGAAATAAGTACAATAGTAGCAGTTAGGTTGTCAATAATTGCTGATAGAATAAATGCTAATCCAGAAAATACCCATAAAATCCCTTTCTTAGTTTTAAGATTAATTATCTTTTGAAAAACAGTAAATCCGTTGAAATAATCTATAATCTCAACTATAGTCATTGCTCCAATAAGAAAAACTAATATCTCAGCAGTTTTTCCTAAGTGGTATAGAAGAGTGTTCTCTAAGTATTTTGATTTT
>JAZABS010000053.1:0-4781 GCA_036136835.1 Bacteroidota bacterium
TAAATTCTTTTAATTCTTCGCTAAATCCTCCTGGAGCATCTGAAAAAGACTGAAAAACACCTGAAAGAAAATCTACATCAGTTGACATACCATCAATAATATCTATATAAGGCTCGCCAACTTGCTCATCACCTTCATCAAAAACTCCATTCTCATTGTTGTCATTAAATTCTGTATATGTGCCTAATAATGGAGGGGTGGGCACAAGTAGCTTAGCAACCTCAGCAGTTACAGAAACTTTATTATATGAATCTAAAATAAAATCAAAACCTGCTCCTAACTTGAAATTTGTTGGGAGAAAAGTTTCTCTTCCAGACTCATCATATTTTATTTTTGGACCAAGATTTTGAATAATAAAACCACCTCTCCATCTACCATCTACATCTCCATATGATTGTTCCTCTCCTTGGTAATAACCAGAAATATCAACAGCATATGAACTTGCAGCTTGCGCTGTTTCATCAACAGCCTGAATTTTCAAATCAGACCTTAAATATCTTAATGAAACCCCCATAGAAAATTGATCAGCAAGTCTCAAAGAATATGAAACATCCATTGTCATTTCATTTGGTTTTTCAATTAGTGCCTCTGAAAATTCATCTTGAATAATTTCTATTTCACCAAGAGAAAAGTATTTAAAGCTAACTGCAAACGCACTTCTTTCATTTAATCTGTTATAATAAGTAACATTTCCAAGGGATATATCATTAACTAACTTACTTAAATAAGGAGTATAGCTTAAACCAAAACCTGACTTACTCTCAGAAAAAGCATATTTTGAAGGGTTCCAATGCTGTGAATAGGTGTCAACTGATGTTGCCACTCCCATATCACCCATACTAGCTGCTCTTGCGTCAGATGCTATAAGAAGAAAGGGAACTCCGGTTGTTATTACCCTACTATCATTTGGATTAGGGGTAACTTCAGTTAGAGTTGTTTGAGCATTTAGATTTAATGTAAGAATTGATAATAAAACAGTATAAAACAGGTTTTTCATATTTTTTATTTTTACAGCCAACAAATATAATTTAATATTATAGTATTACAAGTTTTTCGATTTTTGAAACCTGTTTATCAATTTGATCAGACCTTACAGTCAATCTGTACATATAGACACCTTTAGCTACTTTGTCACCAAAATCATCTCTTCCATCCCAACTTAAATCTCTTGATAAAGAAGAGCTACTAGAAGTATTTATATATCCATTAATTGTTTTTACAAGTTTACCTGAAATAGTAAATATTTGTATACTAACGTTTAAATCATAAGAACTATTGTGATTAAACCAAAATTCAGTGTAATTAACGAAAGGATTAGGGTAGTTTAAAACATTAGAAATAACTAATTCCTGATCCTGATCATGAACAACAAATTGTATTTCAGAAATTGATGAATTATTATATACATCCCAAGCTTTTAAACTTAAAGTATGAAGCCCTGGGGAAATATCTCTTAATGGATAAGTTATTGTACCATTTTGATAATCATCGATATTTGCTTGATAATAATCATTTAGTCTAAATGAATTAGCAACATCACCATCAAGAACAGCTACTATATCGTGTCCAATTCCACTTGAGGTATTTATGCCGTTCTGATCAAATAATTTAACCAATAGATTAGGGTTTTCATTTGTTATCCCTCCACTAATAAATGCCTCATCGTTCATAAATAGCTCAATTTCAGGGCCAATATTATCTTCAGCGGCATTCTCATTTATCCCTCCAATTAATACATCTAAATTATAGCCATTTTGATCCATTAAACTAGATGTACTTTTTGAATAAAAACTTATTTTGCCATAATCAACATCCATAACGACATCCCTAGGTACTATAAAATTGACAGTAAAATCTCCATTTTCAATTGATGATTTCCCTCTAAACAAGACCTCTCCTAATGTTGTAAAATCAAGTATTATAGGAGAATCATTTTGAGATGTTCCGTCATTTGCTAATGTAGATCGTTCAATATTTTTATCAAATACAGTTGTTACTAACTCACCAGAATAATCATCAATCTTATTTCCAAATTCATCCTCTATCTGTCCTTCAATTTTTACTGAACTCAATCCCTGAAGTGCATCTAAAAACTCATTAATAGGTATATCGTTTATTTCAGTTATTTGAATGTTTGGTTTAGGTATAGCTAATTTCATTGCAGGATCTCCTATAAAAAACACCAATCTTCTTTGATCAGTACCTGAAATTGATGGATCATTTTTTGTTAATCTCAGTGCCTCAGCCATAGTATGATAAGTATCTGAGTTTAATGAAAATAAGTAATCCTCAAGGGTTAGGTTAAAATTAACTCCAACACTCACAAAAATTTGTCTAGTGGTTGTTATAAGTGCTATTGCTCCACCATTTTTATTCCAATAAAGAAATTCGCCAGCTGTATTTCTTCCAGGATTGTCAAACTTTGTGAACTCGCATGTAACAGATACAAAACAATTTAACCTGTTCTCATTAGATAATTCAGTCGCATCTATCTTATCAAATATTCTTTCTCTTGCAATTCCATCTTCCCCTCCATGTCCAAAATAATTTACTACTAATGCACCAAGTTCTATACCATCAATAATTGCATTATTTACTTCTGGATATCTTTCCCCGCCTGCACTAGATTCTTGCACATATGCATCTGACAAGATTTTTTTTACATTAAAAAAAGGCTTGTTGTCTGTAATTAAATCAGCTAAACTATTTGATGTTCCTTGTATAATGCTTTCCCAAGGTTCATCTACATCATCAGAAATAACCATTAATTTATTTCTCCAATCTCCATATGAATTCGAATTATAATAAGATTCTATCTTGTCTACTAAATCAGTAGCTCTTTGAGGGGTGTCAGCTAAGATCCTTCCTACGGCTATATCCAGTTTGTCAGAATTATCCATCATCCCTTCATCATAGTCCATCATTCCAAAAAAGTCATCTGAAACATATGCACTTGACAAGCTATAACTATTAATGGAATGCCAAGATGGAACAACATTAGTGTTTTGAGAAATTCTATCTTTATAATCATATGAAGCATCTCCAAAAAGACATAAATATTTTAATCGATTGTTAGGGTCATTTGAATTGTTATAAGTATATTTTACAAAATTTCTTATAGCAGCTATATCCTGATTGCCTGAACTAAACTCATTATATATTTTCTCTAGAGTTACTACTTTAACATTTAAATTATTATTATCTCTGTTTATTTGAGCAAGACGTTCAGCCTCATATAGCATATCTGATCTGCAAATTATTAAATAATCTATGTCCTGAAATTGATTTTGCTCATCTAAAAATATTTGAGATTTTAAATCTTGATTTTCAATAGTTGTTTCTCCTTCAATTATAGGCTCAAAATAAGAATCTTGATTAAAAGCTATAAACCTCTTTTCTTCTCCTAAAATAGACTTAAAAACGGCTACATTTTCACTGTCCTCAATTATGATTTCTGACACATTGTTTAAGTCAGTTATTTCCCAGATATTTGAGATCAAATTACCATTGCTAATGTTATATTCACCTACTCCATTTAAATCAACTAAATCTTTGTTATAAAAAATTAGTTGATCATTGTTAAATATAAGATCAGAGGTGCCCTCTATAGAGATATAATCCAAATAAGCGACAGAACTAGGATTCCCATTATTATTGTAATTTAAGTTAACAGAAATATTAGAGTTTGATACCATAATATTATCTGAGTAAAAGTCACCAGACACTAATACAGGATCACCAATTGGAGAATAGTTTAAATTAGAAATTTCCTGATTATTAACGCTAATTGACATAGAAGTAGAAATTTCAGAAACTGCAGCTGTATAGATTTTAATATTTATTGGTTCCTCAGTAATAAGATTTGGGAAATTAAATTCAAATGTCTGACTTGAATTAAAATCAAATCTATTTCCAAACCACCTTCTTCCAATTTTAGCAATATTATATTCATCTATTTCATGATATTTATAAGATGTATAAGTGTTTATTACAGTATTTGTAGGATTATCTGGCTGAATATTTTCTAATATCCTTTTTCCAGGTGATGAGCCTATATTTATATAATATGCTGTTTTATCTGAATATAGATTTAAATTGGTATTACTTTCAGAATTATATCCATTAGGTCCTTCAGCATAGAATAAGATATAATCATTATTATTAAAAATACCATCATCCTCTCCATAGACTTTTATAGCATTTTCAATAGGATCTATAGGGTATTCAATTGAATTACTTAATGGCAGCATATTTCCGCCATTCCCAAAAATTTTAATATTTCTTGGATTTATATCATTTACACTAATTCCTAATTGACTTAAAAAGCTTCTATCAATTCTGAAAATACCTGTTTTATCTACATAAAATTTATACCAATCTCCACTACTTAAAACTGAACTTTGATTTCTATTTATTTTCGATTTCTTTACAGGTGCATTTTTGTATGAAAAGCGAAATGAATTAATTTTTTTAAAACTACCATTTTGGTTAATTATAGGGTTTAATTCAAGAAAAAGATAAGTTTTTTCTCTGGCTATTGATGTTGTTATATTATAATTAAGCTTATCAGGAATAGTTTTTCTATCAAGATCCATCAATTGATCTTCAGAAATATCAATTAATTCTAATTTTTCAATTACTATTGAATTATAATCAATACCTGAATTATCAGTCCACTGAGCTACTAATGATATTCCGTTAGAAGGAGTAAAATTATAATTATAATTATCAAAAAATGGTATTTCAAATTCAGATGAAGATGTAGAAAATACTCTATTCCC
>JAZABS010000054.1:0-9172 GCA_036136835.1 Bacteroidota bacterium
GCATTAAGGCAATCACTTACCATTTCAAAATCAACTGTTGGATTTACACATGTTGCACAGGAAACAGTTATTGTTATAGGGTCAATACTTGCACTTGAAACACAACTAATACTTGAATCTTCTTGAACAATCAGAGTTATATTATCACCAGAAGATTGAAAACTGATTCCAGAAACATCTCCGCCATTACCATATCCGTTATATAGCTCTGTTCCATCCGAATCTAATATTATTAATTCATCCCATCCACTTTCTACTTCACCAGAATCAATAACTAAATTTAATGGCCCACCATCACTACTAATGAATGAATATGAATTATCTAGGCCCGTATCATAACAGAATGTTGTAGTAATAGGACCACCACTACAATCTATAGTTGTATTCTCTTGAGCAATAACACCAATTGTATAAATAAACAGAAATAATGAAAATAATAAAGACTTTCTCATGAATAATTAAATATACAAATGCAAAACCAAAATAATCATAATTTTCAGTATATTTTTACATATTGATTTTTTTGAGATTTGTAAATTAGTGAGCTTAAATAATTTAGTAAAAAATACAATTTGGAAAACACAGTTTTAGTTGGCATAATTACACAAACCCAAGGGGCTTCAAAATCAAAAGAATATCTTGATGAATTGGACTTCTTAACAATTACAGCTGGAGGAAAAGTTGTAAAAAGGTTTGTACAAAAATTGAATATGCCAAATCCAAAAACATTTATAGGAAGTGGAAAAATTTCAGAAATCAAAAATTACATTATAGAAAATAATGTTAGTACTGTAATTTTTGATGATGAACTTTCTCCAACTCAAGAGAGAAATATTAGTAAAATATTTAATTGCAAGGTTCTTGACAGAACAAATTTAATATTAGACATTTTTGCTCAGCGAGCAACCACTAGTTATGCTAAGACACAAGTTGAACTAGCTCAATGTCAATATCTTTTGCCTAGATTAAAGGGAATGTGGACACATTTAGAAAGACAAAAAGGAGGAATTGGAATGAGAGGGCCTGGAGAAACAGAGATAGAAACTGATAGAAGAATCGTGCGTGACAAAATTTCACTTTTAAAAGAAAAAATCAAGGCTATTGATAAACAGATGCATGTTCAAAGAGGTAATAGAGGCAAGCTAATAAGAGTTGCTATTGTAGGATATACTAATGTAGGGAAATCGACAATAATGAATTTATTAAGTAAGTCTAAAGTTTTTGCAGAAGACAAATTATTTGCCACTTTGGATACTACGGTAAGGAAAATTGTAATTAGAAATTTACCTTTTTTACTTAGTGACACAGTTGGATTTATAAGAAAATTACCAACACAATTAATAGAGTCTTTTAAAAGTACTCTTGATGAAGTTAGAGAGGCAGATTTACTTATACATGTTGTTGATATTTCACATTCTAATTTTGAAGAGCATATTAATGCTGTTGAAAACACCTTAGATGAAATAAAATCTTTAGATAAGCCATCTATAATGGTTTTTAATAAAATAGATAATTATCAGCCAGTTCATTTTGAAAAGGAAGATTTAACAATTGAAAAAGGAAAAAAACATTTTTCAATTAAAGAATGGGAGCAAACATGGATGAACAAACTTGGAGATAAAGTACAATTTATTTCTGCAATTAATAAGACTAATATTGAACAGCTAAAAGATTGTCTATATAATGAGGTAAGGAAGATTCATATTACAAGATTCCCATACAATGATTTTTTATATCCTGAAATAAACTAGCTAGATTTTTTTTTAAATACTGGAACTGAAGAGCAAGCCTCGCCATACATAATACTTTTTGCTATAGGCATAAGCTTAGCAGAAAACATATAATAAATAGATGTTGGAACTTTATTGTTAGAACATCCCTTAATTACTATAGACTTGTTATTGAAAGGTTGTAAATCTATTTTTTCAATTTCATCTTCAAAAATCTTTTGCTCTAAATAATCTAAATTTCCTATAGCCACTTTTTTAGCATATTGTGTTAATTCAGAAGAGATAAGCATAAATGCCCATGGTGGAATAATTGCTTTACTAGAACAATGAATTGCAACAAAAGCATCTTCATATTGTTTCCAATTATGATTTTTTATAATTGTTCTAAAGTCTTTTTCTTTTAGGAATAGTTCATCAACCAGCCAATTTTTTAAATCAATTTCATGTCTCTCCCCTGGTAAATAATAGTCTTCAAGATCGATTGATATTAATTTGCTTTTTTCTACTCTATTAATAATATTTTTAGACATCTATATAATTTATAATATTCCAAGCTCCAGTTTTGCTTCATCACTCATTAGATCTTGTGTCCATGGCGGTTCAAAAGTCATTTCAACTTCAACACTTTTAATTCCTTTAATGGTTTTTACCTTATCTTTTACATCTACAGGCAATGTTTCTGCAACGGGACAATTTGGTGTGGTTAATGTCATTATTATTTTAACATCAAAATCCTCATTTACTAGCACATCGTAGATTAAACCGAGTTCATAAATATCAACAGGTATTTCTGGATCATAAATTGTTTTGATAACATCTATAATTTTTTCACCAATTTCATTTGGGTTAAATTCCTCTTTACTCATTGTTAATTATTTAAATAAGCTATTGCATATAGCTTGATTTGTTTTATCATATTTGACAATCCATTTGCACGTGTTTGAGATAAATGTTCTTTTAGCCCAATTTCATCAATAAAATCAACCTCAGCATCTATTATTTCTTGAGCTGATTGATTTGAAAAAACTCTTATTAGTATTGCTATTATTCCCTTTGTAATGATAGCATCACTGTCTGCAGTAAATATAAGTTTATTATCAATATTTTCTGCATAAAGCCATACTTTGCTTTGACAACCTTTAATGATATTTTCTTCTGTTTTAAATTGATCATTTATAACTGGCAAGTTTTTCCCAAGATCAATAATATATTCATACTTTTGAGTCCAGTCACTAAACATCTGAAACTCTGAAATGATATCGTTTTGTATTTGCTGTATTGTCAATTTGTTTTTTATTTAAAAATACGATAACTAATAAATTTATTCAAGTTGAATAAATTTATGTTAGCATTTTTTTTGCTTGAATTATAGCATCAATTAAGGAATCTATTTCTTGCTTAGTATTATAAAAACTTAATGAAATTCTAATTGTACCTGAGATTTTATAGTAGTCCATTATCGGTTGCGCACAATGATGGCCAGTTCTAACTGCTATCCCTTCATTATCAATTATGGATCCTATATCATAATGGTGTAAATCTTTTAAATTAAATGAAATTACAGAAGTTTTACTATTGTTATCCCCATATATTTTTACTCCTTCAATTTCCATTAATCTTTTAGTGGCATAATCTAGGAGTTCTGATTCATAGTTTGCAATGCTGTCTAAACCAATTTTATTTATATAATCAAGAGCAGTCCCCGATGCTATTACGCCAGCAATATTTGGTGTGCCTGCCTCAAATTTATTTGGCAGTTTTGCATAGGTAGTTTTATCAAATGTTACCTCATCTATCATCTCTCCTCCTCCTTGATATGGCGGCAATTTATTTAGCCAAGTTTCTTTTCCATAAAGTATCCCAACCCCAGTAGGTCCATATAGTTTATGGGCTGATGCTACATAAAAATCAGCATCTAGATCCAAAACATCAACTTTAAAATGAGGAAGAGCCTGAGCTCCATCAATTAATACGGCAGCACCAAATTTATGGGCTTTATTAATAATATCTTTAACAGGGTTTATTGTACCAAGTGCATTAGAAACATGATTTACAAATACTACTTTAGTTTTATCTGATAATAATTTTTCATATTCAGACAAAACTAATTCGCCATCCTGATTCATTGGAATAACTTTCATTATTGCACCAGTTTTTTCACATAGCATTTGCCATGGAACAATATTACTATGGTGTTCAAGATTTGAAACAATAATTTCATCTCCCTTATTTAATATGCTGATAAACCCATTTGCAACTAGATTAATGCTGTGAGTAGTACCAGAAGTAAATATGATTTCACTAGAACTTTTTGCATTAAGATGATGTTGAAATTTTTTTCTAGTATTTTCATAAGCTTCCGTAGCTTTTTGGCTTAAATAATGAACTCCTCTATGAATATTTGCATTAAGATTTGAATAATATGATACAATTGAATCAATTACAACTTGAGGAGTTTGGGTAGTTGCTGCATTATCAAAATAGATTAGCTGCTTCCCCTTAACTTTAGAATTTAGTATTGGAAAATCATTTCTTATAGATTCTATATTAAATGATGTTGTATTTTTCATTTATAAATTAAAACCAATTTTTACTCCTAATTTATTAGCAATAATATGGTTTATCCTAGTTTTAATTTCAGGAATCTTTACACTTTCTAGAATATTATTAGCAAACCCATACATTAAAAGTGCAGTCGCTTCCTTTTCTGGTATTCCTCTAGATTTTAAATAAAATAGTGCATTCTTGTCTAATTGACCAACTGTACATCCGTGTGAGCATTTTACATCATCAGCGTAAATTTCTAGCTGAGGTTTAGCATTTATTGTTGCTTGATCAGAAAGTAATACATTATTATTTGATTGAAATGCATTTGTTTTTTGCGCTACCTTTTTCACCATAACTTGCCCGTTAAAAACTCCAGTAGATTTATCATCATAAATTCCTTTATAATCCTGATGACTATTGCAGTTTGGTTTGTTATGATTAATTAAGGTATTGTGGTCTACATGTTGTTTGTCTCCAATAATTGTAACTCCTTTTATAGTAGTTTCAATAAACTGATCATTTTGAGAAATATTTAGATTATTTCTTACTAGCTCATTTCCAAATGAAAATGTATGCATTGTAAAAGAACTATTGCGCTGTTGATCTACATAGGTGTTATCAATTAATGATGCTTCTAAATTGTCATTTTGGATTTTATAATAATCAATTATAGATTTTTTGTCAGCATAGATTTCAGTAACACTATTTGTAAAAACTTTATTTTCACTTAAGCTTTGATGCCTTTCAATTATCTGAACTTGAGAGTTTTCATCAACTATAATCAAATTCCTTGGCTGAAACATTAGAGATGACTCATTACCAGTTGAGAAATGAATAATTTGAATAGGTTTATCTACAAACTTATTTTTCGGAATATGTATAAATGCACCTTCACTTGAAAAAGCTGTATTTAATGAAGTAATCCCATCATCATTTGCAATTTTATTAAAATAATTCTCAACTAACAGTTCATATTTTGATTGTGATAATGCAGCAGATAGAATACATATGTCCATACCTTCGTGAGTAGTATCAGATAGATGGGATGAATATTTCCCATCAACAAAAATTATCTTATAAGAATCTATGTCATCAATTAGATATTTTTTGATATCCTTGAATTCAAGAAGATTATTTATCTCTGGCAAAACAATAAAATCATTCTTTAAAAGATTTTTCAAAGAAGTGTATTTCCAATTCTCTAATTTTTTATTAGGGAATCCAATTGATTCAAAGTTTTTAATAGCCTCTGATCTAATATCATGAACATAACTGTCAATATTAGTTTGATTTTCAAAAGCTATAAAAGACGATAATAATTTTTCTTTTAAATCAATCATTGTTATTAATTATTTATTTCCTCTTTAATCCAGTCGTATCCTTTATTTTCTAATTCAATTGCAAGATCTTTATTCCCTGATTTTACTATTTTACCATCAAACAATACATGTACATGGTCAGGAATGATATAGTCAAGTAATCTCTGATAATGAGTAATAACTACTATAGCATTATCTTTATTTTTTAATTTATTTACTCCGTTAGCAACAATTTTAAGCGCATCAATATCTAGTCCTGAATCAGTTTCGTCTAAGATTGCTAATGTTGGTTCTAGCATAGCCATTTGAAAAATTTCATTTCTCTTTTTTTCGCCACCTGAAAACCCATCATTAATAGATCTTGAAAGAAATTTTCTATCAATCTCTAGCATATTACATTTTTCTCTTAGAAGTTTTAGCATTTCATTAGCAGGCATTTCTTTCTCTCCTCTTGCTTTACGTGTTTCATTAATAGCTGTCTTAATGAAATTAGTTATTGTAACTCCAGGGATTTCAATTGGGTACTGGAATGACATAAAAATTCCTTTGTGAGCTCTTTCTTCAGCTGATAATTCATCTATTGACTTATTATTAAATAGCATCTCACCTTTTGTAATTTCATAATCTTCTTTACCAGCAATCACTGATGCTAATGTACTTTTACCCGATCCATTAGGTCCCATTATTGCGTGGATTTCTCCAGCTTTAATATCAAGATCAATCCCATTTAGGATATCTTTATCTTCAACCTTTGCGTGTAAATTATTTATCTTAAGCATATCTTTATTTTTTATATTATCCTACGGATCCTTCTAAACTGATTTCAAGAAGTTTTTGTGCTTCCACTGCAAATTCCATTGGTAGTTTGTTCAAAACATCTCTACTAAAACCATTAATGATTAATGCAATTGCTTTTTCAGTATCAATACCTCTTTGGTTACAGTAAAATATTTGATCCTCACCTATTTTACTTGTAGTTGCTTCATGTTCAACTTGTGCTGATCTATTTTTTGTTTCAATGTAAGGAAAGGTATGAGCCCCACACTTATTCCCAATTAGTAAACTATCACATTGAGAAAAATTTCTAGCGTTATTAGCTCTTGGAGTAATTTTAACTAACCCTCTATAACTATTTTGTGATTTTCCAGCAGAAATTCCTTTCGATATAATTGTTGATCTAGTGTTATTCCCTAAATGAATCATCTTTGTCCCGGTATCGGCTTGTTGAAAATTATTTGTTACTGCTATAGAATGGAATTCCCCTACAGAATTATCTCCTTTAAGAATACAGGATGGATATTTCCATGTTACAGCACTACCTGTTTCAACCTGAGTCCATGAAATTTTAGCATTTTTTTCACACAATCCTCTCTTCGTTACAAAATTGAAAACACCTCCATTACCTTTTGAATCCCCAGGATACCAGTTTTGAACCGTGCTATATTTAATTTCAGCATCATCCAGTGCAATCAGTTCTACTACAGCAGCATGAAGCTGATTTTCATTTCTACTTGGAGCAGAGCAACCTTCCAAATAACTTACAAAGCTCCCTTTATCTGCAACAACTAATGTTCTTTCAAACTGGCCAGTTCCTGCTTCATTTATTCTAAAGTATGTTGATAGCTCCATAGGACATTTTACCCCTTTAGGAATGTAGCAGAATGAGCCATCACTAAATACTGCTGAATTTAATGCAGCATAGAAATTATCTGTTTTTGGAACAACAGTTCCAATATATTTTTTTACTAGTTCAGGATGATTTTTTATTGCTTCACTTATAGAACAAAATATTATTCCCTTTTCATTTAAGGTGTCTTTGAAAGTAGTAGCTACAGAGACGGAGTCAATAACAACATCCATAGCGACTCCAGCAAGTTTCTTTTGTTCATCGACAGATATACCAAGTTTTTTAAAAGTTGCTAATAATTCAGGATCAACTTCGTCTAGACTATTGTATTTTGGTTTATTTGATGGAGCAGAATAATATGAGATTTTTTGAAAATTAGGTTTTTTGTATTTAACATTAGCCCAATCAGGCTCTTCCATTTCTTTCCATATTTTGTAAGCATCTAATCTCCATTGAGTCATCCATGATGGTTCCCCTTTTTTCTTAGATATAGCAATTACAATATCTTCACTTAATCCAACAGGAAGTGTATCAGACTTGATATCCGTGTAAAAACCATATTCGTATTCTTTGGTTTCTAACTCTTTTTTTAAATCATCTTCTGTATACTTACTCATACTTTTATTTTACAGAGAAAAACTTTCTCCACATCCACATGTTCTATTAGCATTTGGATTAACAAAAACAAATCCTTTGCCGTTTAGTCCTCCAGAATATTCTAGAGTTGTACCAGCTAGGTATAGTAGACTTTTTTTATCGATAACTATTTTCACATCATTATCTTCAAACACTTTATCACTATCACCTGTTTTATTGTCAAATTTTAATTCGTATGAGAGTCCTGAACAACCACCACTTTTAACCCCAACTCTTACAAAGTCAGCAGTATGGTTAAAACCATCTTGTTCCATTAATTTAATTACCTCATTTCGGGCAATATTCGTAATACTGATCACACTATTAAAATTTACTGGACTACAAATATACAACTAAACTATATTTTTTTAACAATTTTAGCATTATTACTCATATAATTAACAATGTTTTAAGGAAAAAGAATGTAAATTTGCCTTCATGTTAGAAGATAAGCATAAAAGTTCAACAAAATTAGAGGATATTGGAGAGTTTAATCTGATAGATATTCTAACAAAAGATCTAAAAATTAAACATAAGTCTACCATAAAATCTATAGGTGATGATGCTGCTGTATTAGATTATAAGTCAAAAAAGATAGTTGTTTCAACTGATTTCCTGATAGAGGGCGTACATTTTGACCTTAGTTATATGCCTTTAAAGCATCTTGGCTATAAAGCAGTTATGGTTAATATATCTGATATATATGCTATGAATGCCAATGCGAAACATATTACCGTTTCTGTAGCTATTTCTAATCGATTTTCTCTTGAAGCAATAGAAGAATTATACTCTGGTATTGAATTGGCAGCAAAAAAATATGATTTAGATATTATTGGAGGAGACACTACCTCATCTGTAACAGGGCTTACTATATCTATAACAGCTATTGGTCAAGCAAATTTATCAGATATAGTTTATAGAGATGGAGCAAAAGCTAATGATTTAATAGTAGTTACTGGAGATTTAGGAGCAGCCTTTATGGGATTAAAGGTTCTAGAGAGAGAAAAAGAGGTTTTTAAGGTAAATCCAAAAAATCAACCTGATTTAGACCAATACACTTATCTGGTAGAAAGACAGTTAAAACCTGAAGCAAGAAAGGATATTATTAGACTTTTATCTGATTTAAAGGTTAAACCAACCTCTATGATTGATATCAGTGATGGTTTATCATCTGAATTACTACATATATGTAATAAGAGTAATGTTGGTTGTGATCTATATGAGAATAAAATACCAATGGATCCACAGTTAATTTCAACATGCGAAGAATTTAATATCAATTCGACTACCATTACATTAAATGGCGGAGAAGA
>JAZABS010000055.1:0-12355 GCA_036136835.1 Bacteroidota bacterium
CAACCCCCTCCAGTCCATCAAACATTTGAGACCAGTAGCTTTGTAATCTGTTCATTTGTTCCAAGACTTTTTGATTATCATCCAAAAGCAATCCCTACTCCCTATAATCATAGTAATATTGATTCAGATGAAGTTATATATTATGTTGACGGAGATTTTATGAGTAGAGAAAATGTAGATAAAGGATATGTGAGTCTTCATCCAGCAGGTATTCCTCACGGACCACACCCAGGTTTAATGGAAAAAAGCATTGGCATGAAGGAAACAATGGAATTAGCTGTTATGGTTGATACATTCAGTCCACTTATGGTAACTGAAGAAGCATTAAAAATTGATGATGGAAAATATTATAAATCTTGGATAGATAAAAAGTAAAATGTCAACTACAAAAGAATTAGATAACCCTAATAAAATTTTTGAAGATGCAGAAGACTTTTTGCCTCTTCTAGGAATCGATTATATAGAATTTTATGTTGGAAATTCTAAACAAAGCGCCCATTATTATAAGTCAGCATTTGGTTTTCAATCTGAAGCTTATTCTGGATTAGAGACAGGAGAAAATGAAACGGTTTCACATGTAATTAAGCAAGAAAAAATTAGACTGGTATTAACTTCCTCATATAAAGAAAATACAGAAGTAAATAAGCATTTTAATAAGCATGGAGATGGAGTAAAATTTATAGCTTTTTTAGTTGATGATGCAACAAAATCTTTTGAAGAAACTACAAAAAGAGGAGCTAAACCATATATGAAACCTACAAAAGAAGAAGATGAGAATGGTTATGTGGTAAGGTCTGGAATCCATACTTATGGAGAAACTGTTCATTTATTTGTTGAAAGAAGCAACTATAATGGTTGTTTTTTACCTGGATATATTAAATGGGATTCAAGTTATAATCCAGAAGGCATAGGATTAAAATATATTGATCATATTGTAGGAAATGTAGGATGGAATAAAATGAATGAATGGTGTAAATTCTATAAAGATGTGTTAGGTTTTTCTCAAATAATTTCATTTGATGATAAAGATATATCAACAGAATACACTGCTTTAATGAGTAAAGTGATGAGTAGTGGCAATGGAAGAGTTAAGTTTCCTATTAATGAACCTGCAGAAGGAATTAATAAATCCCAAATTGAAGAATATTTAGACTTTTACAACGGTCCTGGAGTCCAGCATTTAGCATTAGCTACGGACAATATAATTCATACTGTAGGTGAATTAAAGAAAAGAGGTGTTGAAATGCTATATGTGCCAGATAATTATTATGATACGATTCTAGAAAGAGTGGGTGCAATTTCTGAAGATATAGAATTTCTTAGAAAATATGGAATATTGATAGATAGAGATGATGATGGGTATTTACTTCAAATCTTTACCAAACCCTTAGTCAATAGACCAACATTGTTTTTTGAAATAATTCAAAGAAAAGGTGCAAAATCTTTCGGTAAAGGAAATTTTAAAGCACTATTTGTTGCCATTGAAGCTGAACAAAGGAACAGAGGGACTTTATGATATTTTAATTATATTGATCTTTTAATCAAACATGTCTAGGCAAAAGTATCAGATAGAATTTAATAGTGTAACTAAAAAGTTGCCTAAACATTTACACAAATTCATAGTAAAGCAACCTTATGATGAATATACTTCACAAAATCAGGCTGTATGGAGGTATGTAATGAGACTTAGTGTAGATTATCTTAAAACAGTTGCTCATAATTCTTATTTAGAAGGTATCGAAAAGACAGGAATTTCAATAGATGACATTCCTAGAATGGAAGGAATGAATAGAATATTAAAAGATATTGGATGGGCTGCAGTGTCAGTTGATGGATTTATTCCTCCAAACGCATTTATGGAATTTCAAGCTCATAATGTTTTAGTTATTGCTTCAGAAATAAGAACAATTAAACATGTTAGTTACACCCCAGCACCAGATATAATTCATGAAGCAGCAGGACATGCACCTATAATTGCTGATCCAGAATATTCAGAATATTTAAGAAGATTTGGTCATATTGGAAGTAAAGCTATCTCTTCTCCAAAAGATGACGAAATGTATGAAGCAATAAGACTATTGTCAATTCTTAAAGAAAATCCAAATTCTTCTAAAGAATCAGTCAAAAAGGCAACAGCAAATGTTGATAAAATTCAAAAAAATATGGGTGAGCTTTCTGAAATGGCCAAGATCAGAAATCTTCATTGGTGGACTGTTGAATATGGGTTAATAGGTGAATTAGACAATCCTAGAATTTATGGAGCAGGACTATTATCCTCTATAGGAGAAAGCAAAAAATGCTTAAAATCTTCTGTTAAAAAAATACCATATAGCATTAAAGCCTCTGAGGTTAATTTTGATATAACAAAACAACAACCTCATTTATTTGTAACTCCTAATTTTTCTTTTTTAAGTTATGTTTTGGAGAAATTTGCTGATACTATGGCATTAAGAAAAGGTGGTTTAATGGGTATGAATAAAATAATTGAGTCTACTAAGTTAGGCACAGTTGAGTTAAGTACAGGAATTCAAATTTCAGGAATTTTTTCTCGAGTTATAAAATCAAAAGATAGACCAATCTATATACAATCTACCGGCCCTACTGCATTATCATCAAAGGGTAAAGAGCTTATTGGTCATGGTAAAGAGTATCATAAGGATGGTTATGGTTCACCTGTTGGAAAATTAAAGGGGGTAAATCTACCTATTGAAAATATGTCACCTAAAGATTTAGTAGAATACGGAATTGTTGAAGGCAAACACATTGATTTAAACTTCGAAGGTGGAATTAAGGTTTCGGGAAAAATAATTACAGGAAAAAGAGATTTACAAGGAAAGGTATTATTAATATCGTTTTCTGATTGTAATGTAACCTATAAGGATGAAATTCTTTTTAGGCCAGAATGGGGAGTTTATGACATGGCTGTAGGTGAAAAAGTTGTATCAGTTTTTGCAGGCCCTGCATCTGATGAATCATTTGATGATCTACATAGTGTGTCAAAAGTAAAAACAAAAAAAATTAGATATTCAAATAAGGAAAGAGAGTTGCACAAACTTTATAAAAAAGTTAGAGACATTAGAGAAAATAAAAATCCTAAATTTGAAGATTTAGAAAAGATATTTTTTGAAATTAAATCTAAATATAGAAATGAATGGCTTATTTTGCTTGAAATGTATGAGTTGACATATAATTCTAAAACTGACTTAAGTAGTGAATTATATGAAAATTTAGTTAGATTAAGTAAAAAAACAGAATACAAAGAACTAATTAATAATGGTTTAAAGTTGATTAAAAATTAAGTATGAAAAGCTGGGTAGATATACCAAAAAATTCTGATTTTTCAATTTATAATATTCCTTTTGGTATTTTTTCTGTAAAAAATTCAAAAAAAAGAGTAGGTGTTGCTATTGGTGATATGATTGTAGATCTTAAAGCATCTTATGATCTAGGTATTTTTAATGAAATTCCTTTAGATCATGATGTATTTGAAAATAAATATTTAAATGATTTTATTGCTTTAGGAAAATCAATAACAAAAAAAATCCGTTTAATTATTCAAAGCGAATTATGTAGTGATTCTTCTGTTTTAAAAGAAAGTAATGCATTGATAAAACAATCTAATGTTATGATGCATCTCCCACTAATGATAGGTGATTATACTGACTTTTATTCAAGTATAGAACATGCTACCAATATTGGATCAATGTTTAGGGATCCTACAAATCCTTTACTTCCAAATTGGAAACATATACCAGTTGGTTATCACGGTAGAGCATCTTCTATAATTGTAAGTGGTCAAGATGTTATAAGGCCAAAGGGACAGGTATTGCCACTTAATGAGGAAACACCAGTTTTTCAAGCATCATCTAGAGTAGATTTTGAGTTAGAAATGGGTTTTGTGATTGGTAAGAAATCAAATTTAGGACAGTCTATTTCAACCAAAGAAGCTGAAGAATATATTTTTGGAAAAGTTTTATTTAATGATTGGTCAGCTAGAGATATTCAAAAATGGGAGTATGTTCCTTTAGGGCCGTTTCTAGGAAAAAGTTTTGCCTCTTCAATTTCTCCTTGGATTGTTACTCTTGATGCCTTAGAGGAATTTAAAGTTGAAGGACCTCAGCAAACACCTGATGTTTTGCCTTATTTACAATATGATGGATTAAGAAATTATGATATTAATCTAGAGGTTTCAATTCAGCCTGAAAAATCAATAGAATCCATTGTTTGTAAATCCAATTTTAAATATATGTATTGGAATATGGTACAACAATTAGCTCACCATACAATTAACGGTTGTAATATAAATATAGGAGATATAATGGCATCTGGTACTATAAGTGGCAAGGATAAACGATCATATGGTTCAATGTTAGAGTTGTCTTGGGGTGGAAAAAATCCTGTAACCTTAGATGATGGTGAGAGTAGAGTATTCATTAATGATAATGATACAGTAATAATGAGAGGATATTGCGAAAGAAATGGTAAAAGAGTAGGCTTTGGAGAAGTTAGAACAAAACTTATTAAATCAAATTAATATAAAAATGGACAGTTTTATTTCAATAGATCCTAATAGTTTATCAACTAGTGATTTGCATAAAATGCTTTTATTATCTGTTGCTCCTAGGCCAATTGCATTAGCAAGTACTATAGATGATAATGGAACTGTTAATTTAAGTCCATTTAGCTGTTTTAATATGTTTAGTGCTAATCCTCCTATACTTATTTTTTCACCATCTAGAAGAGTGAGAGATAATTCAACAAAGGATACTCTTGAGAATATAAAAAAGATAAAAGAGGTAGTTATTAATATTGTAAATTTCTCAATTGTAGAGCCTGTTTCATTATCAAGCACTGAATATGATAGTAGTATTGATGAATTTAAGAAATCTGGTTTAAGTCCTGTTAAATCAATAAAAGTTAAACCACCTAGAGTAGAGGAGTCCCCAATATCTTTTGAATGTGTTGTGGATAAAATAATAGAACTTGGAAAAGATGGAGGTGCAGGTAATCTAATTATTTCTAAAATTGTTCATATCCACATCAACAATAAATATTTAGATGAAAAAGGAAATTTAGATACTAAAAAGCTTGACTTGGTGGGTAGAATGGGAGCTAATTGGTATACAAGAGTGACTGAAAATAGTTTATTTGAAATTCCAAAACCAATTCATACAAAAGGTATTGGAGTTGATCAACTGCCTAAACACATCTATTCTTCAGATATATTATCAATGAATAACATTGCTAGACTAGGAAATATCGAAAATATTCCAACCAAAAATGAAATCGAAAAATATCAAACTGAAAATGCTGAAATTTCTGATATAATGAGTATTTCTGATAAAAATCAACAAATTCAAGAGGCTCATAAGTTAGCAAAAAAGCAAATCGATTCTAACAACATAGATTTAGCAATAAAAACAATCTTTTCAATATAGTATAATGAAGTTTAAAAATATTTTATTTGTTTTTTTCTTAATTTTTCTCTCTAGTTGTCTTAATGAAAATGAAGTAAATAACATTATAATTTCTTCTGATGATTATATGAGATTTGATACTAGAAAAATTACCGTTAAATCAGAAAAATTAGTGAAACTAACCCTTAATCATACTGGTGTTTTAGATGCCAAAGTCATGGGTCATAATTTTGTTTTGCTAAAGAAAAATGTTGATGTTATGGATTTTGCCAATAGGGCAGCTTTAGCTAGTGAAAATGAATATATTCCTATTGATTCTGACGAGGTAATTGTATATACTGAAATGATTGGTGGAGGTCAGGTTACTAGTATTGAGTTTATGCCTCCTGAAATTGGAGTATACGATTTTATATGCAGTTTCCCGGGCCATTATGCAATGATGAGAGGTAAATTTATTGTAGAATAAGAAGCTCTATGTTTTTAAATTCTATTGGATGACTTTCACTTTGAAGAGATATATAACCTTCATTTAGTTTCTCACCTTTTTTGCTTTTTAATGTATTGTATTGACCACCAATTATTGGATTAGAATATGTGAAAACCTCTTCACCGTTAATAAAATGTTTTATAATTGAATCATTACGAACTTCTAGTTCAAGATTAATCCATTCTTCTCCGTAAAATGTTTTAGATTTTGAAGAAATGCAATGAGTAGTTACTAGTTTGTTATTTATTTTAACGTGAGTCCCTGGAGTACATAAGTTTGCAGTAGGCCTCTTATATGGTTTTTTTATTCCTCCTAATAGTTGTACTTCTATAGATACCGGAAATTCCTGGGCTATTTCCATAGTTTTTGGAGATTGAGAATGAATCATTACCCCACTATTTTTTGTTGCCCATCCTTCTCCTCCTTTGCATTGATCACCTATAAATCTATAATCTAATTTCAACTTGTAATTGGAATAAGGATTTTTATAGAAAATATGACCATAGTAGTCTTTAAAATTATCATACTCATCATAATTAACTACAAGTGATTTATTTTTTACTCTAAATGTATTAAAAGCATTTTCTCCTAAAGGAAATCCATTGATTTTTACTTCCCATCCATCAAGATTTTCTCCATTAAATAGCTGTATCCATTGCTCTTCAATTTTATCATTAATTGATTTATTAAAGCTAAATGAAATAGAAATAATTAATAATATTTGAAATATGATTTTCATAATTTATAACGACCAGGATTTTCCTCCTGTGAGTTCTTTAAGATCTCCACAATAATAAGTTGCAGGTATTGGATCGTATGCTAAAACATTTTCACCAACAAACTCGCTGGTTTTATATGCCCATATCGTATCAGATTTTATCTGTTTTAAAAGTTCTGATAAATCATCGGAATCTCCTGAAAGTATCATGTGATTATCTAATAGATCCTTATATTTTTCAGCGGTCATATTATCATTAAACTTTGTTTTAATTAAATCTACTAATGAATTGTATGAGTCTTTCAACCATTTTTGTCTTTCATCATCTAGAACTTCTTTATAATATTTGTCTAAAAATTCAATAACATTTACTTCAGACGCTGAAGGGGTTTCTGTCTTAGGTATAATAATATCAACTATATTTTTTAATATTTCTGCCTGATCTTTGGATAGAAAAATTGGTTTCCATGTTTTTGGATCAGTTGTGCAGCTGTTTAGTAAAGTTATTATTGATGGTGTTCCAATAATTAATCCAGCACTAAGTCCAATATTTTTTAATGCATCTCTACGTTTCATAAATTTCCATTTTTAATTTGTTCTGCAGCATAATTAGCAGCTCTTGCTGTAAATGCCATGTAGGTTAGTGATGGGTTTTGACATGCAGATGATGTCATAAATGAACCATCTGTTACAAAGACATTCTTACATGCATGAATTTGATTATATCGGTTTAAAACAGATGTTTTTGGATCATGACCCATTCTAGCTGTTCCCATTTCATGAATTCCAAGGCCCATTGCTCTAGATTCAATACTGTCATACCCTATAACATTTTTGTATCCCGCTGCTTTAAACATTTTTACTGCTTGATCTTTCATATCTTCCCTCATTGCTAACTCATTTTCTCCGAAATCAGCATCAAATGTAACAGTAGGAAGTCCCCATTCGTCTAATTTATCATAATCTAAATACATTCGATTATTATGATTTGGCAATGTTTCTCCAAAACCAGTTACACCGATTCTCCAGCCCCCAGGCTTTAAGATTTCTTCTTTTAATTTTGGTCCATATTTTAATTCAGCCACTACCTCAGACATACTCTCTCTCCATGCTCCACCTTGATATCCATAACCCCTTACAAAATCTTTAGAATTTGAATCACCGCCAATATTCCTAAATCTAGGTATATAAATTCCACCTGGTTTTCTTCCCTTATAATACTTTTCTTTAAAATTTTCAATCTCAGCATATGCGCCAACAACAAAATGATGATCCATTATATTATGACCTAATTCACCACTATCATTTCCTAATCCATTTGGAAATCTTTTTGATGTTGATTGCATTAGTATTGATGTTGAAGGAACTGTTGAAGCACACAAGAATATAATCTTAGCCTTAAATGTGTGTCTCTGCTTTGTCTCTGCATCGATTACTTCTACTTCAGATGCTTTTTTAGTCTTCTCATCATATATTATTTTATGGACTATAGAATGTGGTCTTAAAGTCATGTTTCCTGTAGCTTCAGCTGCAGGAAGAGTAGAAGAGTTGCTGCTAAAATATGCTCCATATGGACAGCCTCTCATACATCTGTTTCTATATTGGCAAGTAGTTCTTCCAAGACCTGGCTTAGTTCCTTCTGTAATGTGTGCTACTCTAGCTGGAGTAACAACTCTACCATTCATATTTTTGGCAACTGAAATTCTAAAGTCATCTTCTGCACAATTTAAAGGCAATGGCTTTAAGAATTCACTATCGGGGAGTTGAGGTAATCCAAGTTTTTCTCCAGATATTCCAATATATTCTTCAACATGGCTGTACCATGGGGCAATATCTTTATATCTTACAGGCCAATCTACCCCGTTTCCATCCTTTTTATTAGCTTCAAAATCCATTTCACTAAGTCTATAACTTTGACGCCCCCACATTAATGATTTACCACCTACATGATAACCTCTTATCCAGTCAAAACGTCTAACTTCATTGTAGGGATGCTTAGTATCATCAACAAAAAAGTGTTCACATACTGGATCTGTAACATAACCAGTTCTATGTTGCTTAAATTTTCTTTCTTTAATTTCTCTAGTAATTCTACCACCATTCGGCATATCCCATGGATCTAGATTTGCGGTATGATAGTCTTCAATATGCTTTATCATTCTACCTCTTTCAAGAACAAGAGTTTTCAGGCCATTTTCACAAAGTTCCTTAGCAGCCCACCCACCAGTAATACCTGTTCCAATTACAATAGCATCATATTGTTGGTCTTTCATTTCAATATAGATTAAATTTAAAATTGTTAATCCTATCTAAATTATTTAATTTGCAAAACTAGATAGTTGTTGTATGCTACAATATACAAAAATCACTATACAATTATTAAAATATGTTTTCTATGAAAATTAGCTATAAGAATTGTTTTTATTTGTTATCTATAGTATTAATTCTTAATTGCACCTCAGACAGTAAAAAAGAAGATTCAAACTCTCCTTTTTTTAAAATATCATTAGCGCAGTGGTCATTTAATCAAATGATAATTAAAGATGGGAAAAATCCATTGGATTTCCCTAAACAGGCAAAGGATCTTGGATTTGATGCGATTGAATTAGTTTCACAACTATATTCAAAGAAAATAAATGAAATTGGATTTGATAGTACAATTGATTCTCTTATAATTAATCTATCAAAAAACAATATTAAATGTCTGCTTATTATGGTAGATAAGGAGGGAGATCTTGCTCATCCAGATGAAAAAGTTAGAGATAGTGCTGTTGAAAGACATAAAAAGTGGGTTGATGCAGCGCATAGATTAGGTTGCCATTCGATTCGTGTAAATACTAATGGGACTTTAGTTGAAGATTTATGGCTTGAAGCCGCTGAAGATGGTTTAAGAAAATTAGCAACATATGCTGCAAATAAAAACATTAATGTTATTGTAGAAAATCATGGTGGGTTTTCCTCTCAACCAGAAAAATTAATGCAAGTCATAAATGCATTAAATATGCCAAACTCCGGAACATTACCAGATTTTGGAAATTGGTGTATTAAATGGGATAGAAAGAGTAAGACTTGTAAGCTTAAATACGATGATTATTATAAAGGAATAAAACTTATGATGCCAGCAGCTAAAGCTGTAAGTGCTAAATCAAACGATTTTGATGAAAATGGAAATGAAATTAGAATCGATTATGTTAAGATGCTGCAGATTGTAAAAAATGCTGGATATAATGGTTATATTGGTATAGAATATGAAGGTCAAAGACTTTCAGAATTGGAAGGAGTAATTGCCACAAGGGATTTATTAATCAATGCTGCTAAAGAATTAAAATAAATATATTTTTAAACTAATGAACGAAAAAATCAGATTAGGTATTTTGGGAGGTGGAGGAAATTCACTGGTAGGAATATTACATCGTATAGCTGCCTTAATGCATAATAAATATGAGATTGTAGGAGGAGTTTTTAGTAGAGACATGAGTAGTAATACCCAGTTTGCTAAAAAGATTGGAATTGATTCCTCAAGAATTTATTCTGATTGCCAAAATATGATTCAGAATGAATTAAAACTTCCAGAAGAAGAGAGAATCCAAGCTGTTTCAATATTAACTCCTAATTTTCTCCATTATGATATGGCTAAAAGTCTTTTAGAAAACGGTTTTCATGTAATCTGCGAAAAACCTTTAACAACTTCTTATGATCAGGCTAAAGAATTAAGATCATTAGTTGAAAAAACAGGATTAATATTTGCAGTTACTTATACATATACTGGTTATCCAACAATAAGAAAAATGCGTAAGATGATTTCTGAAGGAGCCATTGGGGAAATTCAAAAAATAGACGCTCAATATTATCAAGGATGGATTAATCCTATTATACATGAGAGTGATACAAGAATGGACACATGGCGTTTAGATCCAGAACAATCAGGCATTAGTTGTTGTATTGGGGATATAGGTACACATGCTTTCGATATGTTAGAATACTTAACACAACTTAAAATTGATAAAGTTTTAGCAGATTTAAACTATTTGTATGAAGATAATAAAATGGATATTGATGGATCAATTTTAATTAGATGTAATAATGGAGTTAAAGGCATTATTAGGGCTAGTCAAATTGCAACGGGTGAAAATAATAATTTTACTGTAATGATTTATGGAAAAAAAGGTGGATTGAAATGGGGGCAAGAAAACCCGAGAGTTCTGTATTTCATGAAAGAAGGAAAAGAAGTTGAAATATTAGAATCAGATAATATAAATTCTGATTTCTTAACAGAAGAAGCTGTACTACCGCCAGGCCATCCTGATGAAATTTTTGATGCCATGGCAAATATCTATAATGGAGCTGCAAAAGCAATTAATAAAGAGGATTATAATACTGATGAATTCCCAACAATTATTGATGGAGTAAGAGGTATGAATTTTATTGAAAGCGTTGTTCAGTCTCATAAAGAAGGCAATGTTTGGATAACCATTGATAATAATTAAATTTATAAATGATGAAAAATAAATCTAAAAACGTGAATAAATCAAGACGTGATTTTTTAAAGAAATCATCTGTAGCATTTTTGGGTGTTTCAATTCTTCCTAGCCATGTTATAGCAGGATTAGGACATACACCTCCTAGTGATAAATTAAATGTTGCAGGTATAGGTGTAGGGGGAATGGGTCGTAACAATCTTAGTAATATAAAGAATCAAAATATTGTTGCTTTATGTGATGTTGATTGGACTTATGCAAAGAGATGTTTTGATGATTATCCTGGGATTAAAAAATTCAAGGATTATAGAGTAATGTTAGACAAAATGGAAAATCAAATTGATGCTGTTGTTATAGCAACTCCTGATCATACTCACTATGTTTCTGCTGCCGATAGCATGAAAAGAGGAATGCATGTTTATGTGCAAAAACCATTAACACATTCTGTATGGGAATCACGTGAATTAACTAGGCTTGCAAAGGAAACAGGTGTAGCAACTCAAATGGGGAATCAAGGTAATTCAAGTGATGATATGGCAACAGTTTGTGAATGGATTTGGAATGGTGAAATAGGTGAGGTAGAAAAAGTTGATGCCTGGACAAATAGACCAATCTGGCCACAAGGATTAGAAAGACCTAGTGAAAGTGTGGCAATTCCTGAAACATTAAATTGGGATTTATTTATTGGTCCTGCCCCATACAGACCATATCATCCATCATATACTCCATGGAATTGGAGAGCTTGGTGGGATTTTGGTACTGGTGCACTTGGTGATATGGGATGTCATATTATAGATCCTGTATATAAGGCATTGAATCTAGGATTCCCCTATGCTTTTGAAGGTACATCTTCACAAGTAAATACGGAAAGTGCTCCAATATCTGAAATGGTAACATATTATTTTAATGAGCGACCAAGTAAAGGAAAAATAAATATGCCTAAAGTTAAATTTACATGGTATGACGGAGGACATAAGCCTGAGCGACCAAAAGGAATGAAGCCAGGTACAAACCTCGGAAATTGGGGTGGAGGTGCAATTTTTCATGGAACTAAAGGAACACTTGTTTGTGGCACTTATGCTATGGATCCAATTATAATTGGTAGAGAAGACAATCCACCTGCAGTTACAAATGAAATAAGAAGAGTTAAAACTTCTCATGAGATGGATTGGATAAGAGCATGTAAGGAAAATAAAAATTCTAGAGTAGAAGCAAGATCTAATTTCTCATACTCAGGACCACTTAATGAGGTAGT
>JAZABS010000056.1:0-9094 GCA_036136835.1 Bacteroidota bacterium
TCTTGCAAAGTCTTTCGCATTACTAGCAAAACAACAATACACTTTTTCCATACCACTTTTCTTGCTATCAAGCTGCCATAATGCTTGATTTTCAAATCCCATAGGAATCGTAAATTTACTACGCACATAATCGGCTATATTTGTCTCAGTTGCTTTTTCGATTACCATCCCTAATAATTGGGTATCTCCACTTGAATATCTAAATTTTTGTCCAGGGGTTTTTATTATATCTTGATTTAATATTAAACCTCTTAAGTCTTCAGAAAAATAGCTTTCAGTTGTAATGTTTATAATACTATAGTATTTTTCATTCCAAGCCATTCCAGAAGACATTGATGCTAAATCTCCGACTGTTAGGGATTCCCCAAACCCAGTACTATACTGATCAAAAAAGTCGCTAACAGGCTGATCAAGACTTTCAATTTTGCCTTCCATTATTGCTTTCCCAAGCAGAGTAACAACAATACTTTTGGCCATTGAAAATGAATTTGATTTTGAACTTTCACTATAACCATCAAAATACTTTTCATAGATTATGCTGTCATTTTTAATTACTAAAAAGGCTTTTGTCTCCATTTCCTGATTAATTGTTTTTAATTTTTCTGTCTCAGATATATTATTATATTTTTTATGTTCGGGCCATGGTTGAGCGACAGCAGATGCATCAATAGCTCTATTGTCAAAATATTCGTAATCAGATAAAAAAGCTGTATTATTTCCAGTAAGATATGTTACTCTTATCCCCTTAAGAACATATTCTATATTAAATACATATATTAAAACAATTAGTAAAGAAAAAACTATAACTACCCACTTAAGTATTTTTTGCATGATTATTGATGTCTTTAATTATTAGTAATTTTATTGTGCAATTTAGTTAAATTAATTTGCATAGATTAATATAAAGTAATTTGAAAATCATTAACAATAATAAAGCCTCTTTAAGCTCTAGAATTTTTTTCTATATGATATTGTTAACTGTCGTTGCTTCAATTTTAATTGCAGCTGTAACAATTATTCAGTTTAATAAACAGTCTAGAGAATATCATGAGCAAAGACTAGAAAGAAAAGAGAATCATTTAATTGTGAATCTGAATTATTTTATTTCTGAAAATAATATGGATTATCTAGACTCTATTCCTGAGAGTAAAATTTATGAAATTACCGACATCCATGAAATTCCTTTTGAACTTTATAGTTTAGACGGGAAATTATTGAGCAGTTCTCTTGAGAAAAAAATTAGTGGAGAAATAAAAATTTTATCCCCAGAAATATTACTTTTTTTTAGCCAATCTTCCACATCAAGATATGTAGAGGATAATCCAGAATCAAAGTATAGCAAATCTTCATATAATTTAATTTACAATAATAATTTGCCAATAGGCATTATACATATGCCCTATTTTATTGATGATTCTTTAAGTGAAAAAGAATTAGAATCCTTTTTAATGAATTTAGGCATAGTATACCTAGGAATGCTTTTGATTGCTTTTGTTTTCGCCTATTTTTTATCTAATTATATTACTCAGTCTTTAACTAGAATAAGTGAAAAAATTAAAACAACTAAACTTAATAAGGAAAATGCAAAAATAGATATTGAGAAAACACCTAAAGAAGTATCAATTTTAATTGATTCGTATAATACAATGATAGATGATTTGGAATCTAGCGCAATAAAACTAGCTAAAAGTGAAAGAGAAACCGCATGGAGAGAAATGGCAAAACAAGTAGCCCATGAGATAAAAAATCCCCTCACCCCTATGAGACTTAGTATTCAGTCATTCCAGATGAATTATAATTCAGATGATAAAAAGAATAAAAAGAAATTAAAAGATTTTAGCAAATCATTAATTGAACAAATTGATACGATGAGCTCAATAGCTACAGCTTTTTCTGATTTTGCAAATATGCCTGAACAAAAAAGAGAATTACTAAATGTAGGTGAAGTGGTTCAGATAGCTTTAGACATCTTTAGTGAAGACTATATTGATTGCAATGTAGAAGAAAAAGAAATTTTAACTCTTTTTGATAGAACACAGTTAATAAGAGTTATTACCAATTTGATTAATAATTCCATTCAAGCTATACCCGATAATAGAGACCCAATGATTAAGGTAAGGGTATATTCTACAAAGAAAAATGTAATTATAAACATCGAAGACAATGGCAGTGGTATATCTGAAGAAAATAAAAGTAAAATTTTTGAGCCTAGCTTTACTACAAAATCAAGTGGAATGGGGCTTGGCTTATCAATGATCCAAAGTATTATGGCTGCATATAATGGATCAATTACATTTAAATCAAAAGAAAATCAAGGGACCATATTTAAAGTTGAAATCCCCAAAAAATTAAAATGATATGAGTTACAATAATATTATATTAGAAAAATCTGATTTAATAGCAACATTAATAATTAATAGACCTAAAAAACTAAATGCTCTAAATTTAGAAACAATATCAGAAATTAATGATGCGCTATCAGTGCTTAATGATGACAACTCTATTAGGGTCATTATTATAACGGGCTCTGGTGAAAAAGCATTTATTGCTGGAGCTGACATAAGTGAGTTTGCTAATTTTAATACAGAGGATGGATATGATCTATCATTAAATGGCCATAAAAACCTATGTGACTATATTGAAAATTTATCTAAACCAGTTATAGCTGCAATTAATGGTTTTGCATTGGGGGGAGGCTTAGAGTTAGCGATGTCTTGTCATATAAGGATAGCAAGCGACAATTCAAAAATGGGACTGCCAGAAGTATCCCTTGGTGTAATCCCTGGATATGGAGGCACACAACGACTTGCTCAGTTGGTTGGAAAGGGCAAAGCTATGGAATTAATAATGACAGGAAATATGATTGATGCAAATACTGCCTTGTCCTTGGGATTAGTTAATCATGTCGCCATTCAATCAGAACTTATTGATGCATCAAAAAAAATTGCTATGCAAATATTAAAAAATTCTCCTATGGCAATTAAGTCAAGTATTATTGCAATTAATGCTAATTATAAAGACGGAGTGAATGGCTATGAAGTTGAGATGAGAGAATTTAGCAATTGTTTTCAAACAAAAGATTTTATAGAAGGTACAAGTGCTTTTTTAGAAAAAAGAAAACCAAATTTTAACTAAATATTTCATCTTGTCTCAAAACAATTTATCATATTTGCATTTTAAAAAAAAATAGTGAAGAGAATCTTATTTTTTTTATACTATTTAATACCTGGATTAATCCTGGCTCAATATCAAATAACTATTGATGCGTCTGTTTTGGATTATGAAACCAAGCAACCAATAGAATATAGTGAGGTAGGGTTTTATCATAAGGACATCATTACACTAACTGATAACGAGGGGAAATTTCAACTCTTATACAATGATGAATTAGTAGATGATCAAGATTTGTTTATAGTTAGAGCTAATGGTTACCAATCTTTAAATATTACTGCCAGCCAGGTTTATAAGTTTTTAAGAAATACAAATAAATTTTATTTAAAACCACAGCAACCTAAGTACAGCTGGAATGCGGAGTTTTATGATGATGACGATTCGGAATTTTTATATGGAAAAGTATTTAGTGTTTCTGGTCCTATTCAGGGGGCAACAATTAGAGTTAAAAATAAGCTTATAGAATCTAAGTCAGATTTTGAAGGATACTTTACTATTAAGGCTAAGCCTAATGATATTCTTGTAGTCAATTATTTAGGGATGGATGAGAAGCAAATTCTTGTAGATGATATGAATGATGTTTATGTATTACTTAAAACAAATGCAGAGATTTTAGATGAGGTTGTATTGAACTCTTCAAAAGCCATAGATAAAGAAGTAGACACTGGCTTTGGGAAAAAAAATAAAGATGCGGTGGGGTTTTCTACTTCAACAATAACTGCAAAAGATATTTCTCCAGCAGCTATTACTCTAGTGGATGTGATTAAAGGAAAATTTGCTGGAGTCCAAGTTGGATCTAATCAAGATATGTCACCAACAGGAAATAAAGCAACAATTTATGTAAGAGGCGGAAGCTTGTCAATAAATAATTCGGCAAGTGCAATATTTGATGTTGATGGTATGATATATACTGAAACTCCTGATTTTTTAGACCCTCAACAAATTGAAAGTATTACTCTTTTAAGGTCAATCGGCGCAACAAATAAATATGGAAGTGAAGGTAGAGGAGGTGTATTTATTATTAAGATGAATGTGTTGGCTAGAGGATCTGCTGAGATTATTAATTCAGCATTAATTAAGGGAAATGATTATTCAGAGGTTCTGCCAATTTATACCAATGATTCTATAGATTCATATTATATAAAAGAATTAAAATCTGCTAAAACTTTTATTGAAGCTAAAACAATATATGAACAGCAAAAAAAATATATAAATACCCTCTCAGTTCCATATTACTTTGAGTGTTATGATTATTTTTCTAGCTGGGATAGATCATACGCTTATTCAATTCTTACTAGTTTGGCCTCTCTAGCAAAGGATAATCCTAAGGCACTAAAAGCACTAGCATTTAAAATGGAAGAAATAGGAAAGCTTGAAGATGCTAAAATTATATATCAATATCTATTAGATATAAGGCCAAGTGATGAACAGTCTTATAGAGATTTAGCATTAATCTATAAAGAATTAGGTGAAAATGCTATGGCAGTAGACTTATATACAAAAATGTTGAAAAAAGAAATTCCTATGGTTGACATGCTGGGTTTAGAAGAGACCATTGCAAATGAAGCAGCAGAAATATATTTTAAAAACAAAAACAAAACATATCTTTCTAGATTCCCTGTTAGTAGATTAAGAGGGTTATTCCCAGAATATATATGGAAAGAGTTTGGATATGATTATAGAATTGTATTTGATTGGACAGATCCTAATATTGAATTTAATGTTCAATTTGTTAATCCAAAAAATAAATATTTTAACTGGTCACATACAGTAATTGATAGTAAGGCCAATATGATTGATGAGATTCAGTATGGCTATAATACGGAAGAATTTATTATTGATGATTCAGAAAAAGGAGATTGGATAATTAATATTGAAAATTTTACTATTGAGAATAATGAAAACCCTACATATTTAAAATATACAGTATTTAAAAACTATGGAAGGCCAAACCAAATTAAAAAATTAAGGGTTATCAATTTAAGTAAGCTCAATCAAAAAATTACCTTAGATAAATTATTGTATTATAACTAACAATATTCGTTATATGCATTTTTTAAATTTTCTGCAATTAGCTCTGCAGGCCTACCTTCAATGTGATGTCTTTCCAGCATATGAACTAATTCACCATCTTTAAAAAGAGCGATAGATGGAGAACTAGGTGGAAAAGGAATCATATAGCCCCTTGCTGCATCAGTTGCCTCTTTATCTACTCCTGCAAATACGGTTGCTAAATTAGTAGGTGATTTTTCATTGTTTAAACTTTCAATTGCCCCTGGTCTTGCATTAGCGGCTGCACAACCACATACAGAATTTACAACTACTAGTGTTGTCCCCTCATTAGAAATCATATTATCAACATCATTAGTTGTCGTAAGCTCACTAAATCCTTGATCCGTGAGTTGTTTTTTCATTGGATGTACTAATTCTTCTGGATACATAATATATAATGGTTATAAATTATTGCAAATATATAAGGTTTTCTTATAAATAATTCTTTGTTTTTTTGTTATTTTCGCTGAAGATTTATGGAATCAATAGTAAATTATTTAAAAGTTTTTTTCGAATCTCTAGAAAATCCAATTTTACAAGCACTTGTTGGAGGACTTTTTACTTGGGGATTAACGGCATTAGGGGCAAGCTTAGTTTTCTTTTTTAAATCAGCTAACCGAAAAATTTTGGATGCGTCTCTTGGTTTTACGGGAGGTGTAATGATTGCAGCAAGTTTTTGGTCACTATTAAATCCTGCAATTGAATTTGTTGAAAAGCAAAGTGAAGCTGGAATGACAAATCTTCCCTCTTTTTTACCGCCAGCTATAGGATTCTTTTTAGGAGCACTTTTTTTGTATCTATTAGATAAAAAAATTCCTCATTTACATCTTTTTAAAAAAATTGAAGAAGCTGAAGGGCCTAAATCTGACTTAAAAAAGACGGAACTACTTGTATTAGCGATAGCAATTCATAACATTCCAGAAGGATTAGCAGTTGGTGTTGCTTTTGGCGCTGTAGCTCAAGGAATGGATATAGGGTTTACTCTTGGTGGTGCAATTGCACTAGCAATTGGTATGGGACTTCAAAATGCTCCTGAAGGATTTGCAGTCTCTATGCCAATGAGAAGAGCAGGATTCAGTAGATTTAAATCTTGGCAATGGGGGCAATTATCAGCAATAGTTGAACCTATTTTTGCTGTTATCGGAGCTGCTGTAGTAATGGCAGTTTATCCAGTGTTACCTTATGCTTTAGCCTTTGCAGCTGGGGCTATGATTTTCATTGTAGTGGAGGAAGTAATTCCAGAAAGTCATAGTGGTGGAAATGCTGATATCGCCACAATGGGGCTAATTGCTGGCTTTATTGTAATGATGTGTCTAGATGTTGCTCTTGGATAATTTATCTTCTTGAGCTATTTGCAATTTCTTTAAAATCTACATTTTCATATTTGAAATATTGATTTTTCATCAATTCGTTACCATAATTATCTAGCCAGTCTTTGTGAAGTGATAACTCGATATTAGTTGGAGGCAAGACATTGAATTCCACTAAATATAAATCATCATTATTTCCGGGTAAAGAAATATTTCTTGCATAATGGTAATTGTCCACAAGATTTATGTGTGGTAATAAATCTATAAAAGTACTCATTCCAGTTTTTTCATTTGTAACCTTTGCAGTTATATGTAAGTATGCAACAAATCCCCCTGCTGGTGTCCCATCAGGAACATTTTTAGTATCCCAGTTTACTCTAGCTTCAATATGAATATTTGTTTGCGCTTCTTTCAAGTGCATACCACTAGGCATTACATGATCTTTTACTGCTCCTTCAAAAATAAATACTATACCTGGATCAACTCTTTCTTCACCGATTATTAGTTCTTGTGAAAGGGAAAAATTTAGATTCAAAATCAATAATATGTATATAAATTTTTTCATTTAATTATAATTTTTAGGTAGCTGATCAAATCCCATATTGAAGAAAGTAAAACCAAAAATATCAGCATATTGTTCTATCGTTTTTGATACTGGAGTTCCTGCTCCATGACCTGCATTAGTTTCAATTCTTATTAAAAGTGGATTTTTTTTAAGTCCTTTTTCCTGAAGCTCGGCTGCAAATTTAAATGAATGCGCCGGGACAACTCTGTCATCATGATCTCCTGTTGTTACAAGAGTTGCAGGATAAATAGTATTTTCTTTAACATTATGTACGGGAGAGTATGATTTTAAATATTCAAACATTTCAACCGATTGATCAGAAGTTCCATAATCGTATGCCCAACCAGCGCCAGAAGTAAATTTATGATATCTTAACATATCTAATACACCAACAGCTGGAAGAGCAACTTTCATTAAGTCAGGACGCTGTGTCATTACTGCGCCGACTAACAATCCGCCATTAGAACCACCTCTTATTGCTAAAAACTCAGATGAAGTATAATTGTTGTCAATTAGATATTCAGCTGCTGCTATGAAATCATCAAACACATTTTGTTTTTTTGTCTGAATTCCTGCATTGTGCCAATCTCTTCCATATTCACCACCACCTCTAATATTAGGCACAGCATAAACTCCTCCTTGTTCAAGCCAAAGTGCGTTAGTAGATCTAAATCCGGGTGTTTGACTTATGTTAAACCCTCCGTAACCGTAAAGAATAGTAGGGTTTTTCCCATTGAGTTGAGTCCCTTTTTTATAAGTTATAATCATAGGCACTTTAGTCCCATCCTTCGAGTTATAAAAAACTTGTTTCGAATCGTAATTTGAGGAATTAAAATCAATCTCAGGGCTCCAAAATTTAGAATAATCTCCAGATTTAACATTAAATTTAAATCTACTCGTCGGAGTATAATAGTTTGAAAAGCTAAAATATAACTCTGTTTGATCTTTTTCTCCGTTAAATCCGCTAGCACTTCCAATACCAGGTAAATTAACTTCTCTTACTAATTTACCATTATAAGTATACTGGTAGACTTTTGAAATAGCATCAATCATATATTCGGTAAAAATATATCCTCCACAAATGGATGGTGATAAGACAAATTCTTTTTCAGGTATTAGATCTGTCCAATTATTTTGTGCTGGATTACTAAAGTTGGTTTTTACAATTCTTTTATTAGGTGCATTATGGTCTGTTACTAATATTAAATCAGAGCCGTTATTATCTAAAACATAAGTGTTTGAATCATAATTATCAACTATTGTTTTTAAAGAGGAATTATAGCTAAGATCTTTTATAAACAATTTGTTTCCGGTAGTTTTTACAGCCGCATCAATAACAAGAAATCTATTATCGTCAGTTACATAACCTCCAACATATCTATTTTTTTCTGAAGGAACTGCTCCGAATATAACTTTATCAAATTTTTGTTCTGTCCCTAGTTTATGATAATATAGCATGTGCTGATCAGTTTTACTTGACAATTTACTTCCTTCGGGAGCTTCATAAGAGGAGTAGTAAAATCCTTCATTTGATTTCCAACTAATGGCAGAAAATTTAACGTTATTAATAGTATCTCCAACTATTTCTTTTGTTTCAGTATTCATAACAACAACTTTTCTCCAGTCAGCACCTCCTTCTGAAATACTATAGGCAACCAAGCTTGCATCCTTTGAAAAACTGACTCCCGCTAAAGAAGTAGTTCCGTCGTTTGAGAATTTGTTTGGATCAAGAAAAACTTCGGATTCTTTATTATCCAAACTTCTATATAAGATACTTTGATTTTGCAATCCACTATTTTTATAGAAATATGTGTATTCCCCTTTCTTGAAAGGAGCAGAAATTTTTTCGTAGTCAAGTAATTTTAACAATCTGTTTTTTAAATCTTTTCTAAATGGGATTTGATTTAGGTATTTGAATGTAGTTTGATTTTGGTTTTTCACCCATTCCTCAGTCTCTAATGAAAGGTCATCTTCAAGCCATCTGTAATTATCCTCA
>JAZABS010000057.1:0-3129 GCA_036136835.1 Bacteroidota bacterium
TATGTTTTTCAAGCACAGGAAAATTTTTCTTTAGTCTTAAAATCTAAAATCAGTTACAATGATTCTATTCAAATTGCTAAAGGTTATGATGGTTATAATTTTTATTATTATAACAATTCTATAATAAAAAGAAATTTAGAATCAACATATAGGTATAAAAACATTGATTTAGGTGAAATAAAAAAAATTGATCAATTCAATCCTCTACAAACAAAACTATTATACACAGATCAAAATTCCGTAGTCATTTTAGATAATAAGCTTAGTGAAATAAAAAAAATAAATTTTAATTATACTAATCCAATAGTAAACATAATTTCATTTGCTTCGGCAAATGAAAATAATATTTGGGTACATGATGAAATTTCTATGAGGCTTAAGAAATATAATTTTCTTAAAGATTCATTTGATTCAATTAACATACCCATTGAAGGAGAAATAAGATCATTAAAGGGTAATTATAATTATTGTTGGGTATTAACTAACAAGCACTTATACAAGTTCAATTATACAGGATCACTAATTTATAAAATTCAAATAATTGATATGGACAATTTTAATTTCTATAAAAATGATTTAATATTTATCTCAAATAATAGCTTGTTTTTATTTAATGAATCCAATAGTAGATTAGAAAAAATCATTCATGAAAAATTATTTATAAAAGATTTTTTTGTAATCGACGAAACCTTGTATATTTATGATGAGGATTTTTTAAATCAATTTGAAATTAAAATAAATTAAACTATGCATATTGCTATAGCAGGAAATATTGGTGCTGGGAAAACTACTTTAACCAAATCACTTGGCAAGCACTATAAATACGAAGTTGAACTTGAAGATGTAGTAGACAATCCATATCTAGATGATTTTTATAATCAAATGGAAAGATGGAGTTTTAATCTTCAGATTTATTTCTTAAATAGTCGTTTCAGACAATTAACAGATATTATTAGTAATGGAAGAAATGTAATTCAGGATAGAACCATTTATGAAGATGCAAATATATTTGCTCCTAATCTTCATGCAATGGGCCTTATGACAAATCGTGATTATGAAAATTATAAATCACTCTTTGATTTAATGGAAGGTACGGTTCAAGCTCCTGATTTATTAATTTATCTTAGAAGTTCCATTCCAAATTTAGTTTCACAAATTCATAAAAGAGGTAGAGATTATGAAAACTCAATTAGTATTGAATACCTAAGCAGATTAAATGAAAGGTATGAGGCTTGGATTCATAATTATGATAAAGGGGAGCTATTGGTAATAGATATTGATGATCTAGATTTTGTTGAAAACAAAGGGGATCTAAAAAATATTATCTCAATGATTGACAATAAAATCAATCCTTAACCTATTCACTATCTTCTGAATCATTCATAATCATTTCTGTATGGTGATGTGTATCACCTGAAGAATGATGATCTAATGAATGGCCTCCTAAAATAGGTGCAATAACAAGACCTATTAAACAAGTTAACTTAATTAATATATTCATTGATGGACCTGAAGTATCTTTAAATGGGTCACCTACCGTATCCCCAGTAACAGATGCCTTATGAGCTTCAGAACCTTTATATGTCATTTCTCCATTTATCTCGACCCCTGCTTCAAATGATTTCTTTGCATTATCCCATGCTCCACCAGCATTGTTTTGGAAAATAGCCCATAGCACTCCACTTACTGTAACTCCTGCCATATATCCACCTAACATTTCAGCAATTTCTTGATTATCCATACCAAATAACATTGGTAAAACTGTAATTACTATAGGAGTTCCAATAGCAAGTATACCAGGTAACATCATTTCTTTTAAGGATGCTTGAGTAGATATAGCAACACATTTATCATATTCAGGTTTTGCAGTTCCTTTCATTATGCCTGGAATTTCTTTAAACTGTCTTCTAACTTCATAAACCATTTCCATTGCAGCTTTACCAACCGCATTCATTGCCAAGGCTGAAAATACAACCGGAATCATTCCTCCAACAAATAGCATTGCTAAAACTGGTGCTTTGAAAATATTAATTCCATCAATTCCAGTAAATGTTACATAAGCAGCAAAAAGCGCCAAGGATGTTAATGCAGCAGAAGCAATAGCAAATCCTTTTCCGGTAGCTGCTGTAGTATTACCTACTGAATCTAATATGTCTGTTCTTTCTCTCACAATAGGATCTTGCTCACTCATTTCAGCAACACCTCCTGCGTTATCAGAAATTGGTCCAAATGCATCGATTGCTAACTGCATCCCTGTTGTAGCCATCATAGCAGATGCTGATAAAGCTACACCATAAAACCCAGCAAAAGCATATGCAGCCCAAATTGCTGCAGCAAATAATAATACTGATCCAAAAGTAGATGTCATTCCTGTAGCAAGTCCAGCAATAATATTAGTAGCTGCTCCCGTACTAGATTTTTGAACGATTTCAAGAACTGGCTTTTTTCCAAGACCAGTGTAATATTCAGTTATTGAAGAAATTAGCCATCCCACTACAAGCCCTGTAAGAGTTGCATAGAAAACATTCATCGAAGAAATATCTATAGCGCCTTCACCAAAGAACTGCATCGTCATAGTCTCTGGCAACATATAATCTACAAGAAAATAACATGAAAAAGCAACCAAAGCTATAGAAAGCCAATTTCCTTTATTTAAAGCGCCCATTACCTCAGCTTCCTTAGCATCGTTTGAATTAATTTTTACTACCAATGTTCCAATTAGGGATATTATAATTCCTAATCCTGCAATTGCCATTGGTAAAAGGATTGGGCCAATACCTCCAAACACATCGTCTATAGATCCTCCCATATCTTTAATAACGTAATTACCTAGAACCATTGCTGCTAAAACTGTTGCAACATATGACCCAAACAAATCAGCTCCCATTCCTGCCACATCTCCAACATTATCCCCAACATTATCAGCAATTGTAGCTGGATTTCTAGGATCATCTTCTGGAATTCCGGCTTCAACCTTTCCTACTAAATCAGCACCAACATCAGCTGCTTTAGTATATATTCCTCCACCTACTCTAGCAAATAATGCAATAGATTCTGCCCCTAAAGAAAAACCTGCTAAGGTCTCAAGAACAATAGTCATATCATCAACAGATGTCCAAACTCCATCCA
>JAZABS010000058.1:0-6227 GCA_036136835.1 Bacteroidota bacterium
GCAGCTATAAAGCTTGCAGGAAATTGTATTTTATGTTTTGTTTTGTTCATTTTAAATATGCTTACCATCCTGGATTTTGTACTAAATTAGGATTCCTTAATAATTCATTTTGGCTAATTGGCCATAGATAATCCTTTATTAAAAAATTTCTGTAATAAATATTCTCAACCTCGTAAAATCCTTCAACATCTGATCTATAAATATTCCAGCCTCTAATAGGTCTGCTGAAATAATCCCCCGCTAATTTCCATCTTCTTATATCCCAATATCTATATCCTTCAAGAGCCAGCTCAATCATTCGTTCCTGTCTAATAATTTCTCTCATGCCTTCTTTTGTTGTAGGCTTGCTTGGATTACTAGAATATTGTGACCATGTTGAAACTAAATCTGAACCTATATCTAGCCCTGCCCTATGTCTTACTTGCTGAATATATTCATAAACCTCTGAATCAGGAGAATCTTTAGTTTCGTTTAAAGCCTCAGCATAATTTAAATATAAATCAGCCATTCTAACAATTGGGAATGAATAACCTTTGATGGTTGAGCCCTGTAAAGAAATTATATTCTCGAAATGAACCAACTTTTTAGCAAAATAGCCTGTAATTGAATAAATTTCAAAACCGTTTTTTCCAGAAGGAGCACCTGCTTTAGCATTTAAATGGGGTATCTGCTCAATATTAGTTGTCTCTAATGAAAACCATTTTCCTCCATCAAATCCTATTGTAGAATAGAATCTAGGCTCTCTAAATAAATGTAGCTTGGCTGTGCTATATTCACTTTCAACATAGTATTCATGATATTGATCATCTTCTGATGTAGCTGCAACATCATACCTGTTGGCGTAATCCCAGCTTAGATCCTCATCAATCGGCACACCATTATTAGTATAAAATGTTTCAACCATGTTAAGTGTAGGAGCATGAGATTTCTTTGTATAATTAAAAAGTGCTTGATGGTCAGGGGTCCATCGAGGCTGACTCCACTGTTGTAGGTCGCCTGTCCATGCTGGCTCAAAAGCCCAAACAATTTCTTTATTAAAAGGCTCAGTAATTCCTGCTCTATGTGAAAGCTCTTGAATTAAAGTCTGATTTAGTTCTCCGTTTATTGGAATTTGATCAGTAAACTCATATAACATATGACCATTAGATTCTGCAGTTGTAATAGCATCTAACAAAGCATCTCTAGCAAGTATCCATTTATTAGGATCGTAAGTCTGGCTAACTAAATGATTTCCATTTGCATCAAGCAGCTCACTAAAATCTGTATTGCCATTAAATATAGGACTTGCTGCTAAAACTAAAACTTTTGCTTTTAAAGCCTTTGCTATTGGAAGTGTGATCCTACCTTGCTCAGTATATATGTAATTTATAATTCCAGGCAGAGCATCGCTTTCAATAACTTCATCTAATAGCTGAACAATATATTCTACAACATCATCAACTGATTCTCTAGGAACTTGGGCCTCCTCAGCTGTCGCTCCTACATAAATATTTGTTTTAATAGTTGGAATAGGACCGTACATTCTTAAAAGCCAAAAATGGTAAAATGCTTTTAAAACCTTTACCTCTGCCAGCCATCTTTGTCTTTCTTCTTCTTCAAGACCAGGCACAGCAACTAGGTTTTCTAAAAATATGTTACAATCTCTTAATGCCACATAAAGACTAAAACGCGCTCCTCTTCCGCCTTCCCAATAATTTAAATAGGGAGAAGTTACGTTTTGCATTCCTTTCGCTAATCTAAAACTTGTTTCATTGTTCATATAAAAATCATTCTCTGCATAGTACCATATTTCATCGCCAGCTAATAAAGAAAAATTTTGTTCTATGTGCGCATGCTCTGGTATGTATGTATAACACGTTGATAAAAATCTTTCAGCGGTAGCCCTATTATTAAATGCTAAATCAATTGTAGCAATATTGTCAGGGACAACATTAAGGAAGTCTTTTTCACATGATGAAAATACAATCGCAATAAATAGTATAAAATATTTTTTCATATCTAATTAAAAATTCATGTTTAACCCTAAGTTAATGCCTCTTTGTATAGGATAACCCAATCCATTTCCTCCCATTTCAACATCCCATATCTTAAATTTACTAATTGTAAAAAGATTGGTTGTACTTATATACAATCTTGCTGATTCTAATTTTGCTTTTTGAATAAGTTCCTCATTCATTGAATATCCTATTTCTAATGACTTTAACCTTAAAAAAGAACCATCTCTTAACCACCAAGTGCTATTTCTATTATTGTTGTCTATTAATTGATCTGACAACCTTGGCCAAGCGGCATATAAATTCCTGTCATTTTCTGACCAATGATCATTTGCCCATGCAGTTAAAAGAGCATTATTACCAATCGCGCTTCCACTAGTATCAATAAATGGAGAAGTTCTATATGCATCTATAAAAAATGATGATCTAGCAGATCCTTGAAAGAAAAATGATAAATCAAAGTTTTTATAACTAGACGAAACTCCAAAACCATAAATTATTTCTGGCGTAGTTGGATATCCAATTGGAACTTCGTCGTTAATATCAATAACTCCATCATTGTTTATGTCTTTGTATTTAATGTCACCAGGCATATACTCACCAAATGTCTGCACTGGAGAATTAGCAATATCTGCCTCATCAATAAATAATCTCTCAGCAATATATCCCCATGGCTGTGATAAATTTAGCCCTATTCTTGAGCGCCATGGCAAACCAGCTGTTACATAATCTAATTCTTCATATACTTCATATTGACTTGTAGCATAAGAAAAATTTGCTCTGGCTGAAACAAATAAATCGCTTGTCAAATCATCTTTATAATCAATTGTAAATTCAAATCCTTTGGAAGAGGCTTCTCCTACATTTGCTCTAATAGGGGCTTGTAATCCCATTGTTGCAGGAATCTGTGCTCTATCCATTAAAATATTTGAACGATACTCGGTAAAATAGTCTGCCTGAAAATCAATTTTACCAAAGAGACCAAGTTCTAAACCTAAATTCATCATTGTTGCTTTCTCCCAAGTAATTTGGTCATTTGCATAACGATCTATACTAACACCATTTATCCAGTTGCTAAACTCTTGTCCAAACATTGATCCCATTGGCCCATCATTTAAATTAACTTGAGAAATATAAAAGAATCTATCTGCTGAACTTCCAATTTGATCATTACCAACTAAGCCATAGGTTCCTTTTAGTTTTAACTTTGTTATAATATCTTCATATGGTTTTAAAAACTCTTCATTTGAAGCATACCATCCAAAACCAAAAGATGGGAAAAAGCCAAATCGTTCATTCTTAGCAAATCTTTCAGAACCATTAAAACCAAAATTAAATTCACCGAAATACTTACTATCTAGGGCATATGTAAATCTTCCTGAAAGTCCAAGGTTTCTATACGGCAGAGAAGTTTGAAGATTTCCATTATTAGCATATTTTTCTTCTCTAATTATTCCTACTAGCATCCCTGAAAGTTCATGCCTTTCATTAATTGTTCTATTATAATTTAATGCCCCTTCAAAGTAAACTGTATTAGCTATTGTCTTAGCTCCTTCTTGATATTCAAGATATTCTGTTCCTTGATTAGGATTTAAAGCAATTAAAGTATATTGATCACTTTGAAAATCATAATTAGCAAGGGTATAGTAGAATGGGTTATATTTTCTCTCCAAATTATAAAATGAATATCTAGAGGTATTGACTAGAAATCTGGCTTTAAGTCCTTTAGTTACAAAATCTAAATTTTGCTTAATCTCTACAGTGGCTAAAACATTGTTATAGCTCTCATCCTTATATCCTCTTATCATATTGGCATAAGGATTAATGTAATCCCCAAACTGTCCATAATTCCCAAATAAAATATGGGTTGAGTTTTGAAACTGAGCATCTGGATAATAATATTTTGGATACAATACTGGGTTGGTTTGCATTGCTTGTTTATAAACCTCCTCACCGCCATTTAATGGACCGTTATAATCATCAAAATTTCCTGTAAACCTAACAGCAACCTCAGTAGTAGGAGTAAGATTAATGTTAATGTTAGACCTTAATGAAATTCTATTAAAATTTATATTGTTATTAAAATTATTTTGTGGATCAATCCTTAAGTTTCCATTGTCAGTATTAACTGTACTCGCCAAATAATATCTTGCTATTTTTCCACCTCCACTCACATTAAAATTGAATCTACTGTTTAGAGTATAGTCCTCCAACAATTCATCAAACCAATTAACTGTTGGGTATGCCATTTTGTTTCGATTAGGATCTTGGGATATTAATATTTTTTCTAAAGAATATATTCTGCCACCCAATGGATCTCTTGTGGCTAACGCCTCATTATGTAAGCGCATATAAGTAATAGGGTCTGATATTTCTACATTTCTAGTAGCAGCAGAATATGTTTTTTCGTACCGTACGCTAAGCTTAACTTTTCCTTGTTTACACTCCTTTGTTGTCACTAAAATAACGCCATTTGCACCTCTTGCACCATATAAAGCTGTTGCAGTTGCATCTTTCATAATTGAAAAACTTGCAATATCATCAGGCTGTAATCTAGCTAAATCCGTAGAAGTAGTTTCTATACCATCTATTAATATCAAAGGAGATCGAGCATATCCAAATGTACTAACACCTCTAATAAAAAATTCTGCATTGTCTCTTCCTGGCTCACCACTTCTTTGATATGCAATTACTCCGGCTATTCTTCCAGCAATTGATGAAGTTAAATTACTAGTTGGAACTCTTAGCTCAACAGGGTCTACTGATGTAACAGCAGCTATAACACTTTGTTTTTTTTGTTCACCATAGGCAACTACCGTTACCTCATCTAAACCAAATAAGTCCTCTTCCATTATAATGGCCAAATTTGTTTGGCCATTAAGCTGAATCTCTTGGGTTATAAATCCAACATAGCTAATTATTAATTTTGCACTTGAACTTGCTTTAATTATAAAGTTCCCATCAAAATCAGTAACAGCTCCATTATATGTTTTAGCGTCTTCAAGTATATTTACTCCTGGCAAAGGGACTCCTTGATTGTCTGTTATTGTGCCTGTTATGATTTCTGTTTGAGAAAAAGAAAGTTGAAAAAGAAACACAAAAAATAAAGTAACCCTGATTTTTACTGCCAATAAATGCATAACTCTTCTTCTATGTACTTCAATATAATAATTAAAATACACAATTAATATTATGATTAAGAAAATTTGCAGATATTATAATTTCCAAGATATTTATTAGCGATTCCAAAAATTTTAATATATCTTAATTTAGAATTAACTATTAAAAACTATACTATGAACAAAATTACACTTGTTCTTTTTTTGGCTTTAATCGTAACTTTTTCTTCAAAAGCTCAGGTTGTGTCTGTTGGAGAAAATGGAACGATAGAAGTTAAAAGTGGAGCCACTCTAAATGCTGGTGGGCTAGAATTAAGCCCTGATGCAGATTACACGATTGCTGGTGCTAATAGTATTGAAAAAGCATTGACTGCAATTTCTATTGATGGAGTTGAGTCAATGGCGCGACATTATGAAGCTGCTGAAGATCTTACAGGATTTACTGGCACAATTGTCTACAATTATGAAGATGCGGATATGAATGGGATAACCCATTTTGCTGCATTACAAATTTTAGACACTTCCGGAGGATCATGGATGAACTATGCAGACGAAGATGAAACGGACTATACTGTTACGCATGCCTTTGCAGATGCAGTTCAAATTAAAGCTGTAACTGCAAATGATGCTACTTTGAGTATTGAAACAGTAGATGGGAATATGAGTATTTCTATTTACCCCAATCCAACAGCAGCAATCCTAAATGTAAAATTTGACAAAGACCTTGAATTAACTATTTATAATTTATTAGGTCAACAAGTATTGCAATCTAATTCAAAAACATTAGATCTTTCAGGATTAAATGATGGTACATATATTCTTGTTACCAAAAATCTTGAAAATAATACAACAACTAATTTTAAAATCATTAAAGAATAATTAAAAACTAACTTAAAAAATTACAAAATGAAAAAAATTATTATACTATTTGTTGCATTGTTTGCTTATATAGGAAATGATGCTATTGCGCAGCCTGCAGATACTGACAAAACACCAGCATTGGTTTTTGTTGAAAATGGCGATGGAAATCCTCATAATGGACAAACATATGTTTCTTCTGAAAGAGGTGCATCAAGAAGTGGAAATGGAAACTCGAATGATGCTTTTGGAAATA
>JAZABS010000059.1:0-2705 GCA_036136835.1 Bacteroidota bacterium
GTTCCTATAATAGAAAGATTGAGGTTTCTTGGAATTTTTTCAAATAATTTAGATGAATTTTTTCAAGTTAGATATGCAACTGTTAAAAGAATTGCTGAGTCCGGAGTTGATAAAGATAATGGTAAAAATAAAAAAGCAATAAACCTTTTAGATCAAATTACAAATAAGGTTATTAGACTTCAAACTAAGAGCTCCAAGATATTAGATTCAATTCAATTTTCTTTAAAAAAAGAGGGTATTTATTTCATTAATGAAAATGAGGTAAAGGATTCTCAACAAGAGTTTTTAAAAGATTTTTTTATAAGAAAAATTAGCCCTGCTCTAGTAACAATTATCCTTTCTAAAAGAAAGAAATATGATTTTACCGATAATAAAGCATTCCTGATTGCTAATATGAGCTTTAAGACACAGGAGAATATACATGCCATAGTTGAAATACCTGAGAACATTAGCAGATTTGTTGTTCTTCCAAAAAAAACGAAAAAACAATATATAATGTTAATAGATGATATAATCAGATATCATTTAAATATAATTTTTAGTTATTTCAATTATGATAGAATTGATGCACATATGGTTAAAATTACAAGAGATGCAGAAATCGATATTGATGATATCGACCTCTCCAAAAGTTATATAAAGAAAATCTCAGAATATGTAAGGAAAAGGAAATATAGTAACCCTGTTAGATTAGTTTATGATAAAAGTATTTCAAAATCTACCTTAGAATTTATTATAAAAAAATTAAAAATTACTTCAAATGATAGCTTAATTCCAGGTGCAAAGTATCACCAAAGAAGAGACTACATGGATTTTCCAGATTTATCTAGAAGTGACTTGTTGTATAAAAGAAAACAACCATTAAATATTCAAGATTTTCATATTGAGTCTAATTTGCTAAATCAAATTTCCAATAAAGATTTTTTAATGTACACACCATACCACTCATTCTCATATTTGGTTGCCTTTTTACGTCAGTCAGCAATTGATCCAAATGTTAGATCAATAAAAATAACTTTATATAGATTATCTAAAGACTCTAATGTTATTAGTTCATTAATTAATGCAGCTAAAAATGGAAAAAAAGTTCTAGTTCAAATTGAACTTCAAGCTAGATTTGATGAAGAAAATAATATTAGGGTAGCTGAAATATTAAAATTAGCTGGAGTTGAATTGATTTTTGGCGTTAAGGGTTTGAAAGTCCATTCTAAAATTTGTCTAATTGAGAGGAAAGAAAACAATAGGATTAAATTTTATGGATTTATAAGCACTGGAAATTTTAATGAATCTACAGCAAAAGTCTATACTGATTTTACTCTATTCACTTCAAATCAGGGAATATTAAAAGATGTAAGTAAGGTCTTTGAATTTTTAAAAGTAAATTATAAAATACAAAAATATAAACACCTAATAGTATCCCCCCATTATACATCATCATCGCTATTCTCATTAATTGATAATGAAATACAAAACTCTATTAATGGAAAAAAATCACAAATAATCTTAAAATTAAATAGTCTAACAAGTCATAGATTTATTGATAAATTATATGAAGCAAGTAATCATGGAGTTAAAATAAAATTAATTATTCGTGGAATATGTTGTTTAATTCCTAACCTTAAAGACTTAAGTGAAAATATTGAAGTAATAAGTATAGTTGATAGATATTTAGAACACCCTAGAGTTTATATTTTTGAAAATGGTGGAGATAAGAAAGTTTATATATCATCTGCTGATTTAATGACAAGAAATCTTGATAATAGAGTAGAAGTTGCTTGTCCTATCTACCAAAAGGATCTTAAAAAGCAAATTTTAGATACAATTGAGATAAGCTTAAATGACAATGTTAAGTCTAGGTATATTAATCTTAATAAACAGAATGAATTTGTTGAAAACAAAAATAAAAAAGTTAGATCCCAATGGGATACTTATGATTATTTTTATAAGATTAATAGATAAGTTTGGATTTAGATAAAATTGCCGCCATAGATATTGGCTCAAATGCCGTAAGGATGTTAATATCTTATGTCATTAAAGATGATGAAGAAAAACCTCATTTTCAAAAGAACAGTTATTTAAGACTTCCTCTTAGACTTGGAGAAGATTCATTTAATAATGAGTCTATTTCAGAAATTAAAATAGACACACTTATTAATGCTATCAATTCGATGAAGTATATAATGAAGGTTCATGATGTAAAATATTACCTTGCATATGCTACATCTGCACTTAGGGAAGCTAAAAATTCAAATATTATTACATCTAGAGTTAAAAGAGAAACAGGAATTGAAATTGAAATAATAGATGGGTTAAGAGAAGCAAGAATTATTTCTAATGCAAAACCTATAGAAAAAAATAATCCATTAAGAAAAAATTTATATGTTGATGTTGGAGGCGGAAGTACTGAATTAAGTTTTGTTCAAAATGGAGAGAAGACTATATCAAAGTCTTTTAACATAGGAACTGTTAGAGGTTTAAATAAAAGAAATAAAGATGATGTATGGAATAATATAAAGGATTGGATAGAAGATCATCTAGATGTAGATTTTAAACTAAAGCTTTATGGGACAGGAGGTAATATAAATAAAATTCAGTATTTGACAAACACTAAAACAGGAAAACCAATTACATATTTTTCAATGATAACTTTACTCAATAATCTTTCAAAAATAAATTTTGAAAAAAGGGTATTGGAATATAACTTA
>JAZABS010000060.1:0-9761 GCA_036136835.1 Bacteroidota bacterium
TTTAGCAGCTATATAGCCTAGATCAGATGTGTTTAAATTCTTTTTTGCATATCTTCTTTCCCTAATGCCGGTAATTTTTTCAAATTTTTCAATAATTTCAGAATTATGAGACTCAATTTCACTGCCATCAGCATTATAAAATGAATTATTAATAAAGCTAGAATTTTCTTGAATGATTTCTGGAATACAACTTCCGCTACCTATTATTTTTATTCCCATCTTTTATATGTCAAATACTTTCTATGTTAAACTTATTAAATATTAATAATTAAATAAAATATTAACTGCTATATTCTTCTATTGAAATACAGTTACAAATCAGGTTTCTATCTCCATGAGCATCATCAACTCTTCTAACAGATGGCCAAAATTTGTTTTGTTTCAAATATTCAATAGGAAATGCTGCTTGTTCTCTAGAATACTTATATTCCCATTTATCAGATGTAATCATAGAGAGAGTATGAGGAGCATTTTTCAAAATATTATTTTCTTCGCCTTCATTACAGCTAGAAATTTCATCCATAATTGATAGCATAGCATCACAAAATCTATCCAATTCATTCTTGCTTTCACTTTCTGTTGGTTCGATCATTAATGTGCCCGCAACAGGAAATGATACTGTTGGCGCATGAAAACCATAATCAATTAATCTTTTAGCGATGTCGCTAACTTCTATTCCATTTTCCTTGTACAATCTGCAGTCAATTATCATCTCATGTGCAGCTCTTCCATATTCTCCAGAATAAAGAATTTTATATTTTCCAGCTAGCCTTTCTTTTATATAATTTGCATTTAAAATAGCAACTTTTGTTGCTTTAGTTAACCCCTCTGCACCTAACATAGATATATATCCGTATGATATTAAACATGCTAATGCAGAGCCATATGGCGCAGATGAAATAGCGCTAATACCTTGAGATCCACCCACATTAATTATAGGATTTGAAGGTAGGAAAGGAGCCAAATGTTCAGCAACACAAATAGGTCCAACACCAGGTCCACCTCCTCCATGAGGGATTGCAAAAGTCTTATGTAAATTAAGATGGCATACATCTGCTCCAATTATTTTTGGATTAGTTATGCCAACTTGAGCATTCATATTTGCTCCATCCATATATACTTGACCTCCGTTTTTATGAATAATATTTGTTATTTCAATTATGTTTGATTCAAAAACTCCGTGAGTTGATGGGTAAGTAATCATTAATGCAGCTAAATTATCTTTATTCTCATCAACTTTAGATTTTAAATCATCTATATCAATATTCCCCTTTTCATTAGCCTTTACTACTATTACTTTCATTCCGGCCATAACTGCACTTGCAGGATTAGTCCCATGAGCTGAAGAAGGTATTAGACATATGTCTCTGTTATTATCTCCTTTACTTTCATGGTATGCTTTTATTACCATTAATCCAGCATACTCTCCTTGAGCACCAGAGTTCGGCTGTAATGAGGTAGCATAAAAACCGGTTATTTCTTTTAGTTGATTTTCCAGTTTCGTTAAAACAAAATCAAATCCTTTTGTTTGTGATTTTGGAGCAAAGGGATGTATATTCCCCCACCTATTCCAGCTTAATGGTAGCATTTCAGCAGCAGCATTTAGTTTCATAGTACATGAGCCAAGTGATATCATTGATCGATTAAGAGATAAGTCTTTATTCTCTAAGGATTTTATATATCTCATTAGTTCAGTTTCTGAATGATAGGAATTAAATACAGAATTTGTTAAAAATTTATCTGATCTAATAAAAGATTTAATTACTGAATTGTCATTTTCAATTTTATCTATTTTTTCAAAAGGTTTATTGGTAACTTTTGAAAAAACATAAATAATATCATTTATATCATCAATAGTAGTTGTCTCATTTATTGTAATAGAAATTATTTCATCAGATGGGTAATAGAAATTTATTTCTTTTTCTTCTGCTATTTTTTCTACTTCACTTCTTTTAGCATTAATTCTAATTGTATCGAAGAAAGATGAATTAAGTTGTTTTAAGCCCAATAATTCTAGTTCTTTTTTTAATGTTATAGCATTAAAATGAACTTTTTGAGAAATTTCCTTTAATCCATTTGGTCCATGATATACAGCATACATTCCTGCCATAACAGCTAAAAGAACTTGAGCTGTGCATATGTTTGAAGTAGCTTTATCTCTTTTTATATGCTGTTCTCTAGTTTGTAGAGCCATTCGCAGAGCTTTATTTCCGTCAGCATCAATTGAAACACCAATAATTCTACCAGGAATATTTCTTTTATACTCCTCTTTAGTTGCAAAATATCCTGCATGAGGTCCCCCATATCCAAGTGGTATTCCAAATCTTTGAGTAGTTCCAACTACAACATCTGCTCCTATTTTACCCGGAGATTCTAAAAGAACTAAACTCAGAATATCTGAAGCAACAGCAGTTTTTATATTATTAGATATACATTTAGAAATAAATGATTTAATGTCCTTAATCTCACCAGATGCACCAGGATATTGAATCAAAGCTCCAAAAAAGTTTGAGTCAAAATTAAAATCTTCAATATTTCCTATCACTAAATCAATACCAATTGGTTCTGACCTTGTTTTTAATACGGAAAGAGTTTGAGGGAAAATATCTTCTGAAACAAAAAACTTGCAAATATTATTTTTCTTTTGTTCTCTGTCTCTAACAGCATATAAAAGGGTCATTGCCTCAGCAGCAGCAGTACTTTCATCTAATAAGGATGCGTTAGAGATTTCCATTCCTGTTAAGTCAGTAATCATTGTTTGGAAATTTAGTAATGCTTCCATTCTACCTTGAGATATTTCAGCCTGATATGGAGTGTATGCTGTATACCACCCCGGATTCTCCAGAATATTTCTTTGAATTACAGCAGGGAGATAGGATCGATTATATCCAAGACCAATGTATGTTTTATAAACTTTATTTAATGCAGATATTTTTTTCAAATGCATTAAATATTCTGATTCACTTAGAGGTTTTTCTAAATTTAAGGACTGGTTTAATTTTATATCATTAGGAAGGGTTTCATCAATAAGCTCATCAAGTGAATTAGCATTGATTACTTTAAGCATTTTTTTGATATCTTCATCTCTCGGTCCAATATGTCTTATAAGAAATGATTCTGTATTCATTTAATCATGAATTAGTGGGTGTAAATGTACTTAAATAATGATTCTTTTATAAGAATATTTATTATTAATTATCAAATAAGATTGTTAGTTTATTAACAAATAAAAGTGATGAAATTACTTATAGAAATTTTTGATTTTTATATAGATTTTATTTTTTTAAATCTTTATTTGAAGATATTACTTTATTTTCAAGCTCTTTCTTATAATCTTCAACTTTTTGGCTTAATTTTTCATCGGAAGTTGCAATTATCTGAGCAGCTAGAATACCAGCATTTTTCGAACCATTAAGGGCTACTGTACCCACTGGAACACCATCAGGCATCTGCAAAATAGATAGAATGGAATCCCATCCATCTATAGAATTTCTTGATTTAATTGGAACACCAATAACAGGAACGGTAGTTATAGATGCAATCATCCCGGGAAGATGTGCTGCACCTCCAGCACCTGCTATAATAACTTTAACTCCTTTTTTCTTAGCACTTTGTGCATAGCTAAACATTTTTTCAGGAGTTCTATGAGCAGATACTATCTCAACCTCTGAATTTATTCCAAATTCATTTAAAATATCTATTGCATTTTGCATGACAGGAAGATCACTTTTACTTCCCATTATAATTCCAACTTCTGCCATATTATTTTGATGTTACTTTTATTATTTCTTTTACTTTTTTAGACATTTCAATTGCATCATTTATATTGTTATTTACAATTGTTATATGCCCCATTTTTCTATTTAATCTAGATTTTCTTTTTCCATATATATGAGGAGTAACTCCTGGTAATTTCATTACTTGATTAATATTCTCATATACAACATCTCCTTCTATTTTGTTCTCACCTACCAAATTTAACATAATTCCTGGAATTTTTATAGATGTATCTCCAAGAGGTAGATTAAGAATACTTCTTATGTGTTGCTCAAACTGTGAAGTTTGACAACATTCAATTGTATGATGCCCAGAATTATGAGGTCTTGGAGCAATTTCATTTATTAAAATTCTATTATCATTTGTTAAAAACATTTCTATTGCTAATAGCCCAACATTATTAAGAGATCTAGAAACATTGATTGCAATTTCAACAGCATTTTCTTCAATTGAAGCTGGAATGTTGGCTGGACATATTACTCTTTCAACTAGATTAGATTGATCATTAAAATCCATTTCGACTATTGGGAAACTTGATTCTTCATTGGATTCATTTCTGGCAACAATGACTGAAAGTTCCTTTTGTATTTTTATTTTATCTTCAACTATACACTCTAAATTTGGCAATTCTTTTAGTTGGATTTCATTCTCTACAATTTTAACTCCTTTGCCATCATACCCAAATTGAGCACTTTTCCATACAAATGGATAATTTAATTTGTCTGCTAAGACATCTTTTTCAATTAAATCCTTACTAGAATATATATTAAAATCAGATGTTGGGAGATTATTTTCTTTATAAAATTGCTTTTGAAATCCTTTGTTTTGGATTGTCTTAATATTTGCAGATGAAGGATAAACTTTTTTTCCTAATGATTCCAATTCCCTTAGGGCATCAGCATTAACATTCTCAATTTCAATAGTAATAATATCTGCTTTTTCTCCAAAACTTAAAACTGTGTTATAATCCATAAGATCTCCCACAAAAAATTCTGATGCTATTTTACTACATGGAGCGTCTTTACTAGGATCTAAGACTATAGTATATATATCGAATTTTGCACACTCTCTTAGAAGCATTTTGCCAAGTTGCCCACCACCTAAAATTCCTAATTTAAAGTCACTAGAGAAGTACTGCATAATTGATTAAATTTAACTAAGGCAAAAATACATTTTAAAATTTAATCAATTAGAAATTAACATATTGATTTGATTATATTTGTTTTAATAAATTATCATCATAAGTATAAATACATTATAAATGAAAAATATAGTATTATTTGGACCTCCAGGAGCGGGTAAAGGAACTCAGGCTGAGATAATTAAAGATTCTTATAGTTTATTTCATATTTCTACTGGTGATGTTTTTAGATATAACATAAAAAACAACACTTCTTTAGGTATACTTGCTAAACAATACATGGATAAAGGAGAATTGGTTCCTGACGAAGTCACTATTGAAATGCTTAACAAGGTTGTTATAAATAATTTAGATTCTAATGGTTTTATTTTTGATGGATTCCCTAGAACTACTAGTCAGGCAATTTCACTTGATAAATTAATGACTTCAAATAATACAAATATATCCGCAATGATTGCACTTGAAGTAGATGATAGTATACTTATTTCAAGATTAATTAAAAGAGGACAAACTAGTGGTAGAGCAGATGATTCAAACGAAGCAATTATAAAAAATAGAATAAACGAGTATTATAAAAAAACAGCAATTCTAAAAGAATATTATCAAGAAAAAGACAGATATTTTGGTATCAATGGAGAAGGCCAAATTGAAGAAATAAGTGTAAGATTAAAACAGGTAATAGATTCCTTATAGATTAGATTAATTGAAAATAATATTGCTATGACAGAAGGTAATTTTGTCGACTATGTGAAAATAAATGTTACCTCCGGTAAGGGAGGTAAAGGTTCTGTGCATCTAAGACGAGAAAAATATGTTGCTAAAGGAGGGCCTGATGGAGGAGATGGGGGCAGAGGCGGTCATATAATTATTAGAGCTAATCCTAACTACTGGACCTTATATCACTTAAAATTCAAAAGACATTTTAAAGCAGAGCATGGAAATGATGGAGGTAAAAACAGAAGTACTGGTGCTGATGGCCAAGACATTTATATTGATGTTCCTTTAGGAACAGTTGTGAAGGATTCAAAATCAGAAAAGAAAATCTTTGAAATCACTAATGATGGAGATAGAGAAATAGTTTGTCATGGGGGAAAAGGGGGAAGAGGAAATTGGCATTTTAAGTCTTCAACCAATCAAACTCCAAGATATGCTCAGCCTGGAATGCCTAATGAAGAAAAACAGATAACATTAGAGTTAAAAGTTTTGGCTGATGTAGGATTAGTTGGTTTCCCTAATGCTGGCAAATCAACCTTGTTGTCCGTTATTACAGATGCTAAGCCAAAAATTGGAGACTATGAGTTCACCACGCTTAAGCCAAATTTAGGAATTGTAAAATACAAGGATTATCAAACTTTTGTAATGGCTGACATTCCTGGAATTATTGAAGGTGCTGCGGAAGGTAAGGGGCTAGGTCATTACTTTTTAAGACATATAGAAAGAAATTCTATTTTATTGTTTTTGATTCCATCAGATTCAGATGATATAAAAGATAGTTATAATATTCTTTTAAATGAGCTAAAAAAATATAACCCAGAAATGTTAGATAAGCAAAGATTAATTGCAGTTACTAAGTCTGACTTGTTAGATGATGAATTAAAAATGGAAATGTCTAAAGAATTAGACAAGCAACTTGATCTTGATTACATATTTATTTCATCGATAGCAAATAAGGGGATTACAATGCTAAAGGACAAATTATGGCATTTGCTGAATGAATAGTTAAAATATTTGACATGACTTTTTACAACATATTAGTATCAATTTTCCTAGTATTTAATATTCATTCGCAAACACAAGAAATAGATTCATTAATTGCAAATAAGAATTATTCATTAGCTGAAAAAATTATTCTCAGCTCAATAGAAACAAACCCAAATAATGAAGTATTAATTAAGACTTTGGGAGATTGTTATGGTTATATGAAGGACTGGGACAATGCCATTATTCAATATCGAAAATTGGTTGCAATAGATCATAATAATGCGATATATAATTATAAACTTGGTGGTACTTTAGCAGCTAAAGCAAATGATGCAAATAGATTTAAATCCTTAGGATTAATTAATGAGGGAAAAAACTATTTAATTAAATCTATTGAGTTAGACAATAAAAACAAAGAGGCGATTTGGGCATTAATTCAAATATTTACTGAATTACCTCAGCTATTAGGTGGCAGTAAATCAATAGCCTTGCAATATGCCAATGATTTGGAGAAAATTTCATTAATAGATGGTTTATTTTCAAAAAAATATATTTATGAATTTAAGAATGATGATGAAATGGCAAGCATATATATCAATAAGTTAACAGATAACTTAGATTCATTTAATCGGGAATATGAATATAATTATTTGAATCTTAGTATTGGTGAATTATGTTATAATAGCAGGGTTAAGCTTGATAAGGCTATTGTTCATTTAAATTTATATATAGACAACTACACTTCTAGAGACAGAACTTCACCAGATTATGCATACTATTTGCTTTCAAAAATTTATTTCTATAAGAATGATCTTTATTCTGCAAAAAAGCATTTAGATAATGCAATTGCCTATTACAACAGTAATAAAATTGAAAATAATAGCTTGTATAAACAAATGATGAAATTTAAAGATAATATTGAAAAATGAGAGTTCATTTTATAGCCATTGGAGGAGCAGCTATGCATAATCTAGCCATAGCGTTAAAAAACAAAAACTTTATTGTATCTGGAAGTGATGATGTAATAAATGATCCTTCAAGATCAAGGCTAAAGAATCACGGTTTGTTGCCATCTGAGGATGGATGGAATGTAGAAAGGATTTCAGAAGAATTAGATGCAGTAATTCTTGGAATGCATGCTAAAGCTGATAACCCCGAATTATTAAAGGCTAAGGAATTAGGACTTAAAATATTTTCATATCCTGAATTTATATATAATCAATCGGTTAATAAGAAGAGAGTAGTTATTGGCGGAAGTCATGGCAAGACTACAATAACATCTATGATACTTCATGTTATGAATTATAATAATGTAGATGTAGATTATATGGTCGGCGCTCAACTTAAAGGCTTTGATGTTATGGTTAAATTAACAGATGAAAATCAGTTTATTGTATTAGAGGGAGATGAATATCTTACCTCACCTATAGATTTAAGACCAAAATTTCACTTATACAAACCTGATTTGGCATTAATTAGTGGAATTGCATGGGATCATATAAATGTCTTCCCTACTTATGAAATTTATTTAGAGCAATTTAGAATTTTTATTGATTCAATATCAGAAAATGGAGCTTTGATTTATAATGCTGAAGACATTGATTTAAATAATATTGTATCTCAGTCAAAAAGTAGGGTCAAAAAAATTCCATATACGACTCCAGCTTATTTTGTCAATGACAATGTAACATATTTGCAGGTTAATAATGAAAAAATTCCATTGAAGATTTTTGGAAAACATAATATTAATAATTTGATGGGGGCAATGTTTATTTGTCAAGAAATGGGAATTAGTCAAGAAAGTTTTTTTAATGCTATATGTTCATTTGATGGTGCAAGTAATAGACTAGAATTAATATCTAAAAACTCTAATTCAATTGCCTATAAGGATTTTGCACATTCACCAAGTAAAGTAAAAGCTACAACTGATGCTGTTAAAAGTCAAAATTCAAAGAAGAAAATTGTTGCTTGTCTAGAACTACATACTTTTAGCAGTCTTAATATAGATTTCATTAAACATTATAAAAATTCATTAGATTCTGCAGATGAGGCTATAATTTTCTATTCACAAAAAGCTATTGAATTAAAAAAAATGCAGAATTTAAATTCAAATGAAGTAGTGAAAGCATTTAATCATGATAATTTAATTGTAGTTAGTAGCAAAGAAGAGTTAATTACTTATTTAAGGTCATTGGAATATTCTAATTTAGCACTATTAATGATGAGTAGTGGAAAATTTGGAGGGCTTAACTTTAGTTTGATAAGCGATCTTTTTAATTAATCTTATTTTATAATGGATAAAAATAAAATATCAGACATATTTTTTGATTTAGATCATACCTTATGGGATTTTGAAAAGAACTCTAACTTAACATTTATTAAAATTTTTAATATAAATGGTTTGGAGATCAACATTGATGTGTTTCTAGAGGCTTATAATCCCATAAATACAAACTACTGGAATTTATACAGAGAAAATAAGATATCTAAAGATAAATTAAGATTTTTTAGATTATCTGATACATTTGACAAGCTAGAAATGGATATTGATGATAGTTTAATTAAAAAGTTGTCAATAGACTATATAGATCACCTTTCAGACAATAATAATCTAATTCCCGGATCGATTGAAGTATTAGATTATTTAGACAATAAATATGATATGCATATAATTACAAATGGTTTTAAGGAGGTTCAAAAGAAAAAAATAGAGAAATCAAATATTATTAAATATTTCAAGACTATTACAATTTCTGAGGAGGTTGGCTATAAAAAGCCAAATCCAATTATCTTTGACTATGCATTAAACAAAGCAAATGCAAAAAGTAGCAGTTCATTAATGATTGGAGATAGTTATAATGCCGATGTTTTGGGAGCTATTGGCTTTGGTATGAGCGCAATCTTATTTAATTTTCATAAAATTAATGCTGAAAGTAAAATCATTTCAATAGATAATCTATTAGATCTAAAGCTGTATTTATGATTAGATTCTTTGTCTAATTACTTCATATAGAAAAACTCCACAAGCAACTGAAACATTTAATGATTGTATTTTGCCATACATTGGCAGTTTTACATTCTCATCACATAATTTAATGATAGAAGGAGAAATTCCTTTTTCTTCTGATCCCATTATGATTGC
>JAZABS010000061.1:0-5465 GCA_036136835.1 Bacteroidota bacterium
ATAATGAAGATTAAATGCATAGTAATAGGAAAAACTAAAAATAAAGACTTTGTAAGTGTAATTAAATCATATTTAAATAAAATAAATCATTATATAAATTTTGAATTCACATCTATAGAAGGGAGTCAATCAGTAAAAAATAAGACCGTTCAAAAAAACAAAGAAGCTGAACTAGTTTTAAAGAAAATAGATAATAATCAACATCTAATTGTTTTAGATGAAAATGGAAGAGAACATACTTCAGTTTCATTCTCAAATTTCATTCAACATCACATGAATTCAAGTAAAAAAGAAATAATATTTCTAATTGGAGGAGCATATGGATTTTCAGACAAAATATTAAAAAGAGCCAATGAAAAAGTTTCCTTATCAAAAATGACATTTTCTCATCAAATGGTAAGAATAATCTTTCTTGAACAATTATATAGAAGCTTAACAATCATAAAAAATGAACCTTATCATAATAATTAATCAATATGAAGTTAGTTTTTGCAACAAAAAATTTAAATAAGTTAAAAGAGGTAACCAATCTAATCAAAAATCAAATAAAGGTTATTAATCTTAATGATATTAATTGCAATGAAGATATCCTTGAAACTGAAAATACAATAAGTGGCAATGCTATATTAAAAGCAAATTATATTAAAACCAATTATGGATTTGATTGTTTTGCAGATGATACAGGACTTGAGGTAGATTTTTTAAATGGCAATCCTGGGGTTTTTTCTAAAAGATTTGCTGGAGAAAACTCAACAGATGAATTAAATATGCAAAAACTTCTAAATGACATGAAAGAGGCTAATAATAGAAATGCAAGATTTAAAACAGTTATCGCATTAAATATTGATAATAAAGTAACTACTTTCACTGGAATATGCGAAGGTGAAATCCTCACTAAAAAAAGAGGAGCTAATGGCTTTGGTTATGACCCTATTTTTTTACCAAAAGGATATAAAAAATCTTTTGGTGAAATGAATTTGATTGAAAAAAATAAAATTGCTCATAGATCTAAAGCAGTTAAAAAACTAATTAATTACTTAAATAATTATTGTTAAATAACAGTTAAGCTAGATGATTTATATTCTTTAAATATCAAAGTTTACTATATTTAGCAATATTTTTATTGATGAGAAAAATACTACTAAATATTTTCCTTCTTTTTTGCACGATTTCTTTTTCCCAAGAAATAACTACAGTTAAGGGCACAATATTAAACGCAAATAATAATATGCCTCTAGAAAATGTAAATATTGTAAACCTTAATAAGGTTATCGGTACAGCTACTAATAAAAAAGGTGAATTTGAGATAAGAGTTCAAGTAGATGATACGCTCCATTTTTCATACCTTGGATTCAAATCAATCAAAGTAAGAGTTACCAATGATTGGATTAAATTTGGCATTAATACTAGTATTGAATTAACTGAATTAGCTCTAGCTCTTGAAGAAGTAGTAGTAAATCAATTAAAACTTACAGGATATCTTGAAATAGATATCAAACAAGTACCAATAAATAGAAATTTCAGATATAGTATCTCTGGTTTAAGAAATGTTGGTTATGAATCTAGTGCTAGACCAACAAGTGCTGCCACAAAAGCATTAAATGCAATTTTTAATCCATTTGATTTTCTTCACAAAATTTTTGGGAAACAACCCAATGAATTGAGAAAGCTTAGGAAAATGAAAGAAGATAATAAGATTCGAGATTTATTATCTAATAGATTCGATAGAGAAATGCTTCTAGCACTACTCCAACTAGATAAAGTTGATTTGGATTTATTAATAAGTGAATGTAACTATTCTGACGACTTTATAATTAAAGCTAATGATCTTCAAGTATTAGATGCAATAAGTGAATGCTATGAAGAGTACAAAGTTCTAAATAGAAGTCTTAAAAATTAACTTAAATATTCCTGATTTTTAAAACTGGGCTTATCCTTAATATCATCATAGAATGTAGCAAAAACGACATATTGGTATGGGCTAAGCCATATAAAACCTATACCTAAAGTAAAGATACATAATATAGCAAGGGCCATAATTCGTAAGTTTATTCTAAAAAATTTCCATTTATAACCCTTCATCATATTATAACTTTTAACAAGTGCATCATATGCTCCAATTTCGTCATCTTCAGCCATAATAAAAAATACTTGAGAAAACATTAGCGAAGCAATCACGCCTGGAATTATAAATAGAAAAAAGCCTACTGCAATAACAAAAACCATTAGGATGTATGCTAAGATATAATTAATCCAATTTTTTTGAAATCCTAAAAATAAATTATCAATATCAGCCTTTGAATCTCTAGAGATATTTAATGAAAAAATACATAATCCAATTGCTAATGGGGGAACTATAACCAAAGAAGTTATATTTGACAACCATTGAAATTCAATTCCAACAAAAAGCAATGGCCCAGCCCCTGCAGCAATAGCAATTAATCCATATATTATTAAAGTTGCAATAGCAATACCCCATTTACCTTTTAAAGAAGCATAAGCTTGCTTCATTATCTCTGAATTTTTCATAGAATGTTTTTTTAAACTTTTGTATAGCAAACTTAATTATTAAATCTAAATAAATAATTATCTTTGCAAATTACTTTTATAAATAAATAATGTTGTTTAATTCACTAAATGCTATTTCACCAATTGACGGAAGATATTCTGAAAAAACTGCTGTTCTTTCAAACTACTTTTCTGAAAAGTCTCTTATAAAAAATAGAGTTTTAGTTGAAATCGAATATTTTATTGCCCTTTGTGAAATACCATTACCTCAGTTAAGATCTTTCAAAAAATCCGATTTTAAACAACTGAGAAAGATTTACACAAATTTTTCTGAAAAAGATGCAAAAAAAATAAAAGAAATTGAAAATAAAACAAATCATGATGTCAAGGCCGTTGAATACTTTATTAAAAACAAATTTGATAAGCTTAATTTAGGAAAATACAAAGAATTCATTCACTTTGGCTTAACTTCCCAAGATATAAATAATACCGCTATTCCTATTAGCTTAAAGGATGCTTTAAATGAAGTATACTATCCTGAATTAAATAAAATTATCTCTATTCTAAATGATTCATCTAAAAAATGGTCTAAAATACCTATGCTTGCAAGAACACATGGTCAACCGGCTTCTCCTACTAGACTTGGAAAAGAAATTGATGTTTTTATAGTTAGAATTAAAGAACAATTAAAGCAATTAAGAAGTATTCCTATCGCAGCAAAATTTGGGGGTGCTACTGGAAATTTCAATGCACATAAGTTAGCATACCCAGATATTAATTGGAAAAGCTTTTCAAAAAAATTGATATCTGATAAATTGGGGTTAAAACATTCTTTTCCAACTACACAAATAGAACATTATGACCATTTAGCTGGAATATTTGATAACATTAAAAGAATTAATAATATTCTAATTGATCTAAATAGAGATATGTGGATTTATATTTCTATGGATTATTTTAAGCAAAAAATAAAAAAAGGGGAAATAGGAAGTTCTGCAATGCCTCATAAGGTAAACCCAATTGATTTCGAAAATAGTGAAGGGAATCTAGGCATTGCTAATGCAAATTTTCAGCACCTATCATCTAAACTACCAATATCTAGGCTTCAAAGAGATCTTACAGATAGTACTGTTTTAAGAAACATAGGAGTCCCTTTAGCTCATACATTAATAGCTATAAAATCTACAATAAAGGGTCTTAAAAAATTAATTGTAAACAAACAAAGAATATTAAGTGACTTAAATAATAATTGGGCCGTTGTAGCTGAGGCTATTCAAACTATATTAAGAAGGGAAAATTACCCTAATCCATATGAAACCTTAAAATCTTTAACTAGAGGTAATGCCAATATAACTAAAGAGGTAATTCACAAATTTATTGATGAATTAGATGTTAAGGATAAAATTAAAATAGAGTTGAGAAAAATAACTCCCGAAAATTATACAGGCATATAAACTGCTAAATAATATGCAAATCTTTAATAACACAAAACTCCTTAAGTATTTAATTCTACTTGTTTCAGTAACATTTTTTAGCTGTTTTGAAGATCAAGATGATAATGGAGTATTTGCTAGTGAAATAAATGATTTTGTTTGGAGAGGAATGAATGCTAGTTATCTATATAAGCAAAATATAAATGATCTTTCTAATGATAGATTCTCATCATCTGAAGAATATGCTGACTATTTAAATTTATTTGAAACCCCTGAAAACCTTTTTGAAAGCTTAATATATCAGAGAGAGACTATAGATAAATTTAGTTTCATAGTAGATGATTATATAGCTCTTCAACAATATTTCAGTGGAATATCTAGCAGTAATGGAATGGAATATGGATTAAGATATATTCCTGGCAGCAATTATGACATTTATGGATATGTAAGATATATTCATCCAAACTCAAATGCACAAGAAAATAATATCCAAAGAGGAGATATTTTTAATGCAATTAATGGAATTTCATTAACAGTTGACAACTATTCAGAACTACTAGCAAATGATATTTACACTGTAAATTTTGCTGAATATCTAGATCAAAACACATCTGAAACTTCTGACGACCAGATAATTTCAAATGATATTGATATTGAACTAACTAAAGTATCATATGAAAAAAATCCTATTCATATCTCATCTATAATAGAAACTCAGAATCAAAAAATAGGATACCTAATGTACAACCGTTTTATAGGAGATTATGACAATGAATTAATAAATGTTTTTTCAAATTTTAAATCTAATAATGTTACTGATCTAGTTGTTGATCTTAGATATAATCCTGGTGGATCGGTAAGTTCTTCTATTTTACTTTCAAGTCTAATTACTGGTCAATTCTCTGGAGAAATAATTAGCACTGAAGAATGGAATAGTGAAATTCAAGCTTATTATCTAAATAATAACCCAGAATTCTTAGTAAATAGATTTGTAGAAAATAATAGCAGTTTAAATTTAAATCGTGTTTATATTATTGCAACTCAAAGTTCAGCATCGGCAAGTGAATTAGTAATAAATTGTTTAGACCCTTATATTGATGTAATTCATATAGGAACTAATACATATGGTAAATATCAAGCATCAGTTACCTTATATGATGCAGAAGATTTTAGTCTTGAAGGTGCAAATCCAAATCACACATATGCATTACAGCCACTAGTGTTAAAGACTTTAAATGCAATAGGTAATACAGATTATTTCAATGGACTAACCCCAGATATTACACTAGAAGAAAATTCTGGAAACTTAGGTATCCTAGGAGATGGAAATGAACCGCTTTTAGCCCTAGCATTGCAGCAAATAACTTTAGATAGAAAAGAAATAGAGCTTATTGATCCCGTTGAGCTTGTTGATGATAGTAATGGATTTGAATTATTAAATAAAGAAATGTATATTGAATCAAAGAACCTGTTTCTAAAAAACAATAAATGAATTACAATAAAATTTCAAATAGAGAACTAATT
>JAZABS010000062.1:0-7540 GCA_036136835.1 Bacteroidota bacterium
GAATTCTTTTCCAAGCAGATAGGTTTGGCTCTCATAGTACAATGAGTCAAAATCAACTCCCAATCTCTTATAAGTAACATCAAATCCATCATAAACCCATTGATTCATTTTTTTCCAAAGCTCAACAACTTCTTTATCTCCTGCCTCCCATTTTAATAACATATCTTTTGCCTCCAATAATATTGGTGCTTGTAATTTTGCTTCATCCTCATTTATTCCCTTGCCTATTAATTCCCTTACCTGATCCTGATAAACCTGATCATATTTAACATAATAGTTTCCGACCAATTTGTCTCCCTTAATTCCAGACGAATCAGGAGTTTCTCCATTTCCATAAGCAAGCCATGAAACCATACTTTTACAAATGTGAATACCTCTGTCATTAATAATTTGAGTTTTATAAACCTTTTTTCCTGATGCCTTTAATATTTCTGAAACACTATAACCTAAAAGATTATTTCTTATATGTCCTAAATGCAAAGGCTTATTAGTATTGGGAGATGAATACTCAACCATAACTGCATCATTTGAAGTTGGAGAAACAAATCCATATTTTTCATCAGACTTTATTGACTCAAAAAAACCTATATAATAATCATCCGATATAACAAGATTAAGAAACCCTGAAACAACATTATATTTTACTACACAATCTTGGTTTTCAAGATAATTTCCTAGCTTTTCTGCTATATCTTTTGGATTCTGTTTTAGAATTTTAACAAAAGGAAAAATAACAATAGTTATGTCTCCTTCAAATTCCTTTTTGGTAGGCTGAAATTCAATATTTTCAACTTCAACACTAAAAAGTTTATCAAAAGCATCAATTACATTTTTTGAGAGTATCTTTTGAAGTTGCATATTAAATTATATTATATAAATATAGTGCTTAATAATCTTATTTTGAAATTGGAATAAAGACTTCAGCTATCATACATCGCACACTTCCTCCTCCACAACTTTCAATAGTAGGTATCGCACTAGACAAAATTTTACAATGCTTTTCTATTTTATCAATTTGATCCTTACTTAATGCCTTATAGGCTGAATCACTCATGACTAATATTAATTTCCCTTTAGAATCTTTAAGCTGCAGCATATTTCCTGAAAAGTTCTCAACCTGATCTTCCGTAATTTGAATAATATCTTTTTTGTCATCAGTTAGATGATTTACCAAATTTTTTCTTTGGTCTTTATTATCTATACAATCCAAACAAACTATTGCAAAAGTATCTGCCACACACATCATAACATTAGTGTGATATATAGGTAGTCTTTTGCCATCATAATTTTGAAATGAATTAAATATAACTGGAGTATATTGGAAATCTTCACAAAATTCAATTAATAAGTCTTCAGATGATCTTTCTGAAATAGAGCAGTATGCCTTTTTATTAACTCTATCCAAAACTAGACTTCCAGTACCTTCTAAAAAAAGATCTTCATCTTCAGCAGATGTATAATCAACAATGTTATTGATTTTAAATCCTTTGTCTTCTACAAAACTCAATATATCTTCTCTTCTTTCTAGCCTTCTATTAATTGCAAACATTGGGTAAATAGCTACATCTCCATTTGAATGAAATGTAATCCAATTGTTTGGGAATACGGAATCTGGAGTATCATGTTGTAGGTCATCATCAAAAACCATAACATTAATCCCATTAGATTTTAATTTATCAACTAATAAGTCAAATTCTTTTTGAGCATTTTCATTAACTAAGTCTATTTCAATTCCATCTTTTTGATAATAATTATTGACCGCTGTCTGAACGTTATAATTAAAATTAGAAGGTCTAATCATTAATATGTTATTTGTTGTCTGCTCCATAATTATTCTCTTATTAACGGTAGAGTTGAACACCTAAGTAGTCCTCCTTGTTTTGAAGCTTCAGTATATTTTATTCTTTCTACAATAAAGTTATTTTCTTCAAGCCAAGAATTAAGTCTATGAAATGTTCTATCACTTACAACCACATTATGATCAATTGAAAAAATATTGCAGTGCATATTATACATTTCTTCTTTAGTAATCTCAAAAATATTATCTGCTCCAAATAAGTCAACAATCCATTGATACTGGTTTTTATCTAAAAACCCCTCAGGGCAAATGATAGCTTTATTTTCACCTACAGGCTGAAAACAGCAGTCTAGATGAAGAGCATTATTCCTTGGGTCATCATTAGACTTTAGTAATTCAAAAGGAATTATTGTTTTGCTAGGGAAAAGTTTCTCAATGACATCTACTGCTTGCATATTAGTTCTAGCAGTTATATATTCTGAATAATCATCTGCAGTATAAGTTCCTATAAATACATAATTCCCCCACAGCATTACATCTCCTCCCTCTACACGACATGAATCAGGAAGGCGAATTAAATGCTGATCATCAATTTGATTGTAAACATGTTCTATTCCGTTAATCTCTTTAGATCTTTCCTTTACAACATTTGCAAAAACAAATTTATTTTCTATTACAAATGCAATGTCTCTTGAAAAAATTTGATTATAGTCCATAATTTTTTCAGGCCTATAAACCGTTACATTATATTTTTTTAATACTTGAAAAAATTCATCCATTTCCTGAATTAGATCCTCTTCATTTGGGTAAGTATTGTTTAGTACATGCTCCCTACTTTTAGGATCATAACAATCTTCTAATTTTGGAGTAGGACCTAAACTTAAAGCTGTACCTAAAACAACTGCTTTTAGTTTTGAAGTCTCATTATTTACATTGAGATTTAACATTCAATAAAGATACAAAGAAAGTGTGAGGGATAAATGTAAATTATCTCTTAGAAATCGATTTAAATTTTCTTAGTTGACTACCTGTATAAAGCTGTCTAGGACGTCCAATTGGTTCATTCATTAATCTCATTTCTCTCCACTGAGCAATCCATCCTGGTAATCTTCCCAGTGCAAACATTACAGTATACATGTCAGAAGGAATACCCATTGCTCTATATATTACACCAGAATAAAAATCAACATTTGGATATAATTTTCTATCGATAAAATATTTGTCTTTTAAAGCTTGCTCTTCAAGCTGTTTAGCGATATCCAATACAGGATCATCAATGCCAAGATTATCTAAAACACTATGTGCAGCCTCTTTAATTATTTTTGCTCTAGGGTCATAATTTTTATAAACTCTGTGGCCAAATCCCATAAGTCTAAATGGATCCTCTTTATCCTTAGCTTTATTAATATACTTTTTAGTATCACCACCATCTTCTTTGATTGAATTGAACATTTCTAATACTGCTTGATTTGCTCCACCATGTAAAGGACCCCAAAGAGCAGAGATTCCTGCAGATATTGAAGCAAATAATCCTGCATGTGCAGACCCTACTATTCTAACAGTAGAAGTAGAACAATTCTGCTCATGATCAGCATGAAGAATTAATAGTTTATTTAATACATCTACTAAAACATCATTTTGCTCATATTCTTCATTTTGTCTTTTGAACATCATTTGAAGAATATTTTCAACATATCCTAAATTTCTTATTTTACTTGAATACTCTAGTGGAAATCCGTTCTTTTTTCTAAATGTCCAAGCTATAAGAACAGGTATTTTACCCATTAATTTTACAATAGTGTGATACATTTCTTCCTTACTTCTTTGATAATCTAAGGAAACATCATCAGGATTAAAAGCAGTTAATGCACTTGTTAAGCTTGACAAAACACCCATAGGGTGCGCAGCTCCTGGAAATGCATCAACAATTTTCTTTACATCATCATTTACAATACTTTCTTCAATAATATCATGATGAAATTGATCAAGCTCCTCTTGGGTAGGAAGTTCACCGAAAATTAAAAGGTATGCCACTTCTAAGAATGAAGCTTTACTAGCTAATTCTTCAATAGAATAACCTCTATATCTTAAGATACCTTTTTCTCCATCTAAATAAGTGATTTTACTTTCACATGAAGCGGTATTCTTAAAACCTCTATCAAGAGTGGTGACACCATCCGATAAACCCCTAAGCTTACTTATTTCAACACAAAGCTCACCTTCAGAGCTCTGAAATACAGGGAAATCATATGTTTCACCATTAATATTTAATGTTGCTTTATCTGACACTATTAAAAAATATTGAGAATTCCACTAAAAATTCAGTGCAAATTTACAAAATTTCTCTCGAATTTTAAAAGATAAGGCTAGTTGATTTTAAAAGCCTCCATTTGTGGATATACTGCCTTATCTGATAGCTGCTCTTCTATCCTAAGCAGTTGGTTGTACTTAGACATTCGATCACTTCTAGAAACTGAGCCCGTTTTTATTTGTCCAGTGGAAAGTGCAACTGCAAGATCAGCAATTGTATTATCTTCTGTTTCGCCAGATCTATGTGACATAACTGAAGTATAACCTGCTTTATGAGCCATTTTTACTGCATCAATTGTTTCTGTAAGAGTACCTATTTGATTTACTTTAATTAGTATAGAATTTGCAATAGATTCATTGATTCCTTTAGACAACCTTTCTACATTAGTAACAAAAAGATCATCGCCTACTAGCTGGACTTTATCACCAATTTTTTCAGTTAAATATTTCCAACCGTCCCAGTCATCCTCATCCATTCCATCTTCAATCGAAAGAATTGGATATTTATCTGCTAAATCTGCAAGATAATCTGCTTGCTCTTTACTATTTCTAATTTTTGAAGATGGTCCTTCAAATTTGGTATAATCATATTTGCCATTCTCATAAAATTCTGAGGCTGCACAATCTAAAGAAATCATTATGTCCTTGCCAAAAGAATAACCCGCATCTTCTACTGCTTTTTTAATTGATTCAAGAGCATCTTCAATTCCTTCTAATTTTGGAGCAAATCCTCCTTCATCTCCAACACTTGTACTTAAGCCTTTAGACTTTAAAACATTCTTTAATGAGTGGAAGATTTCTGTTCCCATTTGCATAGCTTCTGAAAAACTTTTAGCTAAAACAGGAATTATCATAAATTCTTGAAATGCAATAGGTGCATCACTATGTGATCCAGCATTAATGATATTGATCATCGGAACTGGCAATTTATTTGCTGAATCTCCTCCTAAATAGGAATATAATGATATGTTTTTTTCTTTTGCTGCAGCTTTAGCTACTGCAAGCGAAACCCCTAAAATGGCATTAGCCCCAAGAACTGATTTATTCTTAGTTCCATCCATTGAAATCATTTGCTTATCTATTTTTTCTTGATCAAAAATGGATTGACCCTTAAGTTCTTTAGCAATAATATCATTTACATTACTTACAGCTTTATAAACTCCTTTACCACAATAGTTGTTTCCTCCATCTCTTAGTTCTACTGCTTCATGCTGGCCAGTAGATGCTCCTGAAGGAACTGCAGCTCTTCCAACTACACCGTTATTTGTAATCACATCTACCTCTATAGTTGGATTACCTCTAGAATCAAAAATTTGTCTTGCAATTATTTTATCAATGACAGACACTATGGTTGTTTTGAAATATTTTCTATAAAGGTATCAAAAAGATATGAAGCATCATGGGGTCCAGGACTTGCCTCAGGATGATATTGAACGGAAAAACAATTCTTATTTTTCATAGAGATACCTGCTATGGTATTATCATTTAAATGTATGTGAGTAATGTCAATATCTTTATTTTTTTCGGCATCTTCTCTGTCAACAGCAAAACCATGATTCTGTGATGTAATCTCACCCTTACCCGTAATTAAATTTTTAACAGGATGATTTATTCCTCTGTGTCCATTATGCATTTTATATGTAGATATTCCATTTGCCAAAGCAATTATTTGATGACCTAAGCAAATTCCAAAAAGTGGCAAGTTTCTATCAATAACTTCTTTTGCTAGGTTTTGTGCAGCAGTAAGAGGTTTTGGGTCTCCAGGCCCATTTGATATGAAATATCCATCAGGATTCCAAGAAGACATATCTTCAAAAGAACTATCATATGGATAAACTTTAATATAGCAATCTCTCTTAGATAAATTCCTCAAAATATTTTTCTTTATTCCTAAATCTAAAGCTGCAATTTTGTACGTAGCATTTTCATCTCCAAAGTAATAAGGTTCTTTAGTTGAAACTGCGGAAGCTAGTTCTAGTCCTTCCATATTTGGAACTTTGCTAAGCTGTTCCTTTAATTTATCAATTGAATCCACTTCGGTAGAAATTACAGCATTCATAGCTCCATTATCCCTAATGTAAGAAACTAAAGCTCTTGTGTCCACATCAGAAATGGCAAATAAATTGTTTCTTATAAAAAAGTTTTCTAATGAATCATCTGCAGCATGTCTGGAATAGTCGTAATTAAAATTTTTACATATTAGTCCTGCAATTTTAATGCTATCTGATTCTACTTCTTGATCATTTATTCCGTAATTTCCAATGTGTGCATTTGTTGTGACCATTAACTGACCAAAGTATGAGGGATCAGTAAAAACTTCTTGGTATCCTGTCATTCCAGTATTAAAACAAACCTCTCCAAAAGCTGAACCATCCTTTCCAATAGCCTTTCCATAAAAAATTGTCCCGTCAGCTAAAAGTATTATTGCTTTTTTTCTTGCTTTATATTGCATTTGGAATTTGAATTAGACAAAAATAATTTATAAAAATTAAAATCATAAATTTTTGTCAAAAAAAAAGGAGTAAAAATTTACTCCTAGTTAAAAAAATTAAAGATTGAATCCGTAATCCAAAATCTGGACGACATCTTCCTCATTTTTATATGAGAATTTATTACTGCTAACATAATAATCTAACCTTGAAATAATATTCTTATCGTTTCCTAACAAATTATATATAGATTTCTTTCTAAGTCTAAAAGGTTTAATACTATTATCCATCTTTACAAAGTATGATGAGAATTTAGCATATTTATCATTTGCTCTATTTAACATTGGATTAGCACCTTTAGATACAAGCTTAATTGAAAACCCTTTCATTAGTGAAAACTTTTCAGTTTCATAGATAATCTCATAGACTCTATTATCATCATTATAAAAATAATTCTTATAAATTTTATCATTTATAACAACTTGCTTTATGTTGTTAAAATTAAAAGAAAAAATAGAGTCAGAATCTGTTAACTTTGCTTCAAAAGCATTTCTATTTATATTAAGATTAATGTTTTTAACAAGAAATCTTTCATTAGTTAAAGTGTGGATCTCAGCATTATTATCCCATTCATCATATAAATAAACAGATCCGATAATAACACTTCTTTGATTATAGAAAAATGTGCTTCCATAGTTATAATCATTACCTCCCATAGAAATTCCAGCATTAAAATTAGTCTGGCTATACAATGAAATTGAAAGAAGGAAAACTATTGTAAATAAAATATTTTTCATGATTAATTTATTAATTATTTCTTTTTATCATCTTCATCAGTAGGAGCTTCTTCCTCAGCAGGAGCTTCCTCAGCAGGAGCCTCTTCAGCAGGAGCTTCCTCAGTAGTAGCCTCTTCAGCAGGAGCTTCCTCAGCAGGAGCTTCCTCAGCAGGAGCCTCTTCCTCAGCAGGAGCCTCTTCAGCAGGAGCTTCCTCAGTAGTAGCCTC
>JAZABS010000063.1:0-6440 GCA_036136835.1 Bacteroidota bacterium
TCATGGCTTTGAAACGAGTTGTTGTTACTGGCCTTGGTGCTCTTACCCCAATAGGTAATAATATTGGTGATTACTGGCAAGGACTTGCTAGTGGTAAAAGTGGCTCAGCACCTATTACCTATTTTAACACTGAAAAATTCAAAACACAATTTGCGTGTGAGTTAAAAAACTTTGATATTTCTGAATTTCTTGACAGAAAGCAGCAAAGAAAGATGGACAAGTTTACCCAATATGCTATGGTGTCAACAGAAGAGGCTATTATTGATTCAGGCCTTAATCTAGAAACTATAGATAAATCAAGAGTTGGTGTAATATGGGGGTCTGGTATTGGCGGTATAGAAACATTCCAAAATGAAATCTTAAATTTTGCTGAAGGAGATGGAACCCCTAGATTCAATCCATTTTTTATTCCAAAAATGATTGGAGATATTGCCCCAGGCTACATATCTATGAAATATGGTTTTATGGGCCCAAACTATACAACTGTTTCCGCTTGTGCTTCTTCTGCGAATGCATTAGTAGATTCTCTTAATTATATTCGACTAGGATATTGTGATGTTATAGTATCTGGAGGAAGTGAAGCAGGTGTTAATATCACTGGAATGGCTGGGTTTAATGCTATGCATGCGCTATCTACTAGAAATGATTCTCCAGAAACTGCCTCTAGACCTTTTGATTCAACTAGAGATGGATTTGTTTTAGGTGAAGGATCAGGGACATTGATCTTAGAGGAATACGAACATGCAAAATCAAGAGGAGCAAAAATCTATGCAGAATTTATTGGTGCTGGACTATCATCTGATGCACATCATATAACAGCCCCTCATCCTGAAGGAATAGGAGTTAAAGCAGTTATTAGGAATTGTCTAAATGACGCAAACATTAATGCAAATGAAGTAGACGCAATTAATACTCATGGAACTTCAACCCCATTAGGAGATATCGCTGAATTAAAAGCAATATCTGAAGTTTTCGGAGCACATGCACCTAATATAAATATTAATTCTACTAAATCTATGACAGGCCATTTATTAGGAGCATCAGGTGCAATTGAAGCAATTTCAGTTATTTTATCTATCCAAAATAATTTAATACCTCCGACCATAAATCATGAAAATGCAGATGAGAATATAGATCAAAATTTAAATCTTACACTTAACAAATCTCAAAAAAGAGAAGTAAATGTTGGCATGAGTAACACATTTGGATTTGGAGGACATAATGCATGTGTGTTATTTAAAAAGATAGACTAATTATGTCAATATTTAGAATAAAAGATATTTTATATAAAAGAAAAGACCCTTTTTATAATAAAATTAAATCTTTATTAAAATTTAGCCCTAATTCATTAGAATATTATAAGCGCGCTTTTATTCATCGATCACTTAATAGGAGAGATATTAATGGAATTGCAATAAACTATGAGAGATTAGAATTTTTAGGTGACTCTATATTAAGTTCAATTATATCATCTTATCTATTTAAAAATATTCCTGATGGTTCTGAAGGCTATTTAACACAAATGAGATCTAAAATAGTAAGTCGAAATCATTTGAATGAACTTGGTTCCGAGTTAAATTTAATTGATTTTGTTCAGTCAAATATTGCTGATGATAATTATAGTGATAATATTCATGGTAATTTGTTTGAAGCCTTGATAGGCGCTATTTTTTTGGATAGAGGATATCCATATTGCAAAAAATTTGTATACCAAAATGTTATTATCCCTCATGTTGATTTGGAAAAGCTTAAAAATAAAATAATAAGTTATAAAAGCTTATTTATTGAATGGTGTCAAAAGAATAAAAAGGACTATAACTATCAAACATTTGAGGACAATGGTAATGACTCAGTTAAACATTTTGCAGTAAAATTATCTGTAGAAAATAATGTTATTGCTAAAGCAAGAGAAACTTCAAAGAAAAAAGCTGAAGAAAAAGCTTCCAAACGTGCATTTTTTATGTATCAGGAAGAAATTTTAAAAGACAGGGAGAATTAAACATTAATTTTATTTGATCATATCTGATTGTCATAGATAATAATAAGTTATATCTTTACACAATAGTTTATTTAAATTGGCAAAGAGCAAGTTAAATTTAGAAGATTCTTTAAATGAAGAATTTAACCTATTAGCAATTCATACTGATTTAATCGATTATAGGCTAGCCTATTTTTTAAATAAGAAATTAGGGCTTAATTTAAGTCGGAAAACATTTGATCTAAACTTTGTAAATTCAAAGGCCAGCTTTTCAGTTTATGAATATATTGATCATGAAAATTTATTGAAATGGAATTTAATTTCAAATATTTATAATCATAATTTTACTGAAAAATCAGAAAATACCGACCTTTTTACTTCTTCTAATGAATTAATAAAAAAATTTAATTTGTTAGCTGAATATGAAAATGTTAATTATTTACTTAAAGTTGATAAAAATGAGATTCAGATTGATCTAGATGATATATCAAAAAAAATTAAAAGTATCTCACAAATTATTACCTTGTATAATATTAGTAAGGATTTGAAAAATAAAGAACATTTAATCTTTTTATAATGAAGAGTAATTTAAAGAAAACAAAGATTGTAGCAACATTAGGACCAGCGTGTAAGTCAAAAACAGCTATTCATAACTTAATCAAAAGCGGTGTAAATGTTTTTAGAATTAATTTTTCTCACGCTAAAGATGATGAAGTTAATAATTACGTAAGTATAATAAGAGAGCTAAATAAAAAGCATCAATATAATGTTGCAATTCTAGCTGACTTGCAGGGGCCCAAAATAAGACTAGGAGAATTAGAAGAAATTATAAAATTGAAAAAAGGAGATGAAATCTCTATTAAGACAGGTACACCTTTTTTTGGAAGCAGAAAAGAAATCTTTGTTAATTATAAGAATTTTGCAAAAGATGTTAAAACAGGCGATAAGGTTCTAATTGATGATGGCAAATATAAGTTCTCAGTAATAAAATCAGATAAAAAAAATAACGTCAAGTTAATGGCGCTAAGCAATTCTATATTAGGATCAAGAAAGGGAATTAACTTACCTCAGACTAAAATATCAACCTCATCATTAACTCCTAAGGACATTAAAGATTTAAAATTTGCAATTAGTTTAGAAGTAGATTGGGTTGCTTTGTCATTTGTTAGAAAAGGAAATGATTTAATAGAATTAAAAAAAGTTATTGATAAATATTCTGCAGTTAAAATTCCAATAATTGCTAAAATTGAAAAGCCTGAAGCTATTGATAATATAGATGATATTATACAGAATGCTGATGGAATTATGGTAGCAAGAGGAGATTTGGGAATTGAAATTCCTTCTCAAGAAGTCCCTTTAATACAAAAAAAATTAGTTTACCTATCTAAAAAGGCTAGAATTCCAGTAATTATAGCAACCCAAATGATGGAGAGTATGATAGAGGATATACAACCAACAAGAGCAGAAGTTAATGATGTTGCAAATTCTGTTATGGATGGCGCAGATGCAGTTATGCTTTCTGCAGAAACTTCCATCGGGAATCATCCTGCAGCTGTTGTTCAACAAATTTCTAAAATAATTAGTTCAGTAGAATATTCAGATCAAATTGCGGTTCCTGCAGAACCTCCAACGATTAGAACGAATAGGTATATAACAAAATTTATATGCTATCATGCAGCCAAAACAGCTAACGAAATAGATGCAGCAGCAATTACTACAATGACACACAGTGGTTATACAGGATTTCAATTATCTTCATGGAGACCACATTGTAATATATTGGTCTTTACTTCAAATAAAAGGATAGTCTCTAGACTTAATTTGTTGTGGGGGGTTAAGGCTTATTTTTATAATAAAGAGCTTTCAACTGACAAGACAATAGAAAATATTAATAAGATTTTGACTACTAATAAGTATGTTAAAACAGGAGATATGGTTATTAATTTAGCTGCGATGCCAGTTAAAGCAAAGGGGATGGTCAATACTCTACGAATATCTGAGATTTAATAAAAAATTATTCAGAATATATCTCAATCACTTTTTCACCATTTTTATTTATAGATGCCCTGTACATGCCAGGGGTATTAAAATCCATTGCAATATTACCTTTATTATCTATTGCTATTAATCCTCCATCACCACCAATTGCAGGAAGTTTTTTGTGTATGATTTTGGATACAGCATCTTTTAGTGAAAGCTTTTCATATTCAATTAAAGCAGAAACATCATAGGCAACTACTGATCTCATAAAATATTCTCCAGATCCTGTACATGAAACAGCGCATGTATTATTATTGGCATATGTACCAGCTCCAATAATCGGAGAGTCACCGATTCTACCCCATTTTTTATTTGTCATTCCACCAGTTGAAGTTCCTGCTACTAAATTTCCCTTCTTATCCATTGCTACACATCCAACTGTTCCAAATTTTGAATCATCTTTCATTTTTTTCAGTTGATTAAATCTAAATTCAGTATAGAAATAATCTTGCTCTACCATATCTAGATTTTCTTTTTTTGCAAATTCTTCAGCTCCACTTCCTGACAGAAATACGTGGTCTGATTTTGTCATAATAGCATTGGCAAGAGTGATAGGATTTTTTACATGCATGGTCCCACTAGATGCTCCTGCATTAAGATCTGCTCCATTCATTATAGAAGCATCATGCTCTATAGTTCCATTATTGGTAAATACGGCGCCCTTTCCTGCATTAAATAATGGAGAGTTTTCTAAAATTTTTATTGTTTCTATTACTGCATCTGTACTACTGCCAGAGGCATTTAAAATCTCATAACCACGACTAATCGCTTCGTCTAATTTTTCTCTTATAAGTTTTTCTCTTTCTTCAGATAGATCCCCTTTGAGTATTACACCAGCACCTCCATGAATAGCAATAACCGGATGAATATTTTCATCATTGCAATTGAATAGAAATAGTAAGAATAATAAATATAAGAATCTCATTTCAGTTAAATATTTCTTTATAAATATTAGAAATCATTATCTTCGTTCAAGATAAAAATAATTTATTATGAAAATTGATATTTCTCTACAAAAATTAGGTATAACTTCTAATAATTTAGGAACATCTACTGGATCAGAATTCTTTGCTTCTGGCGAAAAAATAGAAAGTCACTCGCCTGTAGATGGAGCATTAATTGGAACTGTAAGCTCAACTACAAAAGAGGATTATGAGAGAGTAATTAGTTCTTCTCAGGAGGCGTTTAAAACTTTTAAAACGATGCCTGCACCTAAAAGGGGAGAAATGGTAAGACAGTTTGGTAATAAATTAAGAGAGCTTAAGGAGCATCTTGGAATGTTGGTTTCTTATGAGATGGGAAAGAGTTATCAAGAAGGATTAGGTGAGGTTCAGGAAATGATAGATATCTGTGATTTTGCAGTGGGACTATCTAGACAGTTACACGGACTTACTATGCATAGCGAGCGTCCAGGACATAGAATGTATGAACAATATCACCCCTTGGGAATAGTAGGAATTATTTCTGCATTTAATTTCCCAGTTGCTGTTTGGTCATGGAATACTGCCTTAGCATGGATTTGTGGAGATGTATGTGTTTGGAAGCCAAGTGAGAAAACTCCTTTATGCTCAATTGCATGTCAAAATATTATTGCATCTGTATTAAAAGAAAATGATTTGCCTGAAGGAATTTCTTGTTTAATTAATGGAGATTATAAGGTTGGAGAATATATGACTAAAGACATTAGAATTCCATTGATTTCAGCTACAGGATCTACAAGAATGGGTAAAATTGTTGCAGCTGAAGTTGGTAAAAGATTAGGGAAATCATTGCTTGAGTTAGGCGGTAATAATGCTATTATTGTAACACCTGATGCAGATATTAAAATGACTGTAATTGGTGGGGTTTTTGGAGCAGTTGGAACTGCTGGACAAAGATGTACTTCTACTAGAAGAATTATTATTCACGAGTCAATTTTTGATACTGTAAAAGATGCTTTGGTAGGCGCTTACCAGCAAATTAAAATTGGTGATCCGCTGGATCAGAGTAATCATGTAGGACCATTAATTGATAAAGATGCTGTAAGAATGTATAGTGAAGCGCTAGAAAAAGTAAAAGATGAAGGAGGAAAAATTATTGTTCAAGGTGAAGTTTTATCTGGTGAAGGATATGAAAGTGGTTGTTATGTAAAGCCAGCTATTGTAGAGGCAGAACCAGATTTTGATATTGTTAAAGAGGAAACTTTTGCCCCTATTTTATATCTATTAAAATATTCAGGAGATGTAACAAATGCAATAGAAATTCAAAATAATGTTAAGCAAGGCTTATCATCCGCAATAATGACAAACAACTTAAAAGAAGCAGAAAAGTTTTTATCTGCTGCAGGATCTGATTGTGGAATAGCAAATGTAAATATAGGCACTTCTGGAGCTGAAATTGGAGGCGCATTTGGTGGAGAAAAAGATACTGGTGGAGGCAGAGA
>JAZABS010000064.1:0-5442 GCA_036136835.1 Bacteroidota bacterium
ATTGATGCTGGAGCATGAGTATGATCTGGAGTAGAAACAATTACCGCATCAATTTTCGAATCCATCTCATTTAATAATTTTCTATAGTCTTTATAAGTTTTTGCTTTTGGATGAGATTTACTTGCTGTCATTAAAATATCACTATCAACATCACATAATGCTACTACTTCAACATTTTTATGTGAAGAGATATATTCTAAGTCAGCCTTACCCATTCCTCCAACTCCTATATGTGCAGTTCTTATCATACTTTTTTTTGAATTACCTACAATATTCAAAGGTAAAATAGTTAACGATGCTAAGGCAACAGAATTTTTAATAAAGTCCCTTCTTTTATATTTTTTCATCACTATAATTTCCTGATTTTAATATTTCTAAACCATAGCGGGCTGTCATGATCTTGAAGACCTATATAACCTTTTTTAAAAGAACCGTATTTTTCTGCATTTTTCCATTTACTCTCATTTTTTCTTTTATACCAATCTTCAGACCATGGAACAAATGAAAGAATCATTTGCCCATTTAACCAATGTTCTACTTTATCAGTTGTAAAGACAATCTTAGATGAATTCCATTGTTCAGCAGGATTAAGAATTTTGTTCTTGTTTGGAGAATACATTGCATAATCAGCACCAGCTTTTTGAGATTCTCCAAGGGTTGCATTATTTATTTTTTCCCATCCATAGTCATCTAATAATTGATATTCAGGAGCTACTTCATATGGTGTATTAAAGCCTTCCTTTAGATGATAGAAAATTCCACTATTTCCTCCTGCAGGTAGTTTCCATTCTAGATATAGTTCAAAGTTTTCAAATTCTTCAAGATAATATATAATATCACCACCACCTTCCATATCCTTTTCTAATTTTGAGTCTGTAGAAAAAGTCAAAACACCATCTTGTATTGTCCACTTTTTTGGTAATGATTCGCCATTATATGCTCTCCAGCCTTCAGTTGTATTACCGTCAAATAAATATACCCATTCATTATCAGTATTTAATAATTGATAAGTAATAACACTTGTTATTAAAAAAACAGATAACCATATATATTTATTCATAATATAATTTTAATATTAATCTAATAAGCTAATTAAAAAAGCATATTCCATAGCTGTTTCTCTGTATGCCTCAAATCTTCCAGAAGCACCTCCATGGCCTGCATCCATATTGCAGTACATAAGTAGAGGTTCTTTATTTGTTCTTCTATCTCTAAGTCTTGCAATCCATTTTGCAGGTTCAAAATATTGTACTTGTGAATCATGATATCCAGTAGTGATAAAAATTGCTGGATAGTCTTTTTCTTCTACTTGATCATATGGAGAATATGATAACATATAAAAATATGAATCCTTATCTCTAGGATCTCCCCACTCATCAAATTCAAATGTTGTTAAAGGAATTGTTTTATCTAGCATAGTTGTAATGACATCTACAAATGGTACTCCAGCCACTATGCCTCTAAATACATCTGGCTCCATATTTGCTACCGCACCCATTAATAGTCCTCCGGCACTTCCTCCCATTGCAAATATTTTATCTTCATCTGCATATTTGCTTTTAGCTAAATATTTAGCGCTATCAATAAAATCCCAAAATGTATTTTTTTTATTAAACATTTTTCCGTCATCATACCACGACCTTCCTAAATATTGACTTCCTCTTATATGAGCTATTGCATAAACAAAACCTCTGTCTAATAGACTTAGCCTAACAGAACTAAATCCTGCACTATTAGTAGCTCCATATGATCCATATCCATATAGTAAAAGAGGGTTTTTACCTTCTTTATATAGGTCCTTTCTATATACTAAAGAAACAGGTATTTTTTTACCATCTCTAGCATCAGCCCAGACTAGTCTAGACATATAATTGTTTTTATCAAAAGTCCCGCCAAGAACTTCCGTTTCTTTTAATATTGTTTTTGTTTTTTTAATTACATCATATTCAATTGTTGAACTTGGTGTAGTCATAGAAGAATAACCATATCTAAATTTATTTGAATTAATTTCCATATTTATGCTGGAATATGTTGAGAAAGCTTCTTCTTCAAAATGAATATAATGATCTTGTATGTTGTCATTTAATGATTTTACATTATACTTTCTCTTTCCATTTTCTCTTTCAGTTATAATTAGAAAATTATTAAACACATCAAATCCCTCTAATAGGACATTGTCCCTATGTCCTATATATTCTTTCCAGTATTTTAAAGATGTATTGTCTTCACCACACACCATAAGTTTAAAATTTGTAGCATCATTAGAATTAGTTCTTATATACCACTTGTTATCTAGGTGATTTATTGAATATTCAAGTCCTTCAACTCGTTTCTGAAATATTTTAAAATCTCCACTGGGATTATTTGCATCAAGAATTCTTTTTTCATCAGAAATAGTTTTTCCGGTACTTATAACTATATATTTTCCTGATTTTGTTTTATAAGAATATAAATTAAACTCTTCATCCGCTTCATAAAAAACTTCTTGATCATTTTTGTTAGAATCCAAAACATGTCTCATTACTCTTTCACTTCTTAAAGTATTTATGTTTTTTAGATTGTAAAACAATGTTTTGTTATCATTAGCCCAGCTAACTCCTCCTGAAGTATTCGCTATTGTATTAGTGCTTTCTTTTCCAGTTTCTAAATTTTTAAAATGTATCGTATATAATCTTCTACTAATTGTATCGACAGAATAGGCCATAATTTTATTATCTGGGCTAATATCAATTCCACCAACTCTAAAATATTCATGACCTACTGACATTTTATTTACATTAAGAAGTATTTCTTCTTGAGAAGAAAGATTTCCTTTTTTTCTACAATAAATTGGGTATTGTTTCCCCTTTTCATATCGGGTATAATAATAATATCCATTATCAAGATAGGGTACACTAGAGTCATCTTCCTTGATTCTTGATTTTATTTCATTAAAGATTCCCTCTTCAAGATCCTTATAGTCTTCCATGTACTGATCTCTATAATTATTTTCAGCATTAAGATATTCAATTACCTTAGGGTTTTCTCTTTCATTTAGCCAGTAGAATTCATCAACCCTTTGATGATCATGAATTGTCATTACTTTATCGATTTTTTCTGCCTTAGGCTCAGTAATTTCATTTTTTTTCATATTGCAGGAATGTAAAATTAAAACGATTATTAATAAATATTTATACATAATTTTCTAGTTTTTAAAGCCAATAAACATTGGCGTATTTTCTTGATATTTTTTATAGTCAGGATATTTTTTAGCTGTAATATTCTCGCTGAAATTTGCGCTAGAATAAAACAGTATAACTAATAATATGCAGCCAATAATAGACCAATTAATCCACTGACCAGTTGCTGAGACACTAAATAGATAAAACATTATCCAGATTAATTGTTCACATGTATAATTTGGATGCCTAGAGAATGACCAAAGCCCTGAAGTTATAAATCCTTTTTTGTAATCTCCATCGAGCACTTCGCCCAGATGAATTCTTCTATATTTTTCATTTTGAAATTCATATTGTTGCTGATCAGAAATTGTTTCCAAAATAATAAGTAAAAGCGTAACTCCAGCAATTAGGTAATCAGCCCAATATATAGGATTTTCTGATCCTTGCCATGCTGCTAGAATAGGTAGAGTAAAGAGAAAGATTAATCCCATCTGATATAGACATATAAAAAATAAATTAAATATTGCCCAATTTAATCTTTTAGATAAAATTGGCATTGATTTTTTTACTTCTACCCATCTATAATCTTCTTCTCCTTTCCAAAAATATATACTAAATCCTCCTCTTCTTGCAAAATTGTAGGTTAGTCTAACCCCCCATATTGTAACCAGAGTTGCCATAATGAGCATTCTTGTGTCCATCTCTGATTCTAGAGTAAAGTACCAGACATATACTATAGGAATTGTACTCCAAAATTTATCAACTTGACTGTAATTTTCTACTATTTCACTTATTACGAAGCAGTAGAGACTAGATATAAGATAAAGCTTGGTCATTGAAATTAAAGTTTTCATTTGTAAATCAGTAAATGAAATCTCAAATACTTCAAGCGAATATGTTAAATAGACAAATCCACATAGACTAGCAATTAATAGTAATATAGTTCTTAGCATTGTTTGACTAATTTAATAAATTACTCAACAAATTGTTTATTTTTGTACTCTTAAAATTTTGCAATGAATGCAGGGAGCTTTTTATGGATTTTTATAGGCTTAGTTATATTTAACTTTGTTTTTACAACTGTTCTTGAGTATTTAAACGATAAAAATTGGAAAAATGATATTCCAAATGATCTTAAAGATTTCTATAACGCCGAAAACTATTTAAAAGCAAAAAATTATAAAATTGAAAGAGGTAGGATTTCATCAATAAGCAGTTCATTAAGTTTGATTATCTCTCTAGCCATGTTATATTTTTATGGCTTTGGATTCATCAGTGATTATGCTATCTCATTATCAGATTCCATTATTATTCAATCATGTATTTTTTTTATGATACTTCATTTATTCACTCATATTTTAGGAATACCTTTTAGTTATTACTCAACATTTATTATTGAGGAGAAATATGGTTTTAATAAGACTACATTAAAAACATTTATTGCTGATAACATTAAAGGCTTAATTATTTCATCTGTAATTATAATTGGGTTAACGTCATTAGCAGTTTTTGTTATTGATTTTTTTAGTGCAGGTTATTGGTTGTGGTTATGGATTGGATTATCATTATTTATGCTTTTTTTGAATATGTTCTATGCAGATTTGATTGTACCTATTTTTAATAAATTAACCCCATTAGAAGATGGAGAATTAAGAAAAAAAATTGAAGCCTATTCTGAAAAAGTAGGTTATTCTTTAAAAAATATTTTTGTGATTGACGGGTCAAAAAGGTCGTCTAAGGCAAATGCTTTTTTTAGCGGATTAGGCCCTAAGAAAACAATAGCTTTATTTGATACATTAATTGAGAAACATAGCGAAGAAGAACTAGTTGCAGTGTTGGCTCACGAAGTAGGGCATTATAAAAAGAAACATATTTTATTTTCTATGATTATAACAATTATTCAATTAGGTGTGATGTGTTATTTATTTGAAATATGTATGAGCTTTGATTTAATTGCTAATGCATTAGGTTCTTCAAGCATGAATTTTCATATTGGTATTATAGCCTTTAGCTTTTTATATTCACCTGTAGGTCTAATTATTGGAATTTTAATGAATATGTTAAGTAGAAAGAATGAATTTGAGGCTGACAAATATGCTAAAGATACATATGACGGTGTTTCGCTAGAATTAGCTCTTAAGAAATTGTCAGTTGATAGTTTAAGCAATCTATACCCACATCCACTATTTGTTTTTGTTCATTATTCACATCCTCCATTACTTAAAAGATTAGAAGCTCTTTCAAAATAAAAAAACCCCACTTTCGTGAGGTTTTTTTAAGT
>JAZABS010000065.1:0-4078 GCA_036136835.1 Bacteroidota bacterium
ACTGGTGCAACCTCAGGAATAGGAGAAGCAACAGCAAAAAAATTAGCTAATCGCTTCTCTTTAATTCTATGTGGAAGAAGAGAAGACAAGCTTATTAATCTTTCTAATTCTCTTTCTAATTCAACAAGTGTAAAGACATTAACCTTTGATGTAAGAAATAAGAATGATGTTAGAGATAAGCTTAAAGGATTAGAAAATGAATGGAAAAACATAGATATTCTAATAAATAATGCAGGAAATGCTCATGGACTTGATTTTATACATGAAGGAGACATTGAAGACTGGGATATGATGATTGATACTAATGTAAAAGGGTTATTATATGTTTCTAGAGAAGTTTTAAGAATAATGGTAAATAATAAAAAAGGACATATTATTAATATTGGCTCAATCGCAGGAAAAGAAGTTTATCCAAAAGGTAATATCTACTGTGCTTCAAAATTTGCTGTTGATGCAATATCTCAAGGAATGAGAATTGATTTAAATAAATATAATATAAAAGTATCCCAAATAAATCCTGGTTTAGTAGAAACAAACTTTTCAATGGTTAGGTTTAAAGATGATAAGGAAAGATCAAAGGCAGTCTATAAAGATGTTAATCCTCTAGTTTCTGAAGATATAGCTAATGTTATTGACTATGTTATATCAAGTCCTGAAAATGTTAACATAAGTGATATTACGGTTCTTGCAAAATCTCAAGCATCTTCAACAGTAATAAATAGAGGTTAATCTAAAACAGTTATACTAAGGTATTTATTTGGTGTTGGGCTATAAGCTAAACATACAGCACAATTGTTTTCTTTTGAATTATCTATGATAAAGGAAAATTCATCTCCTTCATCTATATCTTCAGGAAAATCACATATGCTCTCAAGAGCAAAAACATTAGCGTATGAAATGTCTGAGAATTCATTTATCCAATTCGATTCAATCAAAGAAGAATCAAAATTTGGATCTAAAACTTGAATAACGTAATTCATACATATTCCCTTAACCACAAGTTTTCCTTTATATGTATTTTCTAATTCATTTTCAGAATTATTTTTTGAGCAACTTAAAAGAGAGAATATAATTAATGTATATATATACTTGTTCATGCCTAAACAAAAATAAAAAAACCCTTCATATGAAGGGTTTTTTATAATTATATAAGTTAATTATTCTTGAGGTGGAGGTGGAGTTTTATCATATACAATTACTCTAGATATTTTTCCATCAGTAAATTGAGCATCAATCATCCTTTGAACCCTAGAGTCATCAGTTGTAACTACCTGACCAGCTATAATCCAAACTTCACCTTCTGTAACTCCAACATATGGCAATGCCCAGTAAAGATTCCATTCTGGATTAGATTCAAAATAATTTGATAAACCCTCTCTATGAGCTTCAGCTCCAGAGATTACTGTTCCACTTGATAAATCTAACCTAACATCTTCTGTCTCGTAAGACAAAACTGCATCAATATCTTTATCATTGTGAGCTTGAATCCAATTCTTGTAAGTTTCTAGATACTCATTTGAAGCATTAATAAATGTTTCATCTTCATTACCTAGCCAATATCCAGATCCTTCATGTGGTGCACTACAAGAAGTAAGAATTATAGTTAATAATAAAATAAGTTTTTTCATAATATTAATATTTAGTAATTGTTTAAAGATAAAGGTAAATTATTATGTTATAATAGTTTTGTGTAATAAATTTGTGAAAACTATTGATATGAAATCTACAAACTTTTATTTTATCATTGCAGTTCTTTTGATATCATGTAATCAAAAGCCAAAAAAGCAGAAATTCCAATATGAACGTGTTCAAGAGAACTCATCTGAAGTTATCCAAAACAATAATATTGAAAACACGGTTATCTTAAACTCTAATGACGCAATGCTTTTTGATAAAAAAGTAATAAAAGTTAATTCAGGCGAGAAAATTACTCTTACATTAAATCATGTAGGAAAAATTGGAAAAGACTTTATGGGACATAATTTTGTATTATTAAAAAAAGGTGTTGATGTTGATGATTTTGGACAAAGAGCAATATTAGCTAGAGATAATGAGTATATTCCAGATGGTGATGATATTATTATTACAACAAAAATGTTAGGTGGAGGGGAAAGTGATACAATAGTTTTTGATGCACCTGAACCTGGAAAATACATTTTTATATGTACTTTCCCAGGACACTATCAATTAATGCAAGGAGAATTTATTGTAATATAACTACTTGTTCTTAACAAATTTAATTTTTGCACCATTCTGTCTAAGAATAAATGAATTTTTCTCAGGCTTGAATTCTATTTCAACTCCTACAATGTCAGATTTAAAATTATTTTTTTCAACAGCCTCAAGAGAAATTCTTGGTTGTCCTGTTGCTTGAATCATTAAAATACTCCCCTCCATTGTAACCTCAATTATTAGTGGAATTTCTTCAGAACTATATGAACCTAAAAGTTCTTTTAGGTCTTTAGGAAGATAGTCATAACTGGAAAAAGTTGGAATTTCATAAGGCTTATCAAAAACTGCACTTAAAACTGCAATCGTAATATCATTATTATTAAAATTTGTTCCATTTGAATTAAGTGCATAAGAAACCTCATCATCAGTAAAATGGGCAAAAATAGAGCTAAAGCCATCAATACCTCCAGTATGGCCAAATGCAGTTCTTTTATAAAACGGTATTGTAAATATTCCAAGACCATATTGACCATTGATTTTTTTCATTTTTTCAAGACTCTGATTCTTTAATATTTTACCACTAAATAACAAGTAACTAAATTTTGCAAGATCACTTGGGTTAGAAACGATCCCACCAGCTCCTAAAGGAACTGAGGGATCAGTTTCATCTTGTGGTATCCATTTTCCAGCATACATATAAGATTTTGCTTCATTATTCTTTATATCTACCTTATCTCCATAGTAAGTATTATTTAGCTCATAAGGTTTAGTGATTTTTTCTGATAAAATATCACTGTAATTTTTTGAATAAAGTTTCTCTAAAATAATTGTTAATAATATATAGTTTGAATTACTATATTCAGATCTCCTTCCTGGTTTAAAAACAGAGTCAAAATTTGAAATTATTTTAATTAATTCCTCTCTGGATTTAGGATGTACGCTATATTTGATATATTCAGGTGAATCTGTAAAATTAAAAATACCACTTCTGTGACTCAGCAGGTTTTCTATTGTAATTTTTTCTGACTTTGGAAGATCAGGGAAAAAATTTTCTATAGTATCATTCAAATTTAATTTTCCATCTTCTTCAGATTTAAGAATTAAAACTGAAGTAAAGGTTTTTGATATTGAACCTATCCTAAACTTTGAGTTTGAATCTAGTAAAATATTATTTTCAAAATCAAGAAATCCAATCGACCTAGTATAGATTAATTCATTTCCTTTAGATAATGATATGGTTCCCATAAATCTATTATTTTCTTTTAGGCTATCAAAATACCTGTCTAATTTTTCAAAATCATATTGCTGAGAAAACAAGAATTGGGATAGAAAAACCAATAAAAATGCACTAATTCTAAATCTAAACATATATATAACATTTTGTGGGTCATACTGGATTCGAACCAGTGACTTCTACCCTGTCAAGGTAACACTCTAAACCAACTGAGTTAATGACCCAATATTTGACTAAAGTAATAAAATCTTTATATTTATAAACATGAGATATCTTACAAAAAATGACTTTAATAAGATGGAAAAAATCTTTAGAATTAATCTTATTAATTCATGCACAGGATATAAATCAGCAAATTTAATTGGGACAAAATCAGAATCTGGTATAGAAAATCTAGCTGTATTTAGCTCAGTAACACATCTAGGAAGTAATCCCGCTATTTTAGGTTATATCCTTAGGCCAACAACAATCCCAAGAAACACCTATAAGAATATTAAAAAGACAGGTTTTTTTACAGTAAATCACATCACAGAAAGTATTATAGAAGATGCTCATCATACAAGTGCAAAATATCATGAAGATATTTCTGAATTCGATAAAACAAGACTAATTCCAGAATATAAAAATGATTGGATAGCTCCTTATGTTAAAGGCTCACCAGTTCAAATAGGA